>NZ_CABFUZ020000089.1 GCF_902143385.2 Methylacidimicrobium cyclopophantes
CTCGGCGGCCGGCCCGATCGCTGCGGCAAGCCCTTGTCCATGGCAAGCACGGGCTCGACCTCTCGGCAGACGCTTTCGACATCTATCTCGAGTCGTTCGCAGAGCTTCCTAAGGAGATCAGGAACCCTTTGAAGGCGTTCTGCTTCCAGTTCCGCGCTGAAGAGCAGATCTACGAGCAAGGCGCGTTGTCTGGAAGGATCGAGTGAAAGGGCAATCTCCACCGTCTCTTCGTGCGTGCCCAACTTTTCCGAATGCCGCTCGAAGACGTCACACACCACCAATCGCGGCACAAGCCGAAGAACGCAGCCGAGGAAGAGATCGCTGAGATCGACGTCGGTTCGTTCGGCGGCCCTTTGGCTTGCTTGCGAAACGAATGAGCGACAGCTCATTCGGATGAATTCTGTTCGCTGCTTTTCGTTTTGCTTCCGAATGCTTTCTTCGCTGAGAGCCGCGTGCGCCTTGCGAGCGAAGGAGTGGCCCCGCCGTTTGAGCGCCAGGAGAGCTTCTTCCTTCAGCAGAAGTTGATGAATCGTTCCCACCGGACTTCGAGCGAGGTAAAGGCGTAGCTTAGATCCATTGTCTCGTTGGAGCTCTTCCGCCAGAAGAGAGCTCCATCTTCGTCCCGCATGGTCCCACGGGCACTTTGCCTCTAAATCAATATATCGCGATTCTTGCATCAACTGCGCGGTACCCAAAACAAACTCATCGACCGCTTCCTTGTCGGAAAGTACCTCTTTGCCCTCGGCTTGCGCTTTCCGGCATCGCCGGTTCCAATCCGCCTCTCGCTTTCGCGCAAAGCAGTCCGGATCGGTGCAGACCATCGGATCGGCAATGTCGGAGTAGAGATCCGGAGCGTTCCCAGTGCGCCTTGGGCAATCCAAGCAAGAGGGGGTGTCGGGCAGGAGGTCCTGGCTATGAAGGGGAAAATCGGCTTTCCGCAAATCTAGGAGATAATGTTCGAGTACGAGCTTTGCGACCTCTGCCGTAGAAAGCCGTTTCGTCAACGCCTCCGACGTTACGAGGGAACGGAGCTCGGCTAGAGGAATCCGGGCAATGTACCAGCCGGTCCTTCTCCCCATCCTCCCGGTACGGATCGCCTCCTTGGCAGCCTCTGGAAGACGATTGAGCGAGAGCATCCGAGCGATGTAATCTCGTCCCTTGCCCACTACCGAAGCCGCCTCCCGCAAGCTCATCTTCCCCACGTCGATCAAGGCCTGGAGACCCGCAGCCTCTTCGATGGGATTGAGACCCGACCTTTGGACATTTTCCATAACAGCGATGCTGATCGCGGTCTTTTCGTCAAGCTCCCGGACAAAGCATTCCACCGTAGCGCGCTTGATTCTTCGGCAAGCACGCCAACGGCGTTCTCCGGCGACGATTTGATAGCTCCGGTCTTCCCGCGGCGTGACGAGAATCGGATGGATCAGGCCATGACGCTCGATCGATTGCGCGAGCTCTTCCAACTCTTCATCGGAAAAACTCTTTCTCGGATTGTGGGGGGAGGGGACGATCTGATCGATTGGAATGAGCTTGAGGCAAGAGTCGTTCATGCGATTTCCTCCGCAAGTTCCTCATCAAAAGGAGCAGTCCTGCTGAGTTGGCCCACACCCACTCCCAGGGGGAGGGGATGGAGGGCAGAACAGCGTTCCTGGCGCAGGAAGCCCAGTCTCATCGACCGCAAGGCCTTTTCCAAAATGCGCTCGACCCGTTGCCGAGTCAGCCCCATCCGCTTCGCGATCTCCCGGGAAGTCAAGGAGCGGCTCTCGGCCGCTCCTAGGCCGAAGGAGAGACAAACGACGTGACGAGCCTCTGGATCCAATTCGGAAAGAAGCATTTTGAGGATCAGCAACCGCTCTTCCCGCTCCCAATCTTCTCCTGTTTTCCTCTCTTCGGGAGCGGGCAAAAGATCGAGGGCGGTCCGGTCATCCTCATCGCCAGATCGTCCGAGCTGGACATGGAGACTCAGATCTTCCCGATAGACGCTGACGACCGACGCAAGGGTCGATTCCGAGCAGCCCGCTCGTTGGACGACCTCCTCCCATTCCAGTCCTTCTTCCAGCAGCCTCTCCATCTTTCGATAGGCGCGGAAGAGCCAGGCGGGCCGTCGTACGGGGCTCCGATGGGCTTGAGCGAACTCCCGGACACGATTGCCGATGTGATGCACGGCATAATCGAGAAAGCGGACACCTGTGGAAACCTTCCAACGGGCCAGCGCATCCACAACCCCGATCCAACCCACGTTTTCGGCGTCCGGCCACTGATCCGGCCTTCCGGGCAGATAGAAGCGCGCCGCTTCTCTCCGGGCAGCCTCCGTGTGGTCGCAGAGCCATCGCAAAGCTTCGGGATCGCCCGATCGAGCCGCCAAGAGCCAAGGTCGCTCTTCTGCGAACTGCTCTTCGTATTCCTTCGAATGTTCCCTTCCACGGACGATCCACCTGAGTCCTTTTCTCTTCCTTCGCACCACCTCCATATTTCTCCTCCTTCCTTTCATTTCCGAAAAGAGAGTCTCTTCGACAACAGACGTTAAATAAAAATTGAGAGAGTCGTATGTTACGTTTGTGTGATTTTTTTATCATAGTTATTATTACCAATTCCTGTTCAGTGAGTTCCCGCGAAAGCGACTTCAAGGACGCTCTCTGAGAGGGGCAACGCTCTCCTCGCCAAAATAGAAGCAGAAATCTATTTGTACCAAAGATATGCGAAACATCTACGCCTCGGCGCTCTCCGGCGCAAATAACGTTAAGAAGGGATAAAGACTTCCTGCCAGACGAGCCGAGTCATAGGAATTGCTCCCGAAATAGCTTATTCCCGGAGATCGCTCTATTCATGTTAACACTTCTTATTTGTTAAGTGCGAGTTGGGAGAAGCAGCCTCCCTTGTCTCAGGAGTCTCCTTTGTTTTCGCGAGGCTGACAGCTCGGAGCCGATCGACGCACAAAGGAGCCATGAAGCACAAATTTGTCGCCTTCATTGGCGCCATGTTGCTCTGGGTAAGCTCCGTTTCAGGCTTTGCGGCCGTTTCTCCAAAGGAGCACGCCGGCGATCCTCTGGATCGGGGGGTCGAATCGCTCAATCTCGCCGCGGATCGGGTGGGGCGCTGGTTCTATTGCCGGGCGCGACAATGGAATCACGAGATCACCCCGTTTTGCCTTGCGATCGCCATCGGGATCGCCGCATGGCGCATTGCACGCAAACAATCGATCGCCGAGTCCGCGGCCAACGTCGCTCTCTATCTTCTGCTCTCTCTCCTCTTGTTTCTCAAAGCGCCCGAGACGCTCTTCCACCCATCCAAGGGCCTTTTGTCGCACGCGGCACGGATCACCTGCGTCCGTATAGCCCGCCTCTCCCCGGAAGGCGCACAGGGCACGAACATCCGACAGTGGTGGAGAAATTGGCTCGGTCCCTGGAACGATCCGGACAAAAGCAAGCTCTCTCCGATCTATGCCCGGGAACGGGTCTTGGGTTTTCCCGAAGGGGGATCGAGCGCCCGCCGCTTCCTCGTCAATCAAACTCGGCAGGCCCTGGTGGCCGCGACCCATCGAGATATTCTTCCAGGCAAGAAGCTCGAAAGTGCGATTTACAGCCTGCTTCTTTTGTCGGAGAGAAAATTTCTGAAGCTTCTTTTGCTCCTCTGTCTGATGCTCCTCGGGATCGGCTTTTTTCTCTTCTCCGCGCTCCATCTTCTCTCTTGCGGTGGCAGTAGCCTGCTCTGGGAATTGACCATGGCGGCGGGGCTCGTCGCGCTTCCGGTCCTTTTGTTGAGTCCTGCGCCGAGGATCCTGCGAATTTGGCTCCAGATTTTTTTTGCCGCTTCTCTGCTGCCGATCCTCTGGCACTTCGTCTCCGCCACCTCCTACCTCGCTCTCACCACCCTTTACTCATCGGTCTTCGGAGAAAAGGGCCTTTTTGAGGAATTGCGGGAGACCGGGGCCGAAATGCTCAAGGGGTTGATAGGGAAAAAGGCCCTGCTCCTCACTTTCTGGTCTCTCGTCCCGGAGCGGCCCGGGTCGATCCTCTTGGGGTTATATGAGATCGTGGCGGAATTAATCGGATTCTGCACGGTGGCCGTCAGCGTCTGCTCCACCCTATTTCTGGGCGCGCTCCTTCCCTTGATGAGCCTCTGGTGGGCGCTGCGTCGGAAACCGGAAGCGGCGGATTCGCTGATCGCCGGATGGTGCAGACTGCATCGAGAGATTGCCCTGGTGGCAACGGCGCTGGGCTCTTGCCTGGCCGCTTGGTCCGCGGGGCTCGATCGCGAAGGGTTCATTCCCGCCGTCGCCCCGGACGCTTCGATGGCGAACGCCTTCGCCGGCTCCGCCAAAGCCCTCCCAGCCATTCCTGGACAGGGGAAGGAAGGGTTCAAGGAGGGTCCGAATCCACCTCTATCCTAATACCATTCGAGTAAAGCTCGAACCAATCGTGCTGCCAGCCGAGGATTCTCCGTAGACAGGCGCAACAACCGACGAAGGAGAGAGAAGGGAACACTTTCGAGCAAACGGGAGAAGGAGAATCTTGATGAGAAAGATCGGGATCGTCTGTCTTGCCGTGTTTTGGGGAGCGGGAGCATGGGCCGATCTTCCACCCGTTCGTCCCGAAGCGCCAGGAGTCGCCAGTCTCAGGACATCAAAGAAAACGGAGGTCGAAACAAGAAGCGTCGCAAACGAGAAGAGCGACGATCCATCCAGGTCGCACACGACCGCTCCACTGATTCCTTCAGACAGGTCGCCGATCGACGCCTCTGACGATGGAGAGCAAACGAACGGGTCGATCGAGAAGGGAAGCAAGGGTCCGCAACCTCCGGAAACACCAGATCCAGGAATCGTTCTCGATTTTCGGACACGCGAATTGATGGAGCTCAAGAGAATCGCCCGAGAGCTGGGGGGCAACCTCGTCATCTCGATCGAACCTCATGGCATTTCTCCGGAGGATCTCATCGTCCCGCTCAAGAACTCGGGGCTTTTCGAGGTCTCCGCCAAAGACGGAAAGATCTTTTTGGTCACTTCCAACGGCGAAGGGCAGAAACGAGAACTCGAACGGGAAATTGCAGCGCTGGCGCGAAGACAAGCGGCCCTCTTACGCAATATCGAAGTTCTAGAAGCGATGAAGGCGGAAGGAAAATTGTCCGATGCGAAGGAAGGCGAGAGAAATAGGCCCGAATCCAGCATCGCCGAGCAGGAGAGCCCTCCTGTGGCGCCTCCGAACGCCAGCGATCCTCGTTACCCGCTTCCAGTAAGGTGAGATGGCGCAACGGTATAGACGATTTTTTGCAAGCTGCGCCATCTTCGGCTCGTTCTTGGTAGCCTGGCACATTGGATCCCGGCCCCTCTCGGCTCGGGAAATTCCCGACCTCCTGGGCAACCCAAAGCAGACCGCGGCCCCGAAGACAGGGGAAGGGGGATGGCAAGACCCTTTCCCTACGAAGGAAGGTCTTGCGCCGCCGCCGCGTCCGCAACCAAAAGCCGCCGTGTCGGCGCCGGCGTCGTTGCGGAATCTCCTTCCGCAAGTCATGCGCAAAGCCTTCTATTTAGCGGATGGCACGGGATATTGGCTCGCCCGATGGATCCATCCAGACGGAGAGGAGAGTCCGCCAATTCCTCTCTGGATCGACTCGGAGGGAAATGGCCATTTTCTTTTTCAAGCCGCAGTGGTTTTGGGAGAGGATTCGCCGCTCCTCGTCCGGGCGCCGCGCATCTCTGCTTCCCAGGTTCTTAGCCTCTTCCGCGAAGCGGACGGAACATTCCTTCCGGTCGCCTCCGACGTCTGGATCGAACTTCCGAGAAATGCGGGTGAGAAGGAATTTCGCTGGACAGGGAAGGGGGCATGGCGATCGTCGACGGCGCTCATCCACCGCCGAAACGTCTTCTCCCCTTTCGTTCCCGCTCTGCAGAATGCAAGCGACCCAGAAATTCGTGCTTGTGCTTCCTTTCGCTGGCCGGATGTCGTCCTTCTCCACCTGCCAGGAGAACCCCCTATCCGAGAAGAGACGGAAGAGGTTGTTTCAGAATCTCGAAGCGCGGAATAAGATCGAAGCCGCGCCGCGAACGGACATTCGCAATCCACAAGGGGTTGGGGGAATCGCCACGGCTATAAAGCAGAGAGAATCGGCCATCCCTTCTCCGCTCGCCCATTCAGGGGAGATTCGGGCGGCAAGGCCGCTCCTGTCCTATAGCAGAATATATGAAAACAAACTTTCCGCCGTATTGGTCTCGAGCTTTCTTGGGTCTCCTGTTGGTGCTTTTCGTGCTTTCCGCCGCAGACACGCTCTGGGCGCAAGCATCGGTAGTGCCAAGCACGAGCGGAGCGAGCGGCTATTCCCAACCCATCGTCTACGCCCGACAGGTACTCACCGATTACGCGTTTCAAATCTCTCTGGCGATGCTGGTCTTTGGCGGGGTGATGTGGTTTTTCAATCGACCAGCATTCACAATCGGAGCTCTCGTAGCCGCTGGGGTGATTTACGGAGGGCCCCAATTGGCGAACGGAATTGCGCAAATGGCCAACTCTGGTGCCATGGGACAGCATTAGGGTGACCTTGTCGAGCTTCTCCGGAAGGATCTGCTTTCGGAAAGGGCTTGATGATCGTTTCTCAAAGAGCGGCAAAACGAAAAAAGATGAATTCTCTGCCGCTTATTCTCGCACAAACATCGAGCCTCTCGCAGCCGGTGATCTCCGTCATCCAGGCGGCCTACGAACAGATCCTGACGCCGGTCAGTTTGGAGTTACTCTCCCTCTACACGATCTACCTAGGGCTCTCGCATTCGATTCACACCGTTGAAATGGAGCGCTGGTTCGCTTTCTTTGCGGGCGCCCTAGTGATCGTGAGTGCGACGGGACTGGGACAAATCTTCCTCCAAGCTTTCTCGGGATCGGGAAGTCCATAAATCCGAGAACAACGATAAATGGCTTCTGGATGGGTCGCTCGTCAGGTGCAGTGAGCGCCATGCCCAAGAAAAGCAAGGCGCGTTTCGAATCCATGGAAGCTCATGACGAACCGCAGCCACGGCATGGTCGGCTTTCAACCGGCCTACTCATTCGCCAACCTGAGAGAGCGCCGGGAAACCAAGGAAGGGCTGCCTGTAACGCGCTCGGTGGTGTTGGCGAACCAAAAGGATACCTTCCTCGGTCTCGAAGGCCCCCTCATCTTCGTTCCAGCACTTGCCTTCATCACGCTGCATAAGATCACGAAGAACTTCTTCCTCTGCCTTATCGCCTTCATCGTGATCTATCTCTTCCTCCGCATCTACTTAAGCGATAAGCCGAAGGACTTTCTTAAACTGATGGCGGATTACCAGCAGTTCCCGAAGCGATACGAGCATCGCTTTCACAATGTTACGGCCCCGTTCGACCCCGCGACGCTTTTCTCCGAGCACGACTCATGAAGAGCTCCCTTTTCGCTCCAGCCCAGCGCATTTGGCAAAAACCGCAGCTTTTCAGCGCCAAGAAGGCGCGAACATTCCATGACTGGAGCGATGCCTGTCCGTACGCAGGACTCTACGATAAATATCTTATCGATAAGTTTGGAGCAGTTCATGGCTTTTATCGGACCTATTTTCCCCAAGCCGACATCGCCAGTCCGGAACGATTGACGGAGCTTCAGGAGCAGCTCCGCCTGATCCTAACGCAACTTCCTCCGGAAATTGCCCAGACGCAGCATGTCTTCACCTGCAATGGAGATTACGGCCCCATCCTGGAAGAGTTTGCGGGCATACCCACTCATCCGGCGACTGCTCCGATGCGAGAGAACAAGGCTAAGCGTCTATTCGACCGGATGTTTCGCCGCAAGCTCGTCTGGATCGAGACCCATACCATTCTCACCGCCGTTCCAAATCGCTACTCCGTAGGAATGGGAAGCGAATGGACGCAAAGGATCAGCGACCGTGGCGCGCCCGCAATCCAACGACGCCGGTTGACTCGTGCCGAGTTCGAAGCAGCGACCCACAGCCTGGAAATGGCGGAAACGGTCTTCGCCGATACGGCGCGCCGAGCGGGTGCCCGAATCAACGCGCTCGATGCGAACGGGATAGCCGACTACTTTTTTCGTCTCTGGAATCCCGGCCTCGCCGTAGAGAACGGCACCCGGATCAATTACGAATATAATCGGATGCCCTTCGTCGACTCCTGGATGCTCCAGGAAGTCCTCGTCGAACCCGATCATCTCCAGATCGGGGATTACGCCCATGGCTTGGTTTCCATGGTCGGTCTTCCATTGGAAACACGACCGAGAGACATGGAGCGATTGACCGTCGGCCTCCCATTCCGGGACGTCCGAGTCAGCTTAATCGTCCGGCGGACAAACAAATTGGCCGAGATGGAGAAGCTGCGAAGCCGGATCGACTGGGCCGACCAACGGATGCGAATGGGCCTGAACCTGATCGACTCGCTCTATAAGCCGCATGACGACCGGAAGGATTCGGGAGTCCAAAATATCGAAGCCTGGATGCAGATTGAGGAGGCGCAATCGCTCTTGAGCGATATCCGCTCGGGTGCCGACGACCTCCTGCAGATCCAGCTCACGATCCACTTTTGGCACAAAGATCCGAACGAGCTTCGTCGCCGAGCCAAACAGCTTCTCAATCGCTTCGGCGATCTCTCTCGCGCTCGCGGATGGATCGAGCGCTCGAGCCTCCTGCCTGTCCTTATGACCGAGATGCCGGGCATCTACGCTCCCTTGCTCCGGCCGCTGCTCGTTCGCGGGCGAATGGCCGCCGATCTTCTCCCGATCTTCCGAGGACTGGAGAGCGAGGAAAAGCCGGTTCACCTCTTTGGGAACACGACTGGGGGCCTGGTCGCCCTCAATCTCGAGGACAAGCGGAACGAAGGAGCCACGATGCTCTACGTAAGCGGGGTCAAGGGGTCGGGAAAGAGCGTTCTGGCGCAGCTGATCGTCCTCCGCCATCTCGCTCCCGACTCCATCCTCCTCATCATCGACAAGGGATCGAGCTACGATCGGCTGGTCGAGCTCGTTGGGGGAACGACGATCCGGCTCCAAGCGGATCGCCCGATCTGCTTTAACCCCTTCCAGGTTTATGTGGGCGCCACCGAGTCTGGAGAGCTCCGGGAGCCCGAAGATGCGGAACTCTCCAAGGTGATCAACTGCCTGGAGATCCTTGCAAACGCCGGCGAGGAGAAAGGCCTTTCGACCGAAGAACGAAATATCCTGGAAGCGATCACCCGGCAGACGTTTTCCAACGCGGTCAAGAATCGGGAGCGTCTTGTCACTCTCAGCGACTTCTCCCGCCAGCTCGCCTACCGCTCGGACGCGCGCTTTCTCGCGGAACGGCTAAAACCGTTTATCGAAGGTCGCTACCGATCCTGGTTCAACGGAGAGACCCAATTTCATCTCAAAAGCAGGGTGGTCCATTTCGATTTCGAGCATGTCTCCAAAGACGAAAATTTGGCTTCCGCGCTGATTCCCATGTCCGCGCTGTTCGTGAGCGACATGATTCTCTCGCATCCCGAGATCTTCAAGATTCTCGTCTTTGGAGAGATGTGGCAACATATCAACAACTCGACGACCGCAAACTTGATCGTCGATGCTTTCAAAACTTATCGGAAGAAGCGATGCGCCATTGTCGGCGAGTCACAGGCGATCCTCGATCTGACCGACAGCTCCAAGGTGGCCAAGGCGGTAATCCAAAACGTCGACACCTGGATCATGCTGCAACAGGGAAGTGAGCAGCATGTCGAATTCGCCGTAAGGGAACTCGAGCTGACAAAAGGACAGCGGGACTGTCTGCTCAACCTGCGGAACGCCGCGCGGCTCCACCCCGATGGAGAAGTCGAACTCTGGCGGGAGGCCTTTTATCTCCGAGGCAGAGGCGCCGATGCTCTGTCTGGGATCGTGCGGGTTGAAATCGAGCCGGAGGAATATTGGCTCACGACGACCACTCCCGCCGATCTTCCAGCTTGGAAAGCGGCTCGGGAGGCCTTTCCGAACGACCTCACCCAAGCCCTCGGAGCCTTGGCTCGCCAATTCCCAATCGGAGTGCGGGAAGAAGCGGCGAAGAGATCAAACGTTCCTCTGCGAGCGGCGGCGATTCGATGAAGCGGCTTCGCAGCCTCGTCCTGCCTCGATCGACAACGCTCTTGCTGTGCCTCTGGATCGGAGGCGAAGCGATCCTGCTTCCAGCGGCAACGCTTCCCGACGCGATCGATCGTGACCCGGTCCTCGCCCAAACTGGGTGGAAGGACCGAGCCTTGAAATGGCTCATTGCCTCGGGAAACTCCCGCGACTTTCTTCGAGCCGACTGGCTCGACACGATCCTGCTCCGGTTTCTTCAGAGGGAGGGGGGTGCGGCGCTCGTTCAGCGAGATCTCCTACGCGGGGATGGGCTCCTAGCCGATGCCCTGACCCAAGCTTTCGAGATCCTCCGAGTCGGAAGTCGGACCGCCCGGGAACAAGTCGAGGAGCTAGCGCGCGAAGGCCACTGCAGCCTTTGGACGAGCTTCTCCGCAAATCTACGGGCGTTGAGTGCAATCCGGGATTACTTGCTCACTACGCCATCCGATTACCCAGCCGCTCTCTTCGCGCTTGAAGCGTGGAAGCATGACGACCGCGACGCCTTTCCCGGATCCGTCATGGAGACGGCGATGCGCTGCCTTTTGCTCCCGCCCAAGAAGCCGGAAGGCCTCGAGGCGACGTGGGAGACAGGAAAAAGGCTGGGATCTCTGACTGGAGAGGGGGGAGGAGCACTTCTGCTTTTGACCACCTTTCCAAAGAAAGAGGCGACGTTTTATGACACTGTCTGGGAGATCGCTTGGCAGAATCTTGTCGAGGATCCTCCTCTTCTCAAGGAGTACCTCGAGCGTCTTCTCGTTGCGTCCACAAGCCGCTACTGGCTGGTGCGGACCCTGCAAAGCTCTCTTGGTTCGATGGAAGGGGACAATTTCGTCCGCCACTATTTTGCCATCGATTTCCTCCACCCGACTCCCATCGGCCGACCTAAGTGGCTCTGGGAGGCTTTGGTGGGTGCCCGAGCGGGCGGGGGCCTCCTTCCGCTGGCAAAAAAGAAGCTCTCTTCTCTTCTTTTGACGGATGAGCGCTACGCCGATTTTCTCCTCTGGCACCTGACCCGACCAGCGGAAGCCGCCGCGCAAGCGACTCGGGAAGCGCTGATCCAAGCACTTCGCCAAGAGGAAGAGATCGTCCGGAAGGCATTGGAGACGGTATGGGAAGGACAGATCGGACTGGCCACACAATTGGAAGAGTCCTCGTGGTGGAGCCTGTGCGGCGCAACTCGAGGAAAGAGTGCAGCCGACATCCGCCGAAGCTGCTCTCGGGGAGAGCTCGATCGCACCTCCCTCCTCTCGATCGGCGGCGTCCTGGCATCGTTTTTCGAAAGGGATGACTCTGCCTGGAGCTCGCTCTTCATGAATGGAGATGAGGGAACCGCGCAGAGCTTCCCCTTTCTCGCATCGGTTTTTCCAACCCTCGTGCAGATTATCCCAGAATGCGCCTTGGCTTGGAATGACACTCTGCTTCACAACGACCAGGAAGCTTTCGTTTCCTTCGGCCGATGGATCGCATCGCGTCCGCAATCCCGGGTGACGGTGCGCGAGTATGCCGCCTGGCTCCAACGGGCCGGAGACCAGATGCGGCAAGCTCTTGGAAAAGAGAATCCGGTCATGGGCGAGGAAGCTCAGGTCTTTGTGGAATCCTTTTCGCAGTGGGCAAGCGGAACCGGCTGGGAGTTCATCCTCCATCGGTTGCAGCGGGAGGTGGGGGTTGCACAGGAAATCCGCCGCCTCTTCCTGGTGACTTGGCGCGCCAACCCCGAAGAGTTTTGGCGAGGTTACGGTGGGCTCGCCTTCCTGCCCGGGGCCAAGAGCGCTTGTCAGCGTGCCGCAGACACTTTGGTCGCCTACGGCGGCCCCGAGGACGCGCTCCGCTCCATTGCCGCATGGGATTATGCGGTTGGGGACGCCTGCGGTCGAGTCTGGGATGTGCTCTGGGAGTCCGTTCCAGATCGCAACCGACTAGTTCAAGCCGTCCTCCATTCCGACGGGCTCAGCGATCTCAATAGCGTCCTCGTCACGGCAACCAAAAATGTCTTGGAGCGGCCGGAGGCACGATCGCTTGCGGAAAAGGTAGCCCGATCGCTCGGAAAATCGATCGATCTTCTCCGCATCCTAGCCGAGGATCCAACCGCCACGCGCGAGATCCTTATCCGCTGCCTTACCGATCCCTCTTTTCGGGAGAGTTGGGAGAGATCGGTCTTTCTTGTCGCAAAATTCGGTGATCAGTCGCCCATCATAGCACAATGGATTCTTTCCCGAAAGGAAGCACTCGACGGTTGGAACCATGCATTTACCGTCACCCTAAGAGACAATCCGCTCTTCCTTCGCGCGGTCGTCAAGCGCATGGCCCACGCGAAGGCGGGGGAGCTCACCTGGACCTCCGAGATGCGGAAGCTCGAGCAGGCGATCATGACAGCAATTCTCACCGACCGCCTCCTTTGGGAAAACCTAATAGAAGACAAAACGGGGGGCATTTCGACCTATGCACGAAAAAACATTTCGATTCCCTAAGAGAGGCGTCGTCTGTCTGGCTGCGGGTGTCCTGCTGGCAGGGTGCGCCAGCCAGCCCTATATGCAGGGGGATTCCACGGGCCAACAGGTAGCCGATAACGCCGTCCGCTACGGCTCGATGGCCGCCGCAGGCACAGGCGGGTACTTCGCCGGCAAGGCGATCGGAGGATCATCGACCGCGGGAGCCGTCGGTGCCGGCGTCGGGGTGCTTGGGCAGTGGGCGGTCAACAAGTTCTACGACAGAAAACGAAAGGACGCCTTCGCCCAAGGGGTGGCCGACGGGAAGGCGGAGCTAACTGCCCAGATCCTAAACGAAAAATGGAAAAAGGAGGCAGAGTATGCTCTTCCCCCGGAAGGAAAGAGAGTCGGCTATCCCAACTATCGAACGGCTTACATCCCCTCCCGGAAAGATCCGACTACCGGGGTGACCTATCCCGGCGAATACCAGACGGTTCCCGTCTACCGATAACCGCTCACGGAGGATCCTTGGTGAAGAAGATTCCTTTCTTCCTTCTCACGCTCAGCTTCGCCATCCTCGCCGCTGGTTGCTCTCACGAAGTCTACAACCAGTATGATAGCCCGACGCGCTCCCTGACCGACGCCGCCGTCCGTTACGGAAGTATCGGGGGTGCCGGTGCCCTAGGATACTTTGCAGGACGCGGGGCGGGGGGGAGCGGCACAGCAGGCGCGGCGGGAGCGGGCGTAAGCGCCTTGGGCGAGTATGGCGTAATCAAGTACTACGATAAACGACAGATGGACGCCTACAAAAAGGGGATTCCGGTAGGGAAGGCCCAAGCGTTGGCCGAACTCGCCCAAAACGAGGCCGAACGCAAAAAGTACGAGCTCTATCCCTACAACCGGCGAATCGATGATCCGAGCTACCGGAGCACCTACGTCCCCTCTCGGAAAGATCAGGCAAGCGACGTTGCCTATCCTGGGGCCTATCAGACTGTGCCGGTCTATCGATAGATCCAGCCGTCGCTCTTTCCCGGCGCTCTTACGACCGGAATCGACCCGGAGAAATGGGACGGAGCTTGACGATTCCTCCGGAAGGGATCAGCGATCCCTGCCTCGCTCACGAGGATCTCGAAGCGGAATGAAGCGATGGGCGTCTCGGGTTTCCTCCTTGACCTGATGGTCGAGGTTTTGGGCCGCCTTGCGCAGAGAAGGGTCTTGCCTACCGATTTCGTGTGCGAGGTGGCCGATGGTGTGGGCTTCTCTGCCCAATATTTGCTCGTCTTTCTGGATTGCCGCTCGATCCTGAGCAAGGCGCCTGCGGTCATCCCGAAGCCTCTTCCACTCTTCCGGGTGAAAAGCTCTGTCTCTCTGGGCACGGAGAAGGTCTTCTTCGTACTTCTTGTGGAGCGCAAGGAGCTCTTTACGGCTGCTCTCGAAGATGTGCAGATGCCTGCCAGCCTGAGTGACAATGGGGAGGGTGGGGGAGTGATCTCCCCGCGCTTTTTCGCGAAGAGAGCTCATGGTCCTTTGCGCATGGCTGAAGAGATGGGAGCCATGGCGTAGCGAACTATCGGAAGAAATGCTCGGAAGGTGGCTCGTCTCGCGATCCGCTTCCTTGGCCAAGATCTTCGTCTCCGTTCTCATCTCGGGATGCTCCTTGCCGAAGCGGGCGGCATCGCGCTGGAGCGACTGAGAATCGTGGCGGACGGTTTGCTCGTTCCCGCGCAGAAGCAGCCGATCGCGGCGCAGCTTTTCCTCGTCATTGGCCAAGCGTTCGGGATGAAAACGCTCATCTTTCTGCAATTGGGAGACATCGTTCACCACCCGTCGTGCCTGGTGAAAATATTTCTGCTCGTGCTCTTGGAGCCGACGAAACTCGGCTTCGAGCCGCTTTTCTTCCTTTGGCGTCTCGCCTCCGATTTCCTCGGATTGCTTCCGAAGTTGGTGAAAGGCTTCTCGGGCTTCCGCGGGAGTGGTGGGCGCTTCCCGCTTCAGCGTATCCTTCCGGCCAACCGGATGAGCAGAAGAGTGCTCCCGGGGTTTCCGGTCTTTATCGGCAGCCTTCATGAGATCGCCATACTCGTGGATCTCTTTTCGCAGTTCCGTGAGATCTTTTTGAAGCGTGTCGACTTTTTCGTTGAGCGTGGCCAGGAGGCGGTCGGAGGGGAGCGACTTTGGATCTTGGACCGTGGGTTGTTCGGTCTGGTCTTTGGATAGAGTGGCCGTAGGGGGTTTTTGGGTTGATTGGATCAATGGAACACTATCTCCTGTCTGGTATTGGTCGTAGAGTGGCGTAAGCAAGGAGCACTTTTTCATCAACTCTTTGTCGTCCCACTCGTTGAGCGGCTGGATAGAGAGCGGCTCTTGCTGCCGCTCCGCTTCGTCCTTCCGGTGGGGGGTATCGGAGAACGGGGGCTTTTCCCCACGAACCTCGTCCGACTTTGGATCTCGGCCCGTGGGTTGGCCGGTCTGGTCTGGGGATGGAGTGGCCGTAGGGGGTTTTTGGGATGAATTGTCCGATTGATGTTCCCGATTCCAGAGGTGTTTGGATACCCACTCCTGAGCCTTTTTTCCAATGGCTTTTGCGGCCGACCACCACTCCCTGAAGCTGTTGGCAGCCGCATCCAATTCTGCAATGTTTCGCTCGGGCATCTGCTCCTCCATGCTCCGCTTTGCTTCTTGGAGAAGCCCCATTCTCTCGGCAAGAAGCGTCTCCTCTTATCTTTGTTAGGCGATCGACATTCGCCGTGCATCCCCGTAGGAACGATGCTCCCTCCGTCTTCGACGCTTTCCCCATTCGCTCCGCATGCGGATCGCGATGCACCCGGAAGGGCAAGAGCGGCTTGGACGCTCCTTCCGGGACGAGACGCACCGTCGGCTAGGG
This sequence comes from Methylacidimicrobium cyclopophantes, assembly GCF_902143385.2. GTDB lineage: Bacteria > Verrucomicrobiota > Verrucomicrobiia > Methylacidiphilales > Methylacidiphilaceae > Methylacidimicrobium > Methylacidimicrobium cyclopophantes. Next base: position 15,370 of record NZ_CABFUZ020000089.1, read on the forward strand.
GCGTCAGATCGCAAAGTTGACAGCAATCTTACATTTCGCCAAGGTGCCCAGGCCGCAATCCCCATGACGACGCTTGCGCCAACTGCTCCGCCTGTCGGGCGTCCAGGACGCCGGGTGGGAGAGGAGGCTCGGCGCGGATTCATGCGAGCCGCCGTGGGAAAAGGCCGTCCCGGTGGGCGAGGTCTGCCCCGCATCGGGTGGCTTCGAATCGCGACGATCGGCATCGTTGTCTGGGCCGTTGCCGCACCGTTCCGCTCGGCCGGAGGAGCGCTTGCTCCCGAGGAGCTTTCCGTCGAGGAGCCCTCCGTCGAGAAGGCGGCGATGCGGCTCACCCTGCGCCGCCTCCCGGATCCCGAGGAGGGATGGACCAAGGGGCTCGTGGTCGGAAGCTTCTTTGGCGGCACATGGCCGACCCCGCAAAGGGTTTCGGGAATCGCCCAGTCGCCGGCAGGACCTCAAGGCTCCCATGGCCAGACCCAGTCCCATACCGGCATCTTCACTGGCCCCTACCTCGGCTACAATTTCATGGACGATGGCCTGCGGCTGAGTCGGGATGGGAGGTGGAAGGCGATCCCGGGACTGCTTCTGATCTTTAACTATGCGGAGATGAGCTCCTCCGCGCTCTCCTACGATTCCTCCTCCGCTACGCCAACCGCTTCGAGCGGTTCGAGCCGAACCTTCCTACCGGAAATCGGAGGAGTCGTTCTTATCTCCAACCCCACCCGTTTCGTTCCATTCCTCGGAGCCACCGCCGGCGTTGCGCTTTCCTGGACCAGCGGGATCTCGGTCGTAGGATCTTCCGGAGAGGAGCTGGTGGCACCCGGCCAGACGGTCTTCACCTATGCGCCCTCGACAAAGGTGTTGGCTGGGGTCGCTATCCGAATCGTCCCTCATTGGAATTGGATCCTCGGATACGCGACTCGTTTTATCGCTCCGACCAGCTCAACGGTGGAAGGACTGCACCCGGACACGGTCGCCTCCCTCACATCGCGCACCGGCTGGTACCAGGATTTCGAAGGATTGGTCGCCCTTCAATATGACTTCGGTACCCTGCGACAGCAGCCTACCATGCCCTAGCGGCCGCTTTCTTTCTCAACGAGCCCATTCCCTTGAGAAGGGTCGAGAAATCTCGGCGAGGAATAAGAGAGTTTTGGCAGGCATCCAGAAACGCAAAGGTTTCTACAAAAGTCGAGTTTACTCCGGGGCAGGGCTAGATCTTCTCTCCTCCCGACCGCTGCGGAGCGAAGCAGGATCTCCCGCTGTGGGGGGTTCCGGCGAAGATGGATAGGTTACTCGCCGACCGACAATCCGTGCCCAGGGGGTGAGGCGATGGGGCTGGCTGTGGGTTGCGTCGAGGAGGTGCTCCACGGGAATGCCCCTGGCGAGGAGGCTGTCGGCGATGAGCCAACGGTGGCAGCGCCAGGGCACGGTTTCCGCGCAGAGAAGAACGAGCCGGATCTTCCCAACCTCCTGCTCCAGCCGATCCAATGCCAAAGAAAACTCCGGAGTCTCCATAGAGTCGGCAAAGCCGCGGAAGCTCGCATTCCGCCATGCTTGGTTTTTGGAATCCCGTTTGGGGTGGCGCAAACCTCCCAAGGAAGTCATATGCGTATAAGCAATATCGTGAGCTGCCAGCGCAGCAGAAAGGGTCTCTTTGTTGAATTGCGGATTGTGTCGAGAACGTGGAATGGTTCGGATGTCGACGACACGCTCAATCTTTTTGGATTGCAGAATCCGAAGAAGCTCCTCCAAGGACCGAGTGCCGTGTCCAAGGGTAAAGACGGGAGAGTCGGATGGGAGTCGCTGCGTGCTTTTCCGCTCCACGGAGAAAGATAGGTTTTGGAAAGGCCGCCGTCGAAGGGAAAGGGCTGATTTGGCTCGCGGAATCCGGATGGAGGTTTGGCTTTGACAGGGACTCTTCCTCGTTTCACCCTAGGCAGCGATCCGTGAGGGAGTCGATCGACGTATCCGCCATCCTCGTGACCTACAACAGCCGTCCGGTACTGGAGGGCTGCTTCCGTTCCCTACAAGCCCAAGAGGGGATCCGACTGGAGATTCTGGTCATCGACAACGCCTCCGAAGACGGGACGGCAGATTGGATCGCCAGCACATTTCCCGAAATCCGCCTCCGGAGGAATTCTCAGAACGTCGGCTTCGGGAAGGCCTGTAACCAGGGAATACGGGAGGCGAGGGGGGAGGTTCTCCTTTTCGTCAACCCCGACCTGCGTTTTCCGGATCCAGACGCGATAAAGCGGATGGCCGCCGTCCTGCTCGCCGACCGGTCCGTTGGGGCGGCTGGACCCGCATTCTTCGGGGAAGATGGCTTGCGGCAGTCGAACGCCGCCCACGACTATCCCAACGAACGCTGGACGCACGGAGAGCTCGGTCCCTTGCCGGGCGAAGTGGCGGCTCTCTTGGGAGCTTGCCTGGCTCTTCGTGCGGAGACAGCCTCGGAGATGGGAGGCTTTGACGAGGATTTCTTTCTCTACGGGGAAGACCAAGATCTCTGCCTGCGCCTGCGCAAATGCGGGCTGCGGCTCGCGTACCTCTCCGAAGTGCGAGCCTTGCATCTCGGCCGGCACAGCGAGCAGGGCACGAGCCCCCGGGAGTATTGGCGAAAAAAGCTGGAAGGAGAATATCTCTTTTATCGGAAGCATTATTCGATGCGCTCTCTTCGGCGGATTCGCATGAGCCAATGGGTGAAGAGTTCCTGGGAGCTCTTTCTACTCGGGCTCGTATGGCCCGTCGCCGGACGCGACAAGTCCTGGAAAGAGCGATGGGGAAAGTATGGAGCGATTCTGGAGGCCGCACTGGAAGGGAAGCAAACGAGCCGCCACAGAGGGATCGACCCCGCCGGGCAGTGGCGTCCGGCCTCCCTGGGAGCAAACCGGGAATGACGCAAGACTTCCAAAAGGATTTCGACGAATTTCTGACGTTGCTCGACAACGAAAAGCCGTTTGCCTTTGCCCGCTTTAACGACGGAGAGGCCCGGATTTTGGCGAATCAGCCGGTAGGTTGCAGACATGAATGGCAATACCGGCCGGAAAGGGATCTCCACTTCCGGTCGTCTCTCCGAGAGTCGCTCCGAGTTCGGGACGAGGCTTATTTTTACGGCCTTCCTTCCTGGGATATGAGCCCATGGATGCACGATTTGGTCCGCAGCCTCACCACTGCGGATCCAAGCCGGCTGACCTTTGCCGCCCTCTTTGCCAATGGGAATCATGATCGCTTTCTTGAGGAGTTCGTTCCCCGCTTCCGCCGGACGAGCCGGCCCATCGTTTTCGTAGGAAATGCCCGCCTCTCCCGTTCTCGCCTCCAGGAAGCTCTCGGCGTTTCCGATTTTCTCCCTCTTCCTGGAGACTGCGTCAAATTGTGGAAGAGCAAGGAACGGGAGCTCCTCGACATTCTCGATCTGAAGGCCTCGCTCTTCCGGGGAGCACTCTTCCTCATCGCCGGGGGACCTCTTGGGAAGATCCTCATCCATGCTCTTTGGCGGGTCTCGCGGGAAAACGTCTATCTCGATGTCGGATCCGCCCTCGATCCGCTGCTTTTCGGGAGACCGACGCGCGCCTATCATCGCGATCCCGCGAATCGGGCCCTCATTCCTTGCTGGAAGCCGTTGGAAGAGGGGGCGGCACTATCGATGACGGTGCAACCGCCTCGGGAAAAACAACCAAGCTCATGACCGATCCAGAAAAGCCGCGGGTTACCGTGGGAATTCCGGTGTTCAACGGAGCCCGCTTCATCGCTCATGCGATCGAAAGCTCGCTGGCGCAAAGCTGGCAGCCGATCGAGGTGATCGTGGTGGATGATGGCTCCACGGATCGGACTCCGGAAATTCTCGAGAGCTATCGCGACCGGGTCACCATCCTCCGCCAATCGAATCAAGGGGCGGCGGCGGCAAGAAACCGCGTCCTTCTGGAAGCCAAAGGGGATTGGATTCAATACCTGGACTCGGACGACTCCTTGAAGCCGTGGAAGATCGAGCGGCAATGGACCGAATGCTCGAATCCAAACGCCGATGCAATCCTCTCGCCTCTTCTCGAGGAGCGGTGGGCAAGAGGAGAACCGCTTCCGATTCGGCAACCGGAGGACGAAGGCGACTCCGACCCGATCGTCCGATGGTTTCAGCGGAAAAACCCGCAGGTGGCCGCAGGCCTCTGGAGAAAGCAGGCGCTTGTGCGTATTGGAGGGTGGAACCGTTCGGTGCGCTGTGCAACCGAGGACAACGAACTCTATCTGCGGGCGCTGCAGGCCGATTTTCTTTTCGCTTGGACGCCGACTGCCGGTGCCGTCTATCGAGCCGACTGGTCGCAGGAGTCGTTCTCCCACCGGAATCACGTGGAACTTTTTCAAACCGAATTGTCGCTGCTCGACAAGATGGCGGCATGGCTGCAGGAGCGCCAGCAGTGGACGGCTGCTCGGAGAGAGGCGGCGGCGCAGGCTTACTTTCAGGTGCTGCGGGAGATCGCGAAAGACGACCCGAAGAGGGCGGCGCGGCTCTACCAGGGGCGCAAGAAAGCCGGGCTTGTCTACCCCTGCGGGCCAAAAGCGTCGCCGGCCTATTGTGCGCTTTACGGCCTGTTCGGCTTCGAGGGAACGGAGCGCATCTGCCGGGCGGCCTCCCGACTGCGGCCGTTAGAAAAGCGCTTCCGAGCCCTCAGGAGTCTGAGCGTCGGAGAAGGGGCGCCGGAAGGCAAGAAGTAGGCGGAGAGATCCGCCCGCAACGAACGGCTTGACGGAGCACATGGATTTGCCCTCTATGTGCAAGTTGGCCTTTTGGAAGGGAGATGCCGGAATGCATCATGTCGTATACCAACCGCAAGAGCGGGGTGAACGGAGACTCTACTTTCTCGATATTCGCGCGGGATTTTTCACTCTGTTGGCAGATCGGTTCTGGTTTCCAAAGATCTTTCTTGGCGGCCTGTTGCTGATCAATCCGATCCTTTTGGCTTTGGCCCCAAAGCTGAGCGGTGGGTTCGAAGACCATAAGTCCCTCCTCTTCGCTCTGCTGGCCATCAATGTCGGCAGCTTCTGGTTCGCCCTAGGATTCACCTACGAAGTTCTGCGTAGGGCGCGGTTCGGAAAGCCCCAGTTGCCGGAATGGAGTCCGGCGATGCTCGGCCAATACCTTCGCGAGGGTGCGGTGAAGTTCACCATAGCGCTTACCACCCTTCTGCTTCCGCTGATCCTTTGGGTAGCATTGAGCTATTCAGTCTTCATCCGACTTCTTGGACTGCCTCCCAACCTACTTTCGCTCTTCGTCCCTCTGGGGAGCTGGCTGGTCGTACCTTTTTGCGCGGTTGCTTGTTGCCGCTGGCTCGACGGCGCATCCGTGCTCTCCTGCGCTCTCGATTACCGGGAAAATTTCCGCCTTTTTTGGAAACGGCGCGGGGACTTTCTGATCGCTTCCACCTTCTTGGCCGGACTCAATGCCATCCTGATGTCCCTGTTTTATACGATCCCCTTTGCGCTCTTTTTCGGGCTCTGCCTTGTCGACACGTGGTTCGGCCCGATTTACGCTTCTACCGTCGACAGGGAGGTCGGCTCGATCGCTTCGGCGGATTCGCCGAATTCTTAGCACGCACGGCACCGATCTGTGACCTCCTTCGACTCGGCTGCGGCGAATCCGATCGATCCGGCCGTGCTTGAGGCGATGCTTCCTTTTTTCCGGGATTCCGCGAATCCGGCGAGCCTTCACAGCGCGGGAGCTCGGGCCCGCCAAGCCTTGGAGAAGGCGAGGGAAGCCGTGGCAGCCTTTCTCGGGGCCTCCCCGGGAGAGATTTTTTTCACTTCCGGAGGAACGGAAGCGATCAACCTCGCCATCAAAGGATTTTACGAAGCGAACCGCGATCGCGGCAGCCGCATCGTTTCCACCCCGGTGGAATCCGCCGCCGTTCTCCGATCTCTCGATTGGCTGCAAGGGCAGGGGGCGGAGATCATCTGGCTTCCGGTCGACCGCGAGGGACATCCAGATCTCTCCGCACTGACAGAACTCCTCACATCGGGAACCATCCTCACTTGCATCCAATGGGCAAACGGAGAAATTGGCACCATTCAACCCATTCCGCAGATCGCCCAAATTTGCGAGGAGGCGGGGGTAGCCCTCTTCTGCGATGCGACGGCGAGCGCGGGCTGGGTCCCGATCAACCTGCGGCAAACCCCGATTCCCCTTCTGGCGATCCACTTTCGCGGATGCGGAGGGCCGGTGGGAGTGGGCGCCCTCTACAAACGAGAGGGAATCGCCGTGCGCCCGCAAATTCACGGAGGTCCTCAAGAAAAGGGATTGCGTGCCGGTACGGAAAACCTCCCAGGAATCGTCGGCGCGGGCAAAGCGGCGGAGTTGGCCGCCGAGACTCTGGCCGCTTCGGCCCCTCGTCTTCGCCTCCTTTCGCAAAAACTCTGGTCGGAAATCTGCAGCGAGATTCCGGATCTCCAATGGCACGGCTCTCCCATAGGCGAGGGGCGTCTGCCGCACCACCTCTCTTGGAGTGCGGAAGGTGCGGAAGGTGAGGCGCAGGTGCTTGCTTGCGACCTCAAGGGTCTTGCAATCGCCGCCGGGCCGAGTTGCATTGCTAAGTCCTTGCGGGGTAGCCAAGTGCTTCGATCGCTCGGGCTTTCGCAACGCCTGGCGATGACGGCCGTCCAGGTGACGATGAGGAAAGAGATCTCGGAAGCGGATCTGGAGTATTTTTGCCGAGTCTACACGAAGGTCGTGGATCGATTGCGGTCGATGTCGCCGACTTGGCACACGGGGAAAGGGCAGCCGCTTCCGGGGCATTCCGCCGGAGAAACAAGCCGGTGAAGGCCCCCCGACATCCTGTGGCAAGCCGTGCCAATGCCGGGAGCGGATTTGCGAGGAAGTCCTGGCCTCGGCGGTTGGCGATTTTCGCCGCTCTTCTCAGCGGCGGATTTCTCTTCACATTCCCTGTCGACTTTTTGGTCTACCGGATCGTGCAGCAGATCGACAGGCCGGTTTTGGAACGAGCGGCGGAGCAGCTCAGCTTCTGGGGAGATTATTGGCCCGGGAGCCTCCTCGTCTCGCTTTTGCTCTTTATCGGGAGCCTGGTAGTCAAGAGTCGTCGAGCTCGATTGGCCGCCTTAGCGAGCCTCCTCGCCGCCACCGTCGCCGGTCTCACATTGGACTCAGTCCGCTTTTCCGTCGGCCGGCCTCGACCGTATGCCACTTTGGCCGCGGCAACCCTTCGACTCGGCTATCGGCCGGAGCCGAAGTTCTCCTTCGGAAGAACTCGTCCGGACACCCACCTTCCCGACGGATTCTATGGCCCTCTCGGTATCCACATGTTCCAAGATTTTCCTTCGGGGCATGCAGCGTCCTCGACCGCCACGGCAGCATGCGTTCTCCGTCTCCTTCCCGAAATCGGCATCCCCATCGGCCTTCTCGCTGCGGCTGTCTGCTGGTCCCGGTTGGAGCTGCGCCAGCACTATTTGTCGGATGTCACTGTCGGCGCGATCTGGGGAACCTTCTGGGGGATCCTCTTTGGGACGCTTTTTTCCCGTGGTCGCCCCATTTCGTTCGGCGAGCAACTCGCTTCTCGGTTCCGGAACGAAAAGAATCTTTGAACGGAAGGGGTGTTACCCGCGTTTCAATTATAGAAACCTCGAACGAATCGTTTTCC
>NZ_CABFUZ020000090.1 GCF_902143385.2 Methylacidimicrobium cyclopophantes
TCCTGAATCTGCCCGCTCTGGGAGCTCTTCTTCGAGCCGGTCGTGTCGTCGGAACTCGCCGACTCCTCGGCGCCGAAAGCCGAAGTGGCCATCCAGGCGCCTAAGAGCGCAAAAACCATCACCCTTCCGTATCTTTTCCTTTTCATCCTCCCCATCGTTCCTCCCCACGGATAACCAGATCGACCGCCGGATCCATTGGACACACCGGACGGATCGCTCCTACGGAAAGCAGAAGGCGTGCCATGTTCTTACCCGCGTTCGGCGGGGTTGCTCAAAATGTGTAGACGGCTTCCAACCCCGCGAAAAAGAAGGGGCCGCTCGAAGAACCCACTAGGCCGTTCCCGCTGAGTCCGACCTCGGCCGGAGGCACGCCGTCGGCGGGAGCGTAGTAGTTCATCATGTTGTTTCCCCAATCCATGCGATATTCCATCCGCACCATGAAGTTATCCGCCAAGTCGAAGCGGAGGGTAATCGTCGTGCTGTAAATGTTCGTCGGCGCGATCATCCCCTCCAGATAGCTATTCCACGAAGCCTGCAACCACTGCTCCCGCAACGCCAAGCTGACCAGCGGATTGAAGCGATATATCTGGTAAAGGGCTGCACCCATCCAGTTGGTCGGACCGCCGTAGCCGAAGGAATAGGGAAAGAGCGGGAAGATTCCCAGGGCTGTTTCCGTAGCCGGCCCCAAGCCCGTGATCCCCGCAGGGGCGACGGCGTTGTTGTAAAAGCCGCCGATCAGTTCGTATGCGAGCTGAAGCCGCTTGCGGTAGACGAAGGAAGGGGTCCAGATCCCATAGTCGTTGAACTCCATATAGGTTCCGGGAGAGTTGTAGGGCCCGGAAACGATATCCCCGGCCGCGTAGGCTCCAGGGTAAAAGATGCCGTTGACCATGCCGGGCGAAGTTCCGAAGCCCGGAGGATTGGTTCCGTGAGGGCCGTACAACATCCCGTAGGTGGAGACGAAGCTCTTATCCGGAGAGATGTAGTCGACGTTGAAGGTCAGCAAAAAGTTCGATAGGCCGCTAACCGAATTATCGACCATACCGAAGAAAGGGTAGCCCCCCCGGCCCGTATTGAAGCCTCCATCCGTGATTCCTCCTCGGACGGTCCACTGATCGTCCACACGGAAAAGAAACTGAGTTCCCACGAGCACGAAGGGCTCGACGTTGTTAAAGAAAAGACCGTAGGTCATGTTGAAGTTGGCGGGCCGCTCCAGAACTTCGAGGCCGATCGGGGCGGCGAACTTCCCGACATGAACCTCGAGCTTTCGGTCTCCGATGGGAATTTGAAACTGGGCGTAGGCCTGCTCCAGAAAGACCTCGCTAGTATTGAAGCCGAGGCCCGACGAAGTGGAAGTGCCGGCTCCCGCCAGGAAGTCGGGCACCCCTAAGGCGGCATCCTGGGCGAGCATGAGGTCCATGCGAAAGCCCGCATCCCAGCGATTTTCTGCGGTAAGTGCTTTCTCCGACCAGAGCTTGAGCTGATTCAGGTTAAAGCCCCCGCCCGGAATGCCGTCATCCGCCAGCCGCATCGGCAAGAGCGGATAGCCTCGGGCGAGCCGGCTTCCTCCGCCGGCCGTCGGAGCAACGAAACGCGGCACCCGGTTAAAGGAGGGAGCATTGATGAAATTCATTTCGAAGGCGCTATCCACGTAGCCTCCCAGTCGCACCGCCGGGGAGGACGAGCTCACCGCCATCCCCTGCTCTTCCAGTAGCTGCAGCAGACGCTTTCGTTCCCCTTCTTCCGTCGGATTCGTAGAGGCCGTAAGATCGCTTTCTCCCCCTTCCCCGGAGAAGCCGAAAAGAGGCTGGAAATCCCCGACGGCCCACAATAAGGCGCACCCGATGACCAGAACGAGACGGACAGGCCGACCCCCGCAACCCCCTCTTTCGAATTCTCGCCCATACCGGATTCTCCAGTAGCCGAGGCGAAGGGAGCGCACAACACCATCCGGGCTAAAAAGAAAACGCCGACGCATCAACAGCCGATCAAAGCCATTGTCGGTTCCCGCTGCTAGCTTTTTGCCTCATTCCCCGGAATCGGGACTCAAAGAGCCTGATCTTCGAGCGGCAGATCCGCTATCTTACGCAGGAGCGTCTTTCGGCTGATCCCGAGCTTCCGAGCCGCTTCGCTACGATTCCCCCCACAGGCTTGCAGAGCGCGGAGAATCCACTGCTTTTCCGCCTCGCGCAGGGTCATCGACAGAGCAGGAATGTCGCGGGCGGAACGGAGGATGGAAGGCACCCGAATCCGTTCCGGAAGATCCTCCGGCGTAATCAGCAACCCTTGCGCCATGACGACCCCATGCTCCAGAGCCATGCGCAGCTCCCGCACGTTGCCGGGCCAGTCATACTGACAGAGAAGCTTCTCCGCCTCTTTCGTCAGACCGCTGACCCTTTTTCCGTTTTCGCGCGCGAACTCACTGATGAAAGCCTGGAAGAGCAGAGGCAAATCCTCCTTCCGTTCCCGCAGCGGGGGTAAGACGATGCGCACGACGTTGAGCCGAAAGAAAAGGTCTTCGCGAAATGTCCCGTCCGCCACCATCTCTTCCAAATTGCGATTGGTCGCGGCGATGACCCGAACATCGATAGGGATCCCTTTATTGCTTCCCACCCGCTGGATCGTTCGTTCCCCGAGGACCCGCAAGAGCTTCACTTGCGTGGTCGCATCGATTTCTCCGATCTCGTCGAGAAAAATGGTACCCCGCTGGGCTTCCTCGAACCGTCCGATCCGCTTCTCCAAGGCCCCGGTGAACGCCCCTCGCTCATGACCAAACAGCTCGCTTTCGAGCAGTTGCGGAGAAAGGGCGGCACAGTGAACTGCGACGAAGGGAAAGCCATGGCGCGGGCTCAACAGGTGAAGCGCGTGGGCGGCCAACTCTTTCCCCGTTCCGCTCTCCCCCTCCAAAAGCACGGTAGCACGGCTTCCCGCGACCTGTCGGATTTTTTCGACTATGGGGATCATCGCCGCCGACTTTGCGATGATCCGATCCAGGCCGAATTTCCATCCGAGCTGCTCCCGTAAATTTTGATTCTCCGTCTCCACCTGCCGGGAGCGAACCGCCCGTCGGAGAACGATTTCAAGCTTTCCTAGGTCGAGCGGCTTGGTCACGTAGTCGTATGCCCCCCTCTTGATTGCCTCGACGGCGTTGTCGACCGAGCCGTAGGCCGTCATGATCACGCAGACGGGGGAGGTCGGCAGGCTCCGACAGAATTCCAAAAGATCGAGCCCCGATTCCTTACCGAGCCGAAGATCGAGCAAGACGACATCGATCACTTCGTCCTCGAGTACGCTCTTGGCGGCGGCAACCCCTTCCGCCGTGTATGTTTCAAACTCCTCCGAGAAGGCACGCCGCAAACCCTCGCGGGCGTTGCGCTCATCGTCGACAATCAGCAGTCCGGGAAGTTCGTGCATCGAATGCATCAGCACTTCGCCTCGCCTTTCCCATCTCCAACCATCTGCTCCGATCCCATCGGCAGAAGGCGGACTCGTCTCTCGCTCCGCGGCAAAAGGATGCGCACGGTGGTCCCTTTCCCTTCCCGGCTTTCCAGCTGAATTTCCCCGCCGTGCTCCCTCACGATCCGCCGCACCACCAAAAGACCGAGCCCGGTGCCCGACTGCTTGGTAGTGAAGTAGGGCTCGAAAGCCCGTCCCATCTCCGTCGCCGACATTCCCGAACCGTTGTCTCGAAAGACGACCAGGAAATGGCTATCGGAAAGTTCCGTCCGAACCTCGAGGATTCCTCCGCGGTCCATCGCCTCGAGTGCATTCTTCATCACATTGAAAAACGCCTGCCGGAGTTGATCCCGATCTGCTCTCACCATCGGCATGCCCTTGGCCAGCTCCATCTCGATCAGGACATCCCGATTTTCCATTTGCGGAGTAAGAAACTCGACGGCATCCCGCACGATCTCGTTCAACGCCGCCCAAGCCAACTTGGGCGGAGAGGGGCGGATCGCCCGGAGGAACTGGTTGACGATCACGTCGAGTCGCTGCAGTTCGGAACGAATGGCCGCGAGAGAATCGACGACCTCCGCCCGCGTCTTCTTGCCGGCGAGCTCTCTTTGCAGTAACTCCGTGTGGATTTGGAGGGAGTTGAGGGGATTCCCGAGCTCGTGCGCCACGCCGGCCGCAAGGAGGGTGAGAGCGTTGAGCTTTTCGGACTCGATCATCTCCAAGGTCTTTTCTCGATTGGCGGTCATATCGTAGATGATCACCACGAACGCTTCCGTCCCCTCCGGTCCTTTTTCGAGAGGAACAGCCGAACAGTTCAGATAGCGGACCTCCGGATAGCTGATTTGCAGATCCCGACTCACGATCTGACCGGAGACGAAGAGCGAAGGCCAATCGACATCGGGAAGATAGCGCGCAATCGATTTTCCCAGAGCCGCATTCCAATCGATTCCCAGAAGGCGCTCTGCGCTCTGGTTCCCGTACAACACCTTCCCGCGAATATCCACGACCAAGATGCCCTCTTGGAGAGCATTAAAGACCGTTTCCAGAAAACCCTTTTCCTGGGCTAAGCGCCGTAGATAGTTTTGGATCTCCGCCGGCCCGAGCCGCTCAATCCGCCCGAGCAGCTTGTTTAAAAACGAATTCCGCAGACTCACGGCGAGCGCCATACCGCCTCCTTTTCGGGGAATGTAGCGGAGAAAACGGAATGGGTCGAGGTTCCCGCAAGGGGAGAAATGGTCGTAGGAGATGCGCTATCGCTGCTCCGCAGCCTAGTCGGCAGGAAGAGCACGAAGAGCATGGGATGGGGAAGTCCTCCCGTTGGTCGCTTGGAAAAAGCGCTCCAAGCCGCGTGCCACGGCTGCCGCAAGCTGCTGTCGATATCCCGGTTGGTCCACCCATGCAGAATCGACCGGATCGGAAAGAAAGCCTCCCTCCACGAGAACACCTGGTAGCGGGTTGTCCCGAAGCACGACGAATCGAGCCCGTCGGAAACCCCGATCCATTTCCGGATCGTCGGGGCGAAGGCGAACGAGCTCAAGATGGATGTCGTGAGCCAGCAGTGTATTGAGCAGGTCGTTTCCGTTCCCCGGCAGAGGCAGATAGTCGACCCTCCTTACCCAGATTCCGTTGTTGCTCGAAGGGGCACCTCTGGGAGCAAGGCAATAAGTTTCCACTCCATGCCCGCTCGGTTCCGACTGATTGTAATGGAGGCTCACAAAGACGTAATCCGGATGCTCCTGCGCGATCCGGACTCGCTCCTCCAAAGGAACGAAGAGATCGCTCGTCCGAGTAAAGACAACGGGAATCCCCTTGGCCCGGAGAATCGTTCCCAAACGCCGAGCGGTATCCAAAGCATACTCCTTTTCGTACCGCCCGTTGCGGCTTCTCGCACCCTTGTCATGGCCGCCGTGTCCGGGATCGATCACCACACCGCGGAAGGAAGACCGAACCGGAACCCGCCACGGACGGAAGACCGGATCGAAGAGGCAGGAAAGGTCGGTTCGGGAAACGTACCACCGTCCGTCCTTCTCGAGCAGAGGAAAGGAGAGCGCGTGACGGATGCCATCGATATACACATACGGGCTGCCTTGTTTCCCTTCAACCGTTCCGGCACCGCCCGACAGATGGATCTCCCCGAGCGCGGGCTCCGAGGCCGATAGCCCGTAAAAGCGGCAAAACTCCTCGATCGGCACATACTCACGAGCGCCGATGATCGCCGGATGCCATCCGGGAGAGCCTGCCGCCCGCCCGACACGCAACGGCAGGAAGGCGATCCCCACAAGAACAACGGCCTGAATCAGGATTCGCATGGGAAGTTGTCGATCAATCGGATTTTATCGATCCAAACGGCCGCGCACAAGCGGCCATCCGCCACCTCCACGTAGTCGACGCGAAAGCCGGGCATTCTGTTCAATTCGACGGTCGCCCAAGCACGGCCATCCGGGCGGCGGGCTGCTTCCGCGAGAATGCGAGGGAAGGCGGTGGCTCTCTTCCGCTGTTCCGGCGACAAATACCGGTTCCTCGAGCTCCACGCCAGCCCGTCAAGATCCCGCTGAATTTCCACCGGCACGACCCGGACGGGAAAGGCGAGATCCCGAATCATACGGCGGATGACGGAAAGTTGCTGCGCATCCTTCCACCCGAAGACTGCCACGGCCGCTTGGGTCAAGTTCAAGAGCTTCGCGACCACGGTTGCGACCCCCCGAAAATGACCGGGCCGGCTTCGTCCGCACCGGCCAAAGGAAAGAGCCTCTTCCGTGACATAGGTCGAATGATCGCCCGCATAGAGCTCCCGGGGAGAGAAGAGAAGATCCACACCCGCGGCTTCGCAAGTTTGACGGTCCGCTTCCTCCTGCCGAGGGTAAGCCGCGAAATCTTCTTGCGGCCCGAACTGCAAGGGATTGACATAGATGCTGACGATCACGGGTGCTCCCTCCTCTTTCGCCCTTTGGACCAGAGCGAGATGGCCGGGATGGAGAGCCCCCATGGTCGGCACCAACGCCGGAAGAGCCCCCCCTCGTCGCAGGCGAAGCCCCTCCGCTTGCATCTCCTCCGGATCTTCGATGAACCGCATTCTTCCCGTTTCCCCTGACGCCTCTACTTTTTCCTTGAGCCGGTAGAACCTTCGCTCCAAATGGAGCCGGCCTCCCCGGATCGGATGAGTTCTTTCTTTTTTGCCTTCTTCGGCATCTTCGTCCTGCTTGCGCTCTTCGATGCGGGCTGGGGACGGAGCCTCGCTCACGCTTCTCTCCGACGGGCTCTTTTTCTGACCGTTCTCTGGCTGATCTTTTCCTTGAGCTACGGTGGCTATCTCTGGAAAGCGCGCGGGCTCTCCACGGCCCTCGATTTTGGTACGATCTATGGTCTCGAATACCTGTTGAGTATCGACAACCTCTTCGCCTTTTACGGGACATTCCGTCTCTTCGGCATCCGGGGTGTCACCCAGTCCCAGCTCCTTACGCTGGGAGTCGTCTTCGCCATTCTCTTGCGCGTCTTCTTCATTTGGGTCGGTTTGAGTCTGCTCGAAAAGTTTGAGGCGGGCTTCCCCCTTTTCGGCATCATCCTTTTTGTCGCGGCGGTTCGACTTTCCCGAAAGCGGGAATCGGAACCCCTGGTCCCGGTCGGTCGCAAGCTCGCCTCTCTTGCACCAGAGAACGCCGCGGAGACCTCCCGCTGGCTGATACGTCGGTCCGGGAGGACGCTGCCATCTCCGCGCCTCCTCGCTCTGCTGTCCATCGAACTCGCGGATCTCTTTTTCGCCCTGGATTCCATCCCGGCGGCATTTGCGATCACGCTCGACCCCACGGTCGTCTTTCCCGCCGGCCTCTGCGCCGTCATGGGCCTTCGGTCTCTCTATCCGATTGTGCAACGTGCGGCCGACCGGCTCCACTGGCTCAACCAAGCCATCCCCTGGCTCTTGGCGCTGATGGGCGCGGAGCTGTGCCTCAAGCCCTGGATCGCCGTCCCGACCGCCTATACCATCGCACTGATCGTTTTTCTCTTCCTCGGCACATTCCTCGTCTCGTCCAGGCGGAGAGACGCAGACAACAGATAAAAGAGCCTATTTCGCCTCTCCGCCGAAGAGCGGCTCCTCGGGCGGCTCTTGCTGTTTGCGTTGGGCTTCGCGCATTTTTTCGAGTAATTCGCTCATATCTTCCACTTCGTCCCAGACTTCGCGGGAGACCAGGATCGGCCGTTTGGCTTGCAAGGCGAGGGTAAGACAATCGCTCGGACGGGCGTCGATCTCGATCATCTTCTTATGCACCTCGCTTTCCGCATGCAAAAGAAGTCGTGCAAAGTAGGTGTTGTTTCGCAAGTCGTTGATTATCACTCGATCGATAGCGATCGAAAACCCTTCGAAAATCAATCCGATCAGCTCGTGGGTCAGGGGGCGCTCGTTTCGCTCCCCCCGCAGCGCCATCATGATGGCCCGCCCCACGTAGCTATCGACGTTGATGACGAACACCTTCTCTTCATTGCCCAGGAAGACGGCGAACCCCTGAGGTCCGGTCGGCAGGATTCCCACGACCTCGACGGAGACGAGATCATTCTTCACACCTCTCTCGTACCATAATCCCGCTGCCGCGCAAGCTGCCGCGAATCGCCTTGATCCGGAAATAGGAAATTTCCCTTTCCCGGAGATTGCGAAGAGCCGAAGGCGCTTTTTATATAGGGGACCGATGAGCGCGAAAACTTCGTGGAGCGTCCAGCAAGCCCTGCAGACCTATCAAATTCCCCGATGGGGAGCGGGATACTTTTCCGCCAATGCAGCCGGCCATATGACCGTTCGCCCGTTGCAGGATCATGGCCCAGAGATCGACCTGCTCGAAGTCGTCGAAATGGCGCGAGAACGCAAGCTCCAATTCCCGCTTCTCCTCCGCTTCCAAGACCTCCTTCGCCATCGCGTCGAGAGCCTGAACCGCGCATTTCTCGAAGCGATCGAGGAAGCCGGCTACCGGGAGCGCTTCCGCGGCGTTTTCCCCATCAAGGTAAACCAGCTCCAAGAAGTCGTGGAAGAGGTGCTCGATGCGGGTGCTCCTTACCATCACGGCCTGGAAGTCGGGAGCAAGCCGGAGCTCTTCGCCGCACTCGCCCTCCATCGAGACCCGGAAGGGCTCATCGTCTGCAACGGATTCAAGGATAGCGTCTTCGTGGAAACGGCGCTGCTCGGCAGAAAGCTCAATAAGAAGATCTTCCTCGTCATGGAAAAGCCTACGGAGCTCGACGTCACCGTAGAGGCCGCACGCAGGTTGGGAGCAGACCCTCTGCTCGGAGTACGCGTTCGGCTTTCCGCCAAAGGACGGGGACGATGGGCGCTCTCGAGCGGCGAAAGTGCCAAGTTCGGCTTGTCGACGCCGGAGCTCCTCGAGGTAACGGAGCGCTTGCGCCAATACGGGATGGAACGCTGCCTGCAACTCGTCCATTTCCACATCGGCTCGCAGATCCCCGACATCATAACCATCAAACGTGCCGTGCGCGAGGCCACCCGCTACTACGCCCGACTCCGCCAATTAGGATTTCCGGTCGCCTACCTCGACGTCGGCGGCGGCCTGGGAGTCGATTATGATGGAAGCCGTTCGACCGATTCGAGCATCAACTATACCCTGCAAGAATATGCGCGCGACGTCGTCTACAACGTTGCGGAAATTTGCGACGAGGAGAAAGTTCCTCATCCTTGCCTGATCACCGAAAGCGGGCGCGCCGTCGCCGCGCACCACTCGGTTCTCGTCGTAGACGCCTTCGGGTCCATCGAAAAAGAGAGAACTCCGCTCACCGCTGCGAAGCAAATGGAGCCCCACAAGCTCGTCCGAGAGCTGCTTGACGTAAAAAAACAGCTCTCGAACCGCAGAAACCGCCTGGAGCATTACCATGACGCGCTCCAAATCAAGGAAGATGCGCTCTCCATGTTCGACTTGGGCCTCCTGGATCTCCACACGAAAGCGCACGTGGAAACGCTCTACTGGGAGATCAGCAAAGAGGTCCTCTCGCTCTACGAAGGAACGAAGCAGATTCCGGAAGAGATTCGCAAGCTCGGCAACTCGCTCTGCGATCAATTTCTCTGCAACTTTTCCGTATTTCAGTCCCTGATCGACTACTGGGGTCTTGGCCAAGTCTTCCCGATCGTCCCCATCCACGAGCTCCATCGGCCGCCCACGCGCCGAGCGATCCTCGCGGACATCACTTGTGATTCCGATGGCAAAATCTCGACCTTCATCGACGGAGACGACGCGGTCCAGAGCACGCTTCCTCTCCACGATTTCACGGGCAAGCCCTACCTCGTCGGGATTTTCCTGATCGGCGCCTACCAGGATATCATGGGAGACCTGCACAACCTGCTCGGCCGGGTCAACGAAGCACATGTCTTCCTCGACGCCGACGAACCGCAAGGTTTCTATATCGAGGAAACCATTCCCGCCCTCTCGATTGCGGAAGCGCTGGCTTCGGTCCAATACGAAACCCACGCTCTTCAACGCGCCTTCAAGGCGCAGATCGACTCCGCCATCAAGAGCGACCTTCTCAAGCCAAACGAAGGTATGCGGCTCTTGGAATTTTATGAAGCGGGTCTACGTCATCCGACCTATCTCGAATTTACCTATCCGACCAGCCTCGCCGTACCTCCGGCCCCCCTGCCTTCTCTGTTCGCAAGCTAGCAAAAGGCAATTCGTTTCCCCTAGGAGCCCGAAGCAAAACGAAAGAGTTACGGCGCTCAAATTCCGCCCGAGCTGACCGCGGCGACGTACTGCGCCCGCTCGAAATTTTCCGGATCGGAGCAGTTTTTTTGGCTCAAGAGCCCTCGCCATTGGTCGATCGCGTCGTACCCGTGACGTTCCATCCATTGCCCCATTCCCTCACGCAGAACGCGGACATGAGCGATCCCTCGCTCAAGAAGCGATGAACACAACATTGCGGCATGAGCCCCAGCAAGGATGACCTTGAGCACATCCTCCGTTTCCATCACCCCTCCCGTCGCTGCCAGATCGAGCGCCACACGACCGTAGAGGATCCCTATCCAGGTGAGCGGAATCCGAGTATCCCGAGAAGAGCCGGGCAGAAGCCCGCTCTGCAGCGTTAAGCGTTCCGCATCGATGTCGGGTTGGTAGAATCGATTAAACAGCACCGCTCCATTGGCTCCTGCCGCATGCAAGCGCTTCGCCATATGGGCAAAGTTCGTATAAAACGGACTCAATTTGACAGCCAGGGGAATCCCGATTTGGGCACGGACCAACCGTACGATGTCGAGCGTTTCCATTTCGATTTCAGACCCGGGTTTGTCGGGATCGGTCGGCACGGCATAGATGTTCAGCTCCAGTGCATCCGCACCCGCTTCTTCGATCACCTTCGCGTACCGTGTCCACCATCCGGGAGACGCTCCATTCAAGCTGGCAATCACCGGGATCCCCACCGAGGCTTTCAGAGCTCGGATATGGTCGAGATAGGCCCTCGCGCTGAAGCGAAACTCTTCCAACTTGGGAAAGGCTTCCAGGGTCCCGCCGTAATCCTGATAAGAATGGCTCGCCACTTCCTCCTTGAGGAGCTGCTCTTCGAAGAGAGAGGGCAGCACCACCGCGCCGATTCCCGCAGCCTCCATCTCCTGGACCTTGGTCAGCGAACCGGTCAAGGGAGAAGAAGAGGCAACCAAGGGAGAGCGGAGGGCCAAGCCAAGGTAACGGGTCTCCAAATTTGACATTCGACCTCCTTTCCCTTTTTTCTTTGTCCTTTTGAAGGCAAAGGCAAGTCCGGAATCTTCGCATTCGGCGAGCGGCTTCATTCCTCCAACCGGACGGAGCGACTGCGGAACCGGCCAAGATCGCACCGAAGATCCCGAGAAACCAGTCGCGGCGCTATCCACCGCTCCGGTTCTCCGGGTTCTCCGATACGCGCCTAGGATCGCCCGACCGGTACTCCCGCCGGAATGGCGTCGGGTTGCGGCGTCCTTTATTCGAACCTCTATCCCACGACGAAGCTGCCCTAAACGATCGTCCAAAAATCGCTTTGGGCCTTCTTCGACAGCTTTTCGGCGGATCGAAAAGGCGAGCGCGCATCACCACACTCTCGCCTGCGCATGCAGGACCCTGGCGCCCTAAGCCTATTCCCCCACGGCCCTCGCCGTCTCGGCATCCGTCCCCCCTTCAGACTGCTCTTCTTGGAGCGACTCGAGGAATCGCTTGACGGCGGGCGAAAGAACTCTGCCTGTTTTGCAGAGCAGGGAAATCGGCCGATAGCAAGGTTCGCCGGCAATTTCCACCGCTGCAAGCGATCCGTTGAGAAGCTCTTGCGCCACCGTCGCGGCCGGGACGATCGACACCCCAATGTCGATTTCTACCGCTCGCTTCACCGTCTCAATGTTGTCGAACTCCATCACCGGCCGGATTTCGAGATTGCGATCCCGAAAAAGCTGATCGATCCCCTTGCGCGTCGGCATATCCGAGGTAAAACCGACAAATCCCTGCCGGGCTACTTCTTCCAATCCCACTTCTTTTCTCTTTGCCAAGGGATGCTGCGGATGGCAGATGAAAATGAGGCGGTCTTTCCGGAACGACAAAGCCTTCATCCCCTTGCGGACCGTGGGGAATGCGACGATGCCTAGATCGCAAGTCCCGTCGGCCACATCTTCGTACACCTGTCGCGAATGTCGGTACTCCACTCGAACGTTTACTTCGGGATATGCGCGAAGAAACTTCTTCAAATACGGCGGCAATTCATAAAGGCCTACGCTGTAAATCGTTGAAACCCGAATTGTGCCGGAAATCGTATTTCGGACTTCCGCGATTCGATTTTGCAATGCCTGGTAGAGGGCGACGATTTCTTTCGCGGTCTGGTAAACCAACGCTCCCTCGGGAGTGAGGCCGATGCGCCGCCCCCCGCCTCTTTCCAGGAGCGGCAGCCGGAAGCGTTCTTCCAATCCGCGGATTTGCTGGCTGACCGCCGATTGCGAAATGGAATTGGACTGCGCGGCTTTGCTGAAGCTGCGGGAATCGACAAGATCGCGAAAGACCTTTAAGGTCTCCAATTGCATGAATGAGTCTTAAACAAAACTAATACTCTGTCAATTTCATGAATCCGTTTGAGGAATCAATATTGCAAGAGCGACTGATGGCCATTCAGCAGCGGATTGCGGCCGCCGCCCGGAAAAGCGGGAGGGAATCGAGCGCGATTCGGCTCGTTGCGGCGACCAAATCCCATCCTCCCGAGGTTCTGGCCGAACTTTTCGCTCTGGGAATTCGGGACGTCGGCGAGAACCGAGTCCAAGAAGCCGCCGCCAAACGCCAGATGTTGGGCTCGAAGGGGATTTGGCACTTCATCGGCCATTTGCAAAAAAACAAGGTGCATGCGGCCCTCCACCTCTTCGATTGGGTGCAATCGATCGATTCGCTTGCGTTGGCGCAAGCGCTCTCCCAGGGAGCAACGTCCCTGGGGCGGACGATCTCCGTGCTGATCCAGGTGAACATTTCTGCGGAAGCGAGCAAATTCGGCATTCCTCCGGCCTCTGCCGAAGCGCTCACGCTCGAGGTGAACATGCTTCCGGGATTGGAACTGCACGGCTTCTTCACGATCGCGCCGTTTGCCGATAACCCGGAAACCTCGCGGCCCGTTTTTGCGGGACTGCGGATGTTACGAGACGGGATTCAAGAGAGAACTGGTATCTCCCTTCCCATTCTCTCGATGGGAATGAGCCACGACTATAGGATCGCCGTGGAGGAAGGGAGCACGATGGTCCGTATCGGAACGGCTCTGCTCGGGCAGAGGCGGACGCACTCCGGGCAATGAAATTCTGGCGGAGCTACCGATCCTTTCATCTCTGCTCTCTTTTTCTTTTCGCGACTAGCTTCTGTGCGACGGCAGCGGACGGCTTTCGGCTAGATTTTCTTTGGAAAGAGGGACGCAACGAAGCCCGCTTGTCGCTGCTACGACGGGGCCCCTATATCCGCATCGATCAGCCGGCGATGCTCTTTTCGCTCATCTACAACGTGGATCTCCAATCTTTTCTTGGATTGGAGCATCTGGATGCTCATTTCTGGTCTTTCGACTGGCCAACCATCCAAGCCAATGTAAAACACAGCCGAGAGAACCGATGGCGCCTCCGATCCGATCCATTCCAAGAAGATCCGACCTTGGCTCCGTTCGATTCATCGAGCCCTCCGTCCTCTTCTCGCGCCACGGTCTTCCACGACCTCGCCCGCTTCTCCTGGATTCGGGTCCCCGGGCCGGAATCTCGATGGATAGGCCATGACGAAAGAGGAGAAGAGGCGAGCATCCTCACCAGCATTCGCGGAGAAGCCCATCGTGCGTTTTTGATGGCCACGGCGCAGCAGATAAAAATGTTTTCTCAGATTTTCTATTTTCTTTTAGCAAGAGAAGCTTGGCCCGAATCCGCCTTGGCGATCTGGCTCTCCCTTCCGGAAGACGCCGGCGTCCCCCTGGAGATGTCGTGGAAAAAAAACGACGGGGGAGAAGGGAAATTGCGGCTGATTCTCGAGCAGTGGAAAGAGCCCCCGGCCGAACTATTCACGATCCCAAAGGATTACCAACGCCAAACTCTGGAGGAAATCGAAGCGTTTCTCCATTAACCAAGACACCTTCCCTCTTCCAGAGACGGTTTGGAGTTTGTCTCCGCCGAGTTTTCCCCGATAATCTAGAAGGAGCAATGGTTCTTACTCGAAGAAGCAAATATGCGTTGCGCGCACTGATCTACCTGGCACGAGTCCGAGGAACCGGCGCTGTCCTCATCGGAGAAATCGCTGAAAAGGAACGGATTCCTAAAAAGTTTTTGGAAGCGATCCTGCTCGAGCTCAAGAATAAGGGGATCCTGGAAAGCCGTCGCGGCAAGGGCGGAGGGTATCAACTCGCTGAATCGGCGGACAAGGTCATGGTCGGGCAGATCATCCGACTGATGGACGGGCCGATTGCTCCGGTTCGTTGTGTCAGCCCGACTGCCTATGCGCCTTGCGACGACTGTCCGAACGAAGAAACTTGTACGATACGGGTGATCATGCGGGAAATCAGAGCGAAGATTTGCGAGGTAGTCGACCGAACGAGCCTTTCGGATCTCGTGGAGAGGGAAGAGCAACTCCGTTTGGCAGCCAATCGAGCGCTCTCCTTTGATATTTGAACCGAAGGCACAGGGGCCGGCGTTCCCCCGCTCCCGGCGGGAGCGCGATCAACCATACCTCCTTCAAACACCGAAAAACTTCGGCATGAGAAGGCGCAACAGCAAGATAGCGGAGCATCCCGCAAAAAAGCCGATCGCCAGGAGCAAGCCCACGGCCCACAGGCGAAGCACGTTGAGCCGCTTCTGCAAGACCCGGCCCTGCTCCGTGATCTGAGAAACGAGAGCTGCGAGCTGCTTGCCTTCCCGCTGCAACCCCTCCTGCCATTGCTGAGGAGCGGAGCCTAAGAGATCCTGCAACTGCGTGGCGCAGTGGTGACTCTGCTCCGTAATCTGAGAAACGAGAGCCGCGAGCTGCTTGCCTTCCCGCTGCAACCCCTCCTGCCATTGCCGGGGAGCGGAGCCTAAGAGATCCTGCAACTGCGTCGTGTAGTGGTGGAAATAACCAAGGAACTGCTCCAAGTCGGCACGACTGGGCATGCTCCCGTCGGACCTGTTTGAGGCGCCTTCCAAAAGCTCTTGGACGGCACGAGGGACCCGCTCCAGGTAGGCGGCGTTTGCCTCGAGCAGAAGCAGCAGTCCGCTCAGGCTATCGAAAGCCTGAGACGGCTCGGAGCGGGCGCGGTACCATTCCCAGGCCGCGTTCTGCTTCTCCGGCGGCAGATGGGAGATCGCAGCCTTCCAATACCGATGGGGATCCTCTGAATCGCTCCCTGCCTCCGGATAGCTCATAAGAGATTCTGCAGATTCACTTTCCCGCCTCGTCGCCCCCCGGTTCTTTCTCTTTCCGAATCGGGCAGCGAAGAGGCGCTGCGTGCGACCTTCTCCGCGTCTTCTTCGGCTAAGAGATGGTGCGCAGCACGCTCATATCGGCCAAAAAGGAGGCGCAGCCAGTCTTCCAGGATCACCCGGTGGATCAGGTCAAGTTTGACGTCGGGATCGACGACCGCCTGCACCGGGGAGATCGATCGCTGCAATCCGATCTCAAGAGCGGCCAAGGCATCCCTGGTATCGGAAAGCAACGTCGGCAACTCGAGGGTAGCGGCTCCAAGGGCAAGGAGCTCTTTCTCGAGCTCGCTTCCTTCATACATGCGAATCCGTGGAATTCGCGCGCGGTTTCGGACAACGACGTAGTCCGCTCGGTTCCCGACTCGTTCCACGACCTCCGCGATCTCGTCCATGACGGCAAGATCGTCCATAGGAAAAAAGAGAATCGTCACCCGAGTATCGGGCTCCTTGCTGCCGTACTGGAAAAAATGGACGGCTTCCAAGGATCGGAGAAGAATGCGCGAAAGGTGCGCCCGTGGATCGATCAACGTAAGAGGCGCCTCGGCCACGCTGCGAAAGAGACGGATGAGATCGGTCTCCGGCTCTTCGGAAAGCTCGACGGTACGAACGCCCGGCACGGCCTTCGACAGGGTCCGGTTGTCTACGTCCAAGTCGAAAGCTTGCCACGACAAACCTCGTGCGGACATCCACCCGAGGCGGGCGATTGCATCCGTCGACTTGCCCACATTCCCCTTGCTCTGAATCGGAATCGTCACTCGATGCTGAATCATGGATGAAAGAACTCTCCCAAAAGAAACGCGCTGAAAGCCAAGTTCGTCCCATTGCGAAACACGATTTTCTTCGCGACAGGAGGAATTAGATCGTGGGCCGGTAGACGGAAGCCGTCAATCGCATTCTTGTAGCCGCGCGGCGGAAGAAAACCGAGCTCACGAAGCGATCCCGGGCATTCCCTTCGTCCGAGCGATTTCCCCGCCCCAACAAAACCTCACGGCAGCCCCATGGGAAGAAGTCCGACGGAAACCGTCTCTCCTTCTTGCGATCGATATCGGCTTCCCAAGGCTGCGGTCGCCCACGCTACAGCCGGGCGGTTTCCCGGACCGATTGCGATGTGAGGGAAGGGGCGGCTCATCCCCTCTCCGACCTGCCACTTCCACCGGAGCCGGCCCT
Source organism: Methylacidimicrobium cyclopophantes (assembly GCF_902143385.2). GTDB lineage: Bacteria > Verrucomicrobiota > Verrucomicrobiia > Methylacidiphilales > Methylacidiphilaceae > Methylacidimicrobium > Methylacidimicrobium cyclopophantes. Next base: position 16,520 of record NZ_CABFUZ020000090.1, read on the forward strand.
CACCATCCAATTTGGCGAGGAAGACCCTTCCGCCCTGGGAGAGCGGCGCCGTCGAAAGCAAAGGCCCCTTGGCTTCTCCCAAAAGCAGGAGGCCGCCATCGACCTGATAAGAGAGAGCCATCGGCCCAATGGAAAGGTTCTTTTCCACTTCCCGGCACCAGCGAAGAGAGGCTTGATTCCCGTACACGGCCACGAAAAGCCGAAGTCCGCTTGGCCGGAGCGAACGATCGTCCGGGCAAGCTCCCCACACGCTGCTTCCCGCGACGGCAATCTCTCCCTTTTCTGAACTTGCCACGGCGAAGGCCAGGTTGTTCCACATCCTCCCGAAGAGCCGTGTCCAGAGCCGCCGCCCGGATTCGTCCCAGCGATCCACGAAAATCTTCACCTGCGGCATCCCCCCTCCTCCGGACGAAAGCCATCCGTAATCGAGCCGCTCCCTGGATGGGCCCTGGGTTGGGCCCTCTTGGTCGCCCGACATTCCGGCAAAATAGCCCACGACCGCGATCCCTCCACCGGCGACGGCCGAGATCGAGACGGGATTTTGGATCCCGGAAGAGCCCGACGGCAGCCACCCTGAGCCGGGCTGGCGCGTTTCCGGAACGGCCTCGAGCGCATAGCTCCGAAGAAGAACCCCCTTCTCGGAATACTGAAAGATTCGAGTTACTCCTTCGAGCAGTTCCGGCCGATCGGGACGCCCTCCACCGCGCGGAGGCTGTCGCAAAGCAACGTAAAGACCTCCATTTCCGTCCGGAGCTACGACCTCGCCGGGATTCGCCGGATCAGCCGCTAACTGCTGCCCCCAAAGGAGCTCGCCTTCGGGAGAAAACCGCCACATCCGGAAAGCGCCGCCGGATTGGCCGGCAACGACGACCTCTCCCGCGGGCTCGGAGACGAGATGAAATCGGATATCGATCGGCACGGAACCGACGATCTGCCTTTCCCAAAGGGGCTTTCCGCCGGCCGCCCATCGACTCAGCACGGCGGAGGGCGTCTCGTTGGCTTTTTGTCGCATGGGCGATGCGATCAGCCAAAGTCCGCCGTCCGCGCAGGGCAGCGCGTCATACGCCCTCTCAATCTTCGCCGGTCCTACGATCCAGGTATGGACTCCCGATCGAGTCGTCTGCACGGAGCTCGCCGACGTCGCGAGCAGAGGGGAGCACGCAGCAAAACAGAGAAAGCAGAGAGAATATCTGAGGCCGGTCCACCGACACTTCATGCATTTTTCTCTTGCGCCACCAGGGACAAAAGATACCGCGTCAGCAACCGCACGCCGAATCCGGTCACCCCCTTTTCCAGGTAAGGAAGCTCCCGGTTGGTCCAAGCCGGCCCTGCGATGTCCAGGTGAACCCAAGGGGTGTCTCCGATCCAGTGGCGGATAAAAGCTGCTCCCACCGATCCCCCTCCCTCTCGGGTACCGGAGACATTTTTCACCAGCGCCACATCACTTCGGATCGCGTCCTCGAACTCTTCTCCCAGCGGCAAAGGCCAGACGGGCTCTCCCGCGAGTTCCCCGAGATGCCAGAGTTGATCCCGGAGCCCTAGGTCCGGTGTAAAGACCCCGGCCCGATGGCGGCCCAAGGCGACAATGCAAGCACCTGTCAAAGTCGCGAGATCAAAAAGTAGGCGGGGCGCGTAGCGCTCCACCGCATACCCGACGGCATCCGCAAGGAGGATCCGTCCTTCGGCATCGGTATTGAGCACCTCGATCGTCTTCCCTCCGTAGCTGCGGATCAAATCTCCCGGACGATAGGCACGAGCGCTTGGCATGTTCTCGGCGCTGGCTATGACACCGACGATCGGCACGGATAATCCGAGGCGGCTTGCCGCACGCAGGATCCCCAAGACGGCACAGCCTCCCATCTTATCGAACTTCATCTCGTCCATGTGCTCGCCGGGCTTAATCGAAATTCCTCCCGAGTCGAAGGTAACGGCTTTCCCGACGATGACGATCGGCTTGGCATCGGTCGGCCGATGCTCCAAGACGATCAATCTCGGCGAATTTTCGGATCCCCTTCCGACCGCCAGAATTCCGCCGAATCCTCCCTCTTCGAGCTCCTTCGGGCCCATCGCATTGCATTGGAGATGGCATTCGCCGGCGAGCTCGAGGGCCCTATCGGCCAAAACAGCGGGCGTAACGACATTGGCGGGTTGGTTCCCAAGCTGCCGAACATAATTGACCGCCTCCGCCAGGATCTCCGAGCGCTCAACCTCCCGACGGTATTGGTCGATTCGTCCTTTGCCGACCGCCACCGTGATCGTCCGGAGAGCCGATTTCTTCCGAGCGTCCGGCATCCGAAAATCTTCAAACCGATACGAAGCCAGCAAAGCCCCTTCTGCGGCAAAGCCCGCGAATTCGGGATAGGCGGTGCAATCGAGATGGATCTCCTCTCCGCCCAACTTCCGGAGAAGCTTGACGCCCGTTCCTGCCGCCTTCCGGAGAAGATCCGCCGTAACGGATCCATCTCCGAGACCGACGTAGACGATTCGTCTCCGCTTCTCCCGCCAAATCAGGGTCGCGAGCTTCTCCCCATCGAATTCCTCCTGAGGGACTTCCTCCTTGCCGAACCCGCCCTTCCGTACGAAGACGACGCGATCGCCGTGTTCCGGCACTTCTTCCACCGTTACGACCATGCCCATGGAGCCCCTTTCGTTCGCTTTCGGCACTATCGCAAACCGCCCTTAGTCCCTATGCAGCGGAAGCATGGCCGCCACGTTTACCTCGCGCAATTCATAAAGGCGCCGAATCGTTTCCTCAATCAAGTTGTTGGGGCAAGAAGCGCCCGCCGTGATCCCGATTTCCACATTCTCTTCGGGGAGCCAATGGTCCGTGATCACTTCGCATCCCTTGTGCAAATCCCAATGTTGAATTTGGGCGTTCGAGATAATTTTCTCCGCGTTCTTGAGAAAATAGGTAGGCAGCCGGCTTTCGCCCATTTCCGCCAAATGGCTCGTGTTGCTGCTATTGTAACCGCCAACCACGATCAGGAGATCGAGCTTCTGCCGATCCAGCATCTCCCGGAGCGCGTCCTGCCGCTCCTGCGTCGCTCCGCAAATGGTATCGAAAAAGCGAAAATGCTCCGGAAGCTTTTCCGATCCATACCGATCGGCGATCGCCCGGCGGATCCGCCGCTGCACCTCTTCGGTCTCTCCCCGCATCATCGTCGTCTGATTGGCGACTCCGACGAACTGCAAATGGATATCCGGGTCGAAAGCGGGAGACATCGCCCCTTGAAATTTGCGAAGGAACTCCTCCTTGTTTCCTCCTCTGCGGATGTACTCGCAAACCACGTCGGTCTCGGCCAAGTCGTACACGACCAGGTAATGGCCGCTGCCGTCCTCCCCGACGGCGCGAGAGGCGGTCGCCTTGGTCTCCTCATGCCATGCTTTCCCGTGTATGATGGAGGTCACCCCCTCCCGGCGATACTGCCGAACCCGCTTCCATACCGTCATCACGTCTCCGCAAGTGGTATCGACGATTTGGCAACCGATCTGAGCGATCCGGGCCATCGTCTTCACCTGCGCGCCGAAAGCGGGAACGATCACCACATCCGAAGCGTGGAGGTTGTCTAAGTCCGATTCTCCCTCATGTTCTTGAAGGCGTTGGATCCCGAGCGCCGTCAACTGATCATTTACCTCAGGGTTATGGATGATCTCCCCCAAGAGGAAAATCCGTCGACCGCGAAACACCTTGGTGGTCGCATAGGCCAAATCGATCGCCCGCTCGACCCCGTAGCAGAATCCGAATGCCTTTGCGAGGCGCACCGTGAGTCCCCCGGCGGAGAGACATCCTCCGGTCCCCTGAAGATATTCCACCAGTGGACTCCGGTAATGCCTCTCCACCTCTGCCTGAACGAGGCTCATGACTTCCGGGGTTCGTAAATTCACCTTTCCCGGGGGCGGCGCCGTCTTGTTCATAAGGAAATGATCTTGCGCGGGGAAGCCATCGGCGTCAAAAGCGTTTTTCTCGACTTCTCTTCCTTGGAACCCGTTTTCTCCGCGTTTTCCCAAAAAGAGAGCCGAAGAAAAGAGTCGCAACCATGGCAATCACCGGAGATCCCGCAGGAGCTGAGGGAACCCCTCCTCCCTTACTTCGCGCGGAGGGTCTCCGGCTCTCCTTCCCGCCGCTTCCGCCGATCCGCATACCGAGTTTTACCGTCCGCCCCTCGGGCTTGGTGGCGATTCTTGCGACGGCGGAAGACGCGCCGCCGATACTCGAACGGGCCATATTGGAGACGCTTGCAGGCGAACGCCGTCCGGAAACCGGTCGCGTCTTCTTTCAGGAGCGCGATCTCGGCCAATTTCCTCTCGGTTGGGCTCGAGACCATGGGCTCTCCTTGCTTTCTACCGAGAAGAATTTCCATGCGGCAAGCTCCGTGGAAAGCAATCTTCTTCGCTCCGCCGGCTCCTCGCTTCCCACCTGGCTCTTTCGCTTCCTGCCGCTGGAGGAGCATCTCCCCCTCGAAGCAGGAAAGCTTTCCGAGGTCGAGCAGCGCTGGCTTGCGCTCGCCTGTGCTCTGGCGCGCAGGCCTCAACTTCTTCTGCTGGAGCGACCGCTGGAGGGATTGCCTCCCATTCTTCTCCAGGCCTTACTCGAACGGATCGTGAGGCTCAACCTGGAAGAGGGCATCGCCTTTTGTTTCACGGCCGGACCGAGCCCGCTGATTCAAACGGCTGTCTCTTCCGCATACCGGGTCACTTCCGGTCTCCTCGCCGCCGCATGAGCTCGCTCGCTCATTGCG
>NZ_CABFUZ020000091.1 GCF_902143385.2 Methylacidimicrobium cyclopophantes
CTTATCTGTTAAAGCTCAATAGCGGGCTTCACGACGGAATCTCCCAGGTGTAGCGCGGACGCAGCGTCGCGACTCAACGCCCATACCCCAGCTCCTTCAGGTTGGCCGCGATGGCGGCATCCAGCTTGGCGGCCTCGGCCTGCTGCTCGCGCAGTCGCGCCACGAGCCGGGCCATCTTCTCCTCGAACGGCTCGCCGTCGTCGGGGGCCGCCTCGGCACCGACGTAGCGCCCAGGGGTGAGCACGTAGCCGTGCTTGCGGATCTCCTCCAGCGTGGCGCTCTTGCAGAAGCCGAGGATATCGGCATACGTAGGGGCAATCCCCTGTGGTTGCCCTGAATTCTGCCCCGGCAGGTTCTCTTTATCCCATTCTTCCCTTAACTCCGGAAAGCGTCGCAGGAGAAAGCGATGTGGGAGGTGGTTGCCGTTCTCCGAGTGGTTCACTGTGCTCAAAGCGCCGGCCAACTCCTGCGCAAACCGCTCCTGGATCAGGCCAACCCGTTTCCGGGGCTCCTTGACAAGCGCGAGGATGGCCTCGTTTGCATCCATCATCGGCACGTTCCTGCTCGTGATTTGAGCACGGTTCTAATGTCTATGGTCTACGTGCAGCTTGCCATGTTACTCTACAGCCTTACGATCCGTCAACGACATGACCAGGTCGTTCGGTACGCGGAGTAGATCGGGTGCAGGAAGGTTGGCGCGGCGGCTGGGGTTCCTTTTGAAAAGCCACGGGATGGCTAGAACATAGGATCTAGATCAGCCCCTCCGAACAAGCCTCACGGGGACCCTGCGCCCGCTTGGGATCCGGTCCTGCGACCGAGCAAAAGCGCCTCCCCAGCGATGCCATGAGATTACCGTCTACCCTGAAGAACCCCTGGCCGTAACCCATGTTTGGTGGAAGTTTCGTAAGTCGTTGATTATCAATGCCTGGTTTTTCAATGTGTCACGATGTGGCCGTTTTTGGAGCTATTTTTTCTCTTTCCAAGGCTCTAAGGAGCTGACTTGCAGGGCGGAAAGGATCTGACGGGCCTGCTCGCTTACCTGCAGTGACCCCGCGGTGTTTGGTGCCAGCGATGTCTGCCTCGGGCGTCTTTGGACAGTTCGGAGGTCAAGTCAAGGCCTCTTGGCTGGAAAAGGGGAGCTTGGCTGACTTTAGTTTTTTGTTTAAAAATCGTTCGAGCAAAAAGGCCAAAGCGGCAACAAAGATATGGGCCTGGACGCGCTGGCGCGGATCCTAGGGGATAGATCGGACTGGATCTCTAAGATAAGCTTGGGGCTTTCGGAAGGCTTGCTTGGGCTCTAAGTAAGCTCCTTGTAGCCTCAGACGGCTTCTACCGCGCAAGAGATGTTTTCCTCTGTTAGGATCAGGTACTTGCCTTCGAGAAGCTTTTGCTCTTATATTTTAAAGCTGTAAGGATGCCTGAAGGATTGCCTGAAGAGTAAGTAGGTGCAGCACTAAAAGATTTACTCGAAATGCTTCAGAAGGTGAGCGGTTCGCAGGCGGGTAAAAAAGACGGAAAGATGCGGGCTAACGAGCCGTTCGGCGGCGCAGCCACAGCATGGAGACGACCGTAAGCGATGGAGTCATCGGTTCTCCGCGTTCTGGTCAGCCTTGGAGTTCCTGGGGTCGCGCTCGGAATTTTCTACCTGCTTTTCAGGAAGTTCAACTGGAGAGTCCCCGAGGCATGGGTTGGCCCCGCCGTGGTGCTTTTCATGGTGTTGACGTCCTCAATCGTCTTCTATGCCCTGACATTATGGGGGCCTCCTCATCATGAACCAGTTTTGGAGTCGAAGCCGGGGGGTAAGCCAAAAGTTGAGATCGTTGGCCCGCCAAGCGTTCCCCTGGGCAAGACAGCTTACTTTAGGATTATCACCGAAAATGTCGTTTGAATAAAGTGGAGCATCGCCGGCTTCCGAGACGAACCGGTTGTTGTAGAGCCGGTAGGGCCTGTTCATGAGATATATGTCGAGCCGACGAACACAGCTCGCGTGAACGAGCAGTTCGTGATCGTGTTCGATGCTTATAGCAGCGATGGGAGTTGGGCTCGGGCGACAAGAACATTTATGGTGGTCCCGAGATAGCGGCGATCACGCCGAACCGGGCGGTGCAGCAGACCAGGGCCGCATGAAGGCTTATATACCTCATAGGTCGCTCGGCGGCCCCGGCTGCCAAGCTTTGTCCCTCGGCGCCCGGATAAGCCGGTCTGTGTAATAGTGCAACCCATGCGAATGTTTACAGGTATACCGACGGCTTGCCACCGTGTTCGATGGCTTTTGCACGTTGCGACTCACCCGCTTGTGTCGGTGGGGCCTGTGTCCGTCGTCGAGATAGGCTGCAGCCACGCGCAGGCTATCCGGACGCCTGTACCGAGAACGCCGGCGAACGGTCATGGTCCCGCCCAATAGCCCATGCTTGGCGAAACTTTTGTAAGGTGCTGATTATATGGGGTATCCCAAAAGGTCATGATAGACCTGTGGTTCTGGTCACTCCCTACCGCCAGGATCCGTGGCGGCGGGATCGAACATTCACGCGGAGGCGGTAACGATGAAACAGCGAAAGAAGTCAAAATATGTGCATGAAGGTTAATATGTGGCTGAGGTAGAGGTCACGCTGGCAGAGGACTATACCGGTTGGTCCCCTTATCTGATATTCCGCAAGTTTTTGACAATTTTCTCGGTGCATCAATGACTTATATACATTTGTGTAGGACCTAATAACGCGAATATGCCGTTGACATATGCGCGATAACTTGTTAGTTATGTAGGCATGTACTTGCAGGAGGTCCGCACACGCCAAAAGGGGAAGATCTATCGAGCTTATATCGTCCGGGAGTCCTACCGGGTAGGGAAGCAGGTGAAGACGCGGCGGATCGCCAACGTCACCCGGTTGCCGGAAGAGGCTCGGGAAGTGCTGGCGGCCGCCTTGCAAAAAAAGCGCCTTGTCCCTGTGGAGGGGCTCGAAGCCCAGGAGGCGCTCGATTACGGAGGATTGGCGGTTCTCGAAGAAGCCTGGCGTCGCTTTGGCCTGGAGGAAGTCTTTGCCGGGGTCGGCTCGGAGCGGAAACAAAGGCTTTTGAAGGCGATGATCTTTGGCCGGATTCTCTTTCCTTCCTCGAAGCTGGCACTTCGGGAGGAAGCGCGGGGTACCCTTTTGGCCAAGGCTTGTGGGCTCGAGGAGAAGGATCTGGAGGAGGACGAGCTCTACCGGGCGATGGATGAGTTGAACGGCTTTTGGAGCGGGATCGAGAGGAAGCTTTACCAAGGGAGTCAGCCGCAGGGGGCGAGCCTGGTGCTCTACGACCTTTCGAGCGTTTACTTCGAAGGGGAGGGTCCAGAGGGACTGGCGCAATATGGTTACAGCCGGGATCACCGGCAAGACCGGCCACAAGTTCTTCTCGCGGTTGCTACGGATGGCCGGGGGATTCCGTTTCATGTGGAGGTGCTGAGAGGGAATCGGGCGGACAGCACGACCTTGACGGGGCTCTTGGTCACGCTCAGACGGAGGTTCGGGATCCAAGAGGCGACCTTCGTCTTCGACGGGGGGATGAAGAGTTGGTGGAACTTGGAGATCCTGACCGGCATGGAACTTGAGTACGTGACCCGATCGACGCAGACCAAGCTTCGGGAGATCCTCAGGCGTCTGCCCGAAGACCGGCAGCTCTGGCTAACGGACCGGACGCGGGTGCTGGAGATCGAGCATGAGGGAGTGCGCTATGTCGTTGCGGGAGGAGAGTGGCGGGTTCTGCGGGACCGCGAACGGCGGCAGAGCCGCATCGCCCAAGGGGAAGAGGTGCTCCACCAGATCGCGAAGGCGGCACGCCGGCGGGTGGATCCCGTCGATGTCGGAAGCCGGGTCGGCCGAGCGCTGCAGAGACTCCAAGCGCACAAATACTTCCAGTACGGCGTCGACGCAGGCGGACGGTTCTGGTGGAAACTGGATCAGGAGCGGGTCAAGGAAGAAGAGGCGATCGACGGCTGGTATCTCTTGGAGACCAATCTCCCTGCGGCCAAGGCTTCGGGCCAGGCGGTGCTCACCCACTATAAGCAGCTTGCTATAGTCGAGGCCGCCTTCTCGGAGCTCAAGAGCTACCTGGAAGTCCGTCCCGTCTATCACTGGCGACCGGACCGGGTCCGCAACCATGTAAGGATCTGCTTCCTGGCCTTCTGGATGAGCGCGCGGCTCGGAGCCGAATGGGTGGCCAAGGGCTTTACCGAAGAGGTGCCCAAGCTGCTTCGGCGTCTTCAGGCGATCCGCTTGGTCAAACTTTCTCTGAAAGGACAACCGCTGATCGGGCTCTTCTCTCGGATTCCCTCCGAGTTGAATGCCCTGCTGCAAAAGATCGATCTACTCTCCCTCTTCGCTTCTCCGCCCAAGTGGGCAATGTAGGCAGAACGAAAAATCATTTTCGTTCTGCTGCAATCACTTGCGACCAGACGTTGCGGAAGATGAGTTATCTCAGCGTTGAAGATGCCTATAAATTGGACGACGTGAGAGAGGCTCTTCGCGGGGGAGACTTGGAGTCAGCAGCGAAATACGGGCAAATCTACCAGCTCCGCCCGGTACCACATCAATGATGGCATAACAAGCAAATCAGTCGGACGGCGCTACGCGCCGCCGCCAATGCGGAGCGTTGGACAGCAGCATCATAAAACATCTGGCGCCGGAAACCCCGGACCCCACTCCGGGGCGAAGGTGGACAGATCTTTTATCATGGAAGCACCCTGGATGCCATTGAACCGATAAAGCGGCCCCGAGGCCGGCTAGAGAAAGAGGCCCAAGAAGCTGCATGCTCCATAAAGCCTATGATGCAGCCGAGAAGCGACAGGCATTGTAGAAGCGGCGAATTCAGCCCAGAATCGCACAGCGCGGGATTGAAAGCTCAGAGAAGCTGGGGCGCTACCGTTGGGTCGTCAAGAGAAGCCATTCGCGGCTGAACCATGTGCTCGTGCGCACTCGCCGGCAACTCCTCATGGGCCATGACCAGCTCTTCCCGGAGGCGCTCCCCAGGCCAAAGCCCCATGACCTCAATCGGGATCTCAGGCCTTGGGCCCTGGGATGCCAGTGGTCGCGACTGTCCACGAGGGCGACAAGGATGCTGGTATCAATCGCGGCATGCCGAGGGATTCTCATCGTAGAGACCTTCGGCGTCCGCGACGGCATCCCCGCCCCCCGCTATAAGCCCCGTCAGGCGATCCAGGTGTGAACCTGGCACCGTGTGCAGGATCAAGGGCGAGAGCTCGGGAACAGCCGCCCCTCGGGCTCCTTCCTCAGCCCAATAGGCCCTGGAAGAAACAGCACAAAGTCTAATACCTCGGCCATCTTCTCAGCCGGAAGCTCATCCAGGGCTCGTTCAACCGCCTGCTTGATCTGCTGTTTGCAGATCTTCATGTCCTTTATCCCTTGCGCTTGCTTTAACCCCTAGAAAGCTGGCCTTGCGTCAACCAGGCTCATCCAAGCAATAACGACTGCCACCAACATTATCTATCTCACACTGTCGCTATCGCACGCCACCTAGCGAAAGAAGCTCCCCCAGACGGCCGCAACATCCTGGTCGTGCAAGGCAGCGGCTTTCAATCGCTTGTAATCGTACGGATTGATTGGCAAACACCCAGGCCTTCCCGGCATGGGGTTTCGAGCAAGCCCTTGAAATCCTGCCCTCTTTATCGCGTCCTTCTGTCTCTCAGCGTTTGGCCACTGCTCTTTGACCGGCTGATCTTGGCAATTACTCTTTCTCCAATCCCAGACTTCCAAAAGCTCCTTACCTATAGTATCTATCAAGGCTATGCATCCTTCAAGAAGCCCTTTAAAGCTAGAGACAGCGTCGCCTGCTAGAAGATGACAAAACCCCATCGAGTCCTCGCCTTTGCTGAGCAGGCTTGCCTGAGCCATCCGGCAGACTTCGGGGATGTCCGGATCTTTAGGTAACCGCCAAGTTACCTTGGCTAGGGGCGCTTCAGCCGGCCCATATAGCCCTGAAAGCGAGACTTCGTGAAAAACGGTTTGTCGGCCGCGGTGCATCCAAGTATTTCGGAGCCCAAGGAGCCAATCGATCCAGCCTTCTCCGCCGTCGCTGCACACAAGGTTGTACACCCGTGTGCCGGCTTCCTGCTGGACGCCACTCAGACGTTGGATTGGCTTTCCCATCTCTTGCCTAAGGCGGCTAAAAGTAATTCGTTCCATCTCTTTCCGCAGAGGGAGGACCCCTACCACCAGGGCCGCAACGCAGTCCAAGGCGCTGATCAGAGCTCGAGCGACGCCTACCGCATGCAACTGGACCAAGCGTGGGCAGATGGCTTGGAGCAATGTCTTAGGACGGTACACAACGCTAGACTGCCGTTGCTTCACAGGACGGTACACAACGCTAGACTGCCGTTGCTTCACAAAATGCTCTTGAATATTCCTATTGAACCACTCTTCGTGGCACTTGGTCCAATAAGACAATTCTAAAAAGTGCAAATAGGCCTCCAATAGGTTCTGAAGAACCGTCCTCGATCCTTGGCAGATCGTGTCACTGACCAATATTCTCCGAACTGTAGCATCGGTAGAATTATCAGTTTTCCACCATTTTATCCCCCAGGGAGGACCATCCGAAAGGTCAGTAAAAATAGACTCCTTGAGACCATTCAAATTTGGCAGTTCATAGTGGAAGTGATGTAGCACATTATAATCACTTGTTCCATCTTGCGTTACAGGCTGTTCTAGTAGACGAACGAATGGGTGGTCAGTCATGGAGCCCTCCGTAATTTCACAGAATAAATCGGCTTGGCAACGATTTCAAGCTGGAGTTTCTTCGATTTTGC
>NZ_CABFUZ020000092.1 GCF_902143385.2 Methylacidimicrobium cyclopophantes
GCGGTCGCCGATCTCGGTGCGGGAACCGGCTACTTTACCAGGAGGTTTTCGAAGGCGGTCGGTCCCGAGGGGAAGGTCTATGCGATCGATGCAGAGCCAGCCATGGCCGATTACCTGAAAAAGGAAGCAAAGCAAAAGAAGCTAAGGAACGTCACGGTTCGGTTGGTCAAGCCGGGAGAGTCCGGTCTCGAGGATCATTCGGTCGACTTGGTTTTCCTTTGCACCGTCCTCCATCACATCGACAATCGAATCGTCTACCTCCGGAAGCTGGCGGACTCCCTCAAGCCTGGCGGCAGGATCGTGCTGATCGACTTCAAACCCAACTCTCCTTATGGACCACCGCCAGAGCATCGGCTGCCCGAGACGGAGGTCAAGGAAGAGTTCCGGCTGGCCGGCTACCGTCTCGTAAAAGAGCACGACTTCTTGCCCTACCAGTACTTCCTCGAGTTCGTCCCGGAAAAATAGAGAGAGATCGCCCGACTCGGGTCAACCATCCCTCTTCCTCGAGGGAGATCTACTGGCGGCGACCGGGGGCGCGAGGAGGCAATCCGAGGGATCTGCTCCGGCGGAAGCGCCGGAAGGGCGCGGCGCGGACGAAGCCGCACCGCGCCATCTCCGAAGGATTGCAGAGTCGGCCGATCCGTTTCTCAAGGCTCCTTATGATGCATCGTCGCCTCTTCTTTCGCAGCCGCTTCGGCATGCTCTTCGGCATGTTTGGCATGCCCATGGGCGATATGGGCATGATGGCCCGACTCGACGTGCTCTCCCGCCCGGTGGTGCTCCGCCGCTTTCCGGTGGTGTACCGCAGCGTGCTCGTGGTGTGCGGCGGCTTTCTCGTGATGTTCGGCAACTGTATCGGCCATAGACACCTCTCGATCCTGGATTTTGGTTGGGTTTTTGTCCAAGGAAGAGCTCCTTGGTAAAGGACGTCTTTATATAAACACTTTGCTTTGCGGTCAAGCAGAAAGCAGCTTCGGCTCTGCGCCTTGGCTCTCCCAGTCCATCGCCTCCATTGGGGCTCCGCGGCGGCGAGGACTTTCTTAAGATCCGATTCCCGCAAGCAAGCTGCCGATCTTCCGAGAATCAATAGCCCCCTTCCGAGGGCCATTTTTCTTGTTCTCGAATCAGATTCAGGAGCATATGATTCTGCATCGCGCCGGATACGAACTCCGGAAACGCAGCCGGCCGAAATCCGAGGGTGGAACCGATGAGACAAGTTCGCTTAGGGAAGATCGGGCTGCTTTCCACCACCCTCCTTCTCCTCCTCCAGTCTCCGCTCGAGAGCAAGGAAGCGATGTTGATGAAGACCCCGAAGGGCTACCGGTTGACGATCCTTCCCGTGATGGGTGCGGAAAAGGTTGAGCGCAAGCCCGTAGCCGAAGGAAAGGTTCGCGTCCAAACCCTCCGGGAGAGGGTATACGGAAGGAAAGAGGCTGCCGGGAAGCAGCCGTAAAGGAGAAGTCGGCGCGCAGCCTCCTCCCGCGCCCTGGGCGAGTGACCGGCAGGCCTCCTCCATCCGTTCCCGCGGAGTGCGGGCCCGATCGGGATCTTAGGGGGCGGTCAACTTTTCGGAGAGTTCTTTCCCCAGCGCAGGATCGAGCTCCTGCATCTTTCGGCACGCTTCCGCCATCTCTTTCTTGCGTCCGGTCTCCTTACACAAGGTCGCAAGATTGCACCAGGCCGCTGCGTAATCGGGCTTGAGACGCAAGGCCTTCTTTGTCGCCGCTATCGCCCGGTCGTAGTTCTTCGACTCCGCGTAAGCGGTTCCCAGATTGGCCCATGCTTCCGGAAGATCGGGGCGAAGCCGCGTGGCCTTTTCCAAGGCTTGGACCGCTTCGGAAGGACGGCCGAGTCCGACATAGGCGGCGCCCAGGTCCGACCAAGCTCTGCCGAAATCCTCCTTCTGCCGCACGGCTTCTTTCAGCGCGCCCACAGCTTCCAAATATCGACCGAGATAGGCATAGCAGGTTCCCAGATTGCACCAGGCCTTGGGAAAATCCTCCTTCCTCCGGATGGCCTCCCGGTAGGCGCGAATCGCCTCATGGTAGTTGCCTACCTTCTCTTGGGCCAACCCGAGAAAAAACCACGCCGCCCCTTCCTTCGGATAGGCGCGAGTCCACTTCCGGGAGAGATCGAGCAGCTGGCGCCACTCCTTCCCTTCTTCCAGCGAGATCGCCCGCTCGAAGTAGGGGAGCTCCCGCTCTTCGCCGCCTCCCGCCGCGATGTCGGACTTGCGAAAGGAACTTTCCGTCACCTCCTCCACGGGGATGGCGAGCTCCCGAATGCGGGAGCTTTCGGAAATCACCTCATCCCCGGCCGGCGGACAAGCATTCGTCCACCCCGAGTCCGTCGACTGTGCACCGGCCGAAGGAAGAAGAGGCCAGAGCCCCGCAGCAAGAACTAGCAAGGAGATGGACGCAACGTCTTCTCGCAGGGATTTCCGCCGTTGGCGTCTTCGTCCCGGGAAGAGAAAGCTGCTGCCCTCAAGGGGATGTTGACAAGGTGCTTTCATTGAAAGCGCAACCGTCGATTTTTGATACAGCTACATAAGCCGATTGGAATCAATCTGCGGCAAGTATGGCCGGAGAGAATCCTTTTGCCAAAAGAATAGATGCGGATCCCTCGATTTTTTTCCACGACTCGACGCGCAGGTGCGCAAGGGAGCGGGAAGCATGGAGCGGCCCTTGCCCTCGTCCTTTCTCACCGCGAAAAGAATTGCAGTTCCTCTCCTTCTACTCCCATAAAGTGGGACATTTCCTATGTCCAAGCGCCATGGCTCTCTTCTTTTTCGATCTGACCCAACGCCCTCCCCGGAGCCCTCGGGTGCGGCTCGGAGGCTACGTCTGCCTGCCCCGCCTGCTCGATAAAGGGCGAGCGCAACTGGCCGGGAAGGCCGGCGACTACCGATACAATTGCCCTCTCGACCAGCGTTGGTTTTCTTTCGCAGGCATCTCTGCCGAACTCCTCCTCGCCGAGTTGGCAAAGGAAAGGGGAGACGGCGAGATCCTCTCCTGGATCGACGAGACCTCGTCGACCCGCCGCGCCCCATGGGAGATCGCCGCATGGTCGGCCTCCATGGAGAGCCGCTCCCCCGGAGATGCGGAGTCCCACCAGATCTTTTTTGAAAGGCTGCAAAAGCTCGCCCCCCATCGGGAAGATATCGTCGGCTGGTTCGATCTCCTCGACTTGGACGATTACGTCTCCTTCGGGGGAAGGCCCTAGGCGATCATCATGCTTCTGCGGGACGAAGTTCTCGTCAGGCTCGCCGCCGAAGAGGATATCCCGCGTCTGGCCGAGCTGCTTGCGCTGCTCTTCGCCCAGGAAGCCGACTTCCGGCCGGACCGGAAGCGGCAAGAGAGCGGGCTTCGCCGGATCCTAGAGGAGCCGAAGGTCGGGCGGATCTATTGCGCCCTATCCGGGACGCGGATCGTCGGCATGGCGAGCCTTCTCTTCACCGTGAGCACGGCCGAAGGGGGAGCGGCCGGATGGCTGGAGGATATGATCGTCGATCCGAGATGGCGCGGACGGGGCATCGGAGAGCGGCTGCTTCAAGAAGTTATCCAGGGTGCACGGGCCGCAAGCTGCCGACGCCTCACGCTTCTTACGGATGGTGCCAACGCAGCGGCCATTCGGTTCTACTCCCGGGCCGGCTTCCTCCCCTCGGCAATGATTCCTCTCCGCCTACCCTTGTGAGACCGGGAGCCAAAGGGCAAGCTGCCTAGCCCAGGGAGGTTCCCGAAAGCCATTGGTGCCGGACATATCGGGATCGTAGCGCCTTCTGCGGCAAGCCCGGTCGCTATCCCTCCAGCTGTGCCAAGGCCCGGCGTAGGAGCTCCCCGTCCGGAGCGCCCGCGCCGGAGGACTGCGAAAAAGAAAGCTTCTCCTCGAAGAACAGGCAGGCCGCCCGGATCATTTCCTTATGGTCGAAGGCCAGAGAGGGCAGGCCGGAAAGCGGGAACCAGCGGACCGCGGCCGCGTCGCTGCCGGCGGCGGCTCGAACCGTCCCCGGATCCGCCCAGGCCGCATGGGCGACGCTGACGACCGGCCCGCGAGGATCCCGTCCGGGCTTTCCGAAGACCCCGACCTCCCAAAGGGCAAGCCCGGAAACTCCTGTCTCCTCGGCGAGCTCCCGCGCAGCCGCCGCGCTCGGCTCCTCCCCCGCCTCCACAAACCCTCCCGGCAGCGCCCAGGATCCCGCGTAGGGCGGCGTCCTCCGTTCGATCAAGAGGACGAAGAGCTCTCCTTCGCGGGCCCCGAGCACGACCGCATCGGCGGTCAGGGCAAAGCGGGCGATCTCTGGACGAAGCCCGAGCGGAGCCGGGAGGGCGTCGCCCTTGGCATCCTTCGCTTCTCCTTTGGTTCGAAAGACGATCCCCGCCGCCTGCACCTCCCGGTAGGGCAAAAGCCAGACCAGAGACTCGTCATGGAGATCGACCACCTGGATCCGGTTGCCCCACGGGTCCCGAAAGTCGCAGCGAAACCCCGGGATCAGCGGAAGTCGATACTTCTGGGTAATCTTCGTCCGGACCTCCGCCAGCTGCTCCTCGTCTCGGACGAGGATTCCGAAGTGGCGGAGCCGATCGGGCTGAACCTCCGGAACGACGAAGAGCGCTAAAAACTGGTGCTCGCCGAGCGCAAAGAAGGCGTCTCCTTCCCCATGCTCGAGGAGCCGCAAGCCGAAGAGATCCCGATAGAAGGCGACGGCCTCTTCCCGATTGCCTACTTCGATCGCGAGATGGTTGCAGCCGTAGACCTGAACGCTCATGGAGCCATCTTCCACGAGTCGGCCGCAAAGGACAACGCCGGCTCCAGAAGAAAATCCGAAGCGTCCCGGGCGACGCTTACGGAACTCCCTTGGGGCTGGCGCGGAGCCAAAAGGTGACCGGCCCCGCGTTGACGAGGGCTACCTCCATTTCGGCACCGAAGAGCCCACAGGCGACCCTTCCATATCGCTCCCGAGCCCTTTCCACCAGATAGGAGAAGAGCGCCTGTGCCACCTCGGCCGCGGCCGCGGGGCTAAAGCTCGGCCGACTCCCCTTTCGGGTGTCGGCCGCCAAGGTAAACTGAGGAACGAGAAGAAGTCCCCCACCCACGTCCCGAAGGGAGCGACCCATCCGTCCGGCTTCGTCCGGAAAAATCCGATAGTCGAGGATCCGCCCCAAGAGCCTTTCCGCCGCTGCCTCTTGATCCCCCTGCTCGACGGCGACGAGGCCGAGAATCCCTACCCCGATCTCGGCAACCGTCTCTCCCCGCACCGACACGCGCGCCTCGCGCACCCGTTGAATCAAGGCGATCATCTTCTTTTCTCTCTCGGTTCTTGGTCTTCGGAGCAGCCCGACCCGTTTCCTCGTCGTCGGCCGACGGAAGAATTGCCGGAAATTCCCACGGAAGAGATCGGAACCGCCCCCAGATCTTCGCCGCTTCCAACCAGTTCCTCCCCCCCGCTCAAGCGCTCGGAGGATGCGATCCCGCACCTTCCTGACCCCTATCCTTGCTCCTCTCCGTAGCCGTTCACGCCCAAAAACCCAGGAACTCTCCGGCTCCCCAAACCAAACGTTGCTTTCTCCTATTCCCTAGTAGTCACTTCCCTTCTTTCCAACAGGAGCGGATGCGCATCGCCGTTCCATCAGACTGAGTGAAACCTGTCTAAGGTTCAAAGCCGATTTCCCGCTTCGTCGAGGCCGGTTTCACCGCCGTCTTGCGACGACGGCCAGCGCCTTCCTCTCCACAGGCTGACACCGGGGAACTGACGGCCAAATTCCTCAGTTGGATCGCTGCATTGAGCTCGCGGTCATGGATTACTCCACAGGCCGGACATCTCCACTCCCGGACGGCCAGCGCCCGGCTGTAGGCGAATCGGGCTCTCCCTGCAGCCTTGGCAACATAAGAAGCCTGCACATCGTTGGGCCTGAGCACGATCTTCTGGGCGATCCGCATCAACACGAGTGCTCCATGGCCTCTTTCCCGCCGTCGAGAGGTTTCTGATTCTTCCGGGACCGACTGCCAGAGAGCCGGGCGCGGAAGACGGGAAGAATCTCCAAGAGATCCTGCTCCAAATCCTCCTCGAATCTCGTCTCCTCTCCCTGGTCGAGAATCACGACCTCGACCTTCTTGGCCTCGCAAATGGCAAAGATCCGCTCCGCGCCGAAGCGCAACAATCGGTCTTTCTGGGTGAGGACCAGCCGCCCAACCTGCCCGCCGATGATGGCGTCGAGCAGCCGCTTCCAGCCCTTTTTGTGGTAGTTCCTGCCTAAGCCGAGATCGGCGATGACCTCGAAGGTCCAGCCCTGCCTGGCGCAGTAGAATTCGAGCAGCTGCCTCTGCCGTTCCAGATCGTCTTTCCGGTCGTGGCTGGAGACGCGAGCGTAGGCGATCGTTCGCCTCTTCGCCTCGTCTTCTGCGCCGAACATCTCAGGACGCAATTTCGCCAAATCGTAGCGTCGATGGCCGCCCGCGGCATGCTCAGCAACCAACCTTCCCTTTCCCATCGCCTCAGGGTGGTGATGGAGACGCTCAACGCTTTTGCCGCTTCCCCTATACGAACTAACCATTCCATTATGGAGAGGATGGAATACATGTGTATAGGTTTTAACCAAACTGCTTGAGCTCTTTCCCCTCTGCGCGGTATCGTCGCGACCTGAGCCGCTCAATCCGGTTGACTGCCCCCAGGGGGATGGCGGATCCCGATCTCCGATGGGGAGAGAATGGCTCGAGGGGCATCTGCGAGAGTCAGGTTCCGCCGCGATTCTGATAATCATACCGGGAAACTCTAGGTACGGTAAGGCGAGAGAAACGAAGGCAGAGCCCATCCCACCATGGCGATGATCAATTCGATTGATGCGAACTTCCGGCAATGGAACGATGAGTACGGATGGCCCGAGGATGGAGAGGAATGGAAGGGCCAGGCTCGATTGTGCGGAGTCTCCTATCCGGAATGGAAGGCGTCAGTCGTGCAATATCTGCTTGCACCAGCGATCGCGCCGGAGGCAACCGTGCTCGAAATCGGCCCAGGGCATGGCCGGTGGACCGCGGAAATCCTTCCCCGGTGCCGGCGGGCCATCCTGGTTGACCTGGCACCCAACTGTATCGATTATTGCCGGCGCCGTTTCGCCGCTTTTCCGCATGTCGAATATCATGTCGGGGACGGGAGGAGCGTTTCGGCCGTAGGGCCGGAGGAGGTCGACTTGGTCTGGTCTTTCGATGTTTTTGTCCACATCGATCCGGAGAGTTTCTCTGGTTACCTCCGGGAGCTTCACCGTGTGCTCCGACAGGGAGGCCGGGCTATTCTCCACCATGCCGGTCGCCGGAACTGGGCGCTTCCCCTCGCCTTCCTTCGAGAAAGGGGCCCGAAGGCGAGC
>NZ_CABFUZ020000093.1 GCF_902143385.2 Methylacidimicrobium cyclopophantes
TCCCGAACGCCGCCCCCGCCGAGCTCGCCGACTTTCCGGTCCGCTGCGTCCGCGAGGGCTTCCGGTGGGAAGAGCTGCCTCCCGATCCCGCCGCCCTCGAGCTCGGCTGCGCCGTCGGCCGATCCTGCTATGAGCTTTCCCGCCGCTGCCGGCGTGTCGTGGGGCTCGACCGCTCCGAAGCCTTCCTCCGAGCCGCCCGCCTACTCCAAAAAGCCGGCTCGATCCGTTGTCCGGTCCCGCTCGAAGGCGACCGGACCGCCCCATGGGAATTTTCCCTTCCTAGGGGGGTTCGCCCGGAGCGTGTCGAATTTCGATTGGATGACGTCCTCTCGACCGCCCTGGACGAACCGTTCGATCTCCTCCTCGCCGCCAACCTTCTCGACCGGCTTCCCGATCCCGCGGCCCTCCTCCACCGCCTCCCCTCGCTTCTCCGCCCCGGCGGCCAGCTCCTTCTTACCTCCCCCTACACCTGGCTGCCGGAGTACACGCCCCGAGAGCGTTGGCTCGTTCCGGGATCGGAGGCAATCGAGCGGTTGCTCTCTCCCTCCTTTACCCTCCTCCGAAGATGGAATCTCTCCCTAGTTCTCCGCGAGCATGCCCGGAAGTTCCAATGGTGCCTCCCAGAAGCCACCCTCTGGCGCAAAAAGCCGACTGGATTCCGGCCGCCAAAGAAAAGCTGACGGCTGCAAAAAACTTTCTTATCCTCGAAGTCGGAGCTTCAGATGAGAACCCTGGCCGGATGGATTGCTCTCTTCCTCTCCCTTCTTCCCCTCTCGCCGGCGGTCGCGAGCAGCGCCCGGTGGGTGACGGTGCAGCGACCTCCCACCCTGGTTCGCACGGGCGCGATCCTTCTCCGGGAGGTGGACGGGCTTCCCGTCTACATCCAAGGAGCCCCTTCCCGCTACCACATCATCGGTGCGGTCTTCATCGACGATGACGATTTCGATGACTCGATCCACGAGCTCGTCGCCAAAGGAGCGGAGCATGGTGCGGAAGGATTGATCCTCTTTTCCCCAAGCGACAAGCGGGCCAATCCCAAGATCTACACCCGCGGCATCTGGGCTTGGTGCTACCGGTAGCCGTTTCTCCGACGCTTGCTCCCGCAGCACCTCGTCGGGAAGGGCGATCATGGGATCTTCGGCACGACGCGCCGGAAGAGCTGCTCTCCCTTGCGCTCCATCTGCATGGGTAAGCTCTTCTTGATCGCCCAATCGAGCCTCGGGGTCAGGTCCTCTTGCACATGATCGGTGGTCCCCGAGAGCCGAACCGTCGTCCAGAAATAGCCCCCCGCCCCCAGCTCAAAGAGTCCGAGATTCACCCGAGGAATCAGCTGAGCGAGCTCGGAGCGCAAGCCGACGTTGAGCACGCCGGAGACCCGCTTCCCCTCAACCTCGGCCCAACCGTGGATCACCATCGTCTCCCCGGATTGGATCGCGATGTCGGAAATGCGCATCCGCTCCCCTTTCCCCTCGACGTGGCATTGCGCCCGGCTCAGGGACACATCCTGGAGCGCTCGCACCCGCAAAAGGGAGTCGAGTGCGACAAGAAAGGGAATATCGTGGAGAACCCCCTGGTCGAGGAAGAGATCCCCTTTCCACTCGTAAGGTCCCCCCTCCTCCGCCAACACCTTGCCGAAGCCGCGCACCTCCCCGCTCACCCGCTCCTTCCACGGGCTGGGCAGAACCGTCCAGGTAGGCAGCGCCTGGATCTGCCAGGAAAGGTCGGTCGGCTCCGACGGCGCAAGGCCGAGCTTTCCGGTCCCCGCAACCAGCGCTTCCGGAGCGTCCTTAGGATGCAATTCGGCCGCTTCCATGCGAAGGGTCTTCCCCTCCAAAAGCCCATGCGCCTCCGCAAGACGGAGTTCCGGCAGCCCCGCCACGCGAATGCTTCCGCCCTTGGCACGCAGCCCCCAACCCTCTTCGCTCCCCTCTCCGCGAAGATCGATTCCCTCAGCCGAACCTCCCCCAGCCATCGTTTCGGGCCATCCGATCCCAAGCGAGGCGATACGAAACCGCCCCAAAGACCACCGTGCCAACCCCTTCTCCTCCCCAGCCGCAGATGTGCCGGCCGTCCCGGCTTTGTTTTCGACGGACGGCCTTTGGAGCACCGCCACAAGCTTCCGAATCGAAACCCTTCGTACTTGCAGCGAGAATCGGAGGATCGCCAAGGGATCGAGCTCGATCCGCACATTCTTGGCCGCGATCGAGGCGAAGTGGGAAGCCGAATTCCCCTTCCCTTGGTAGCCAGCCGTTGCCAGACCGAAACCAGCGAAGGAAAAGGGATCGAATCTTCCCGTGCAGCCGGTCGCCCGTTCCACGAGCTCTGCCGCGTGGTCGGCAAAACCCTTCCCTTGGACCGTCCTATAGACCCAGAAAGCTCCAACAACTCCCGTAACTACCAAAAGCAGAGCGGCAGCCAAGCCGGCGATCCGGAGCCATCGAGACAAGTTCTTTTTCGAAATCGTCATACCGCTCCCATCGATTTCGCCGAGAGAGCATCCTCCCAAGGGCCGATGCCTTTTATCCCGCGTCCCACCAAAGAACATTTGACGCTTCTTGCCAAGAGCGGAAAAAACCCTTCCCTTCTTCGAGGGACCGCCATAAAACGGGCTCGCCCTGGCACCCGTAGCTCAGGGGATAGAGCAGCGGATTTCTAATCCGTTGGTCGCAGGTTCGAATCCTGCCGGGTGCGGTTGGTAACTCCCATTGTCTCTTGATAAATACAGCTGTTATGAGCTTTTGACTCTGGTGATTTCGATTTCTAGCTTGTATTCCCTGATGTTGACTGGATTCCTTGGCCAACATTCTCTGGTAGGGCGAACAGTGAAGTCCCTTTCGGAACCCGAAATGCCGTCCTTAAGTGGTCACTGCTCCAGGGAAGCAACCATGCGGTGGCCGGTTTCCCGTCGTTTCGCCGGCCGAAAACCCACGCCCGAGCACGGAGCGTCGAAGCGGCAAATGGATGATTCGTATGAAGAATTCTCTTCTGCGGGAACGCAAAAACGACACGTCAAGACCGATCAACCCGACCGTTTCGAGACGAAATCCCGCCCTTGATCCCCGAGAGGGATTGGCGCGGAGATCCGCGGAGTACTTTCTCCCGAACAAAAGAGCGCCAGGAAGAATCGGCGCGTGCTAGGAGAAAGAGGAAGAACTGTCGCTTGATGCGGTTCCCCATCTCGCCCCGAGCGCAGGAGAACTTCTCGTAAAGCTCCGAAAGCGGGCCACTCCTCGGCGCCGAGGGAAGTGATGACATAGGGCGGGTCCTCTCCCTTTTCGAGCTACTCGGCTCTCGCGATCACCCGGGGTTGCCTCGACCAACTTTTTCGGGTGCGGTAGGGAAACTCGGGGAAGAGGCGAGCGGGTCTGCCGCTCGGGTTCGTGCAGAAGCCGAGCCTCCTCCATCGACGCCGCAATGGTCCGCTGCAAGCGCTCGTTGCAAGCCAAGCCGAGGAGATAGTCGACTGGACTCCTTTCGCACCAAGTCATGATCTCCTCGCAGCTGTGCCGGGGTCCGACGTCCGTCAAAGAGAAACGTCGATTTCGGCGAGACGGGGAGAGGAAAGAGCAAGCGAGAGCCCGGGAGAGCCGGAATCGGGCAGCGCTCGCCACAGGCGCAGCGTCCAAAAAGGACCATCCCAAGATCTCCGCCGTTTCCGACCAGTGGATCCATCCCGCTCAAACCCTCGCAGGGAGATCGCCCGCTCCTTCCTAACCCGCGATCCTTCCTCTTCGCCGTAGCCGTTGATCTCCCAATCTCAAGAAATCCCGGCTCCCATAACCCAATCGGTTACTTCGCTTGTTTCCCCATGATTCACTTTTCGTTGACAGATTTTCGCGTTTTGACGTAATCTTAATACTAGGTTTTCATCTGGCGATGCCGCTACCGGAGCCTGCACGGGGTTCCATGTGACGGTAAATCGGAGGATTCCGATGGTTTTGCCGATGGAGATGCAGGCTTGGGTGGCCGAAGGGGCCTTGGCGCAATCAGCGCGGAGGAGCATTCGCGCTTGCGGTTCCAACCGATGCGAGGCTGACGGGCGGCTCTTATCTGCAGAAGCCAGCCGTATTCCGGCACCAGCAGAAACCCTCCGGGCGAACGGGGAGCGGGGAATCCGGCTTTCCTCTCGGCTTTCTCCCTCGTGGAGCCAGTCCTACTATCCCACTTTTTCCGCATCGGAAGAAAGTCCCCTTCCGCAGCCGTTGGGTCTCCCCGTCTACAAAAGCTCCCATCCGTCAGCCCAAGGGCTCTTCAGCCTAAATAGAGAAAGCAAGGCAGATTGCACACGAGGAAAAAGAATGACTTACGATCCTGGGGAAGAACTATGACCAACCACAAACCGCGTTTTCGAGGTTTTGTTCCCTTTGCCGCTGCATGCGGATTGACGCTTCCCATGCTTTCCCCGGCACTTGCTCTACCGATAATGGGTCAGCTTCCCGGCCATGGAGTGGTTGCTAATGGTGCCCACCACGTTTCCTATTCCCTGGCGACTCCACACGAAGCGCTTCTACAGGTATCGCAACCCACTGCAATCGTCTGGCAAAGCTCGGGAGGATCGTTAAATGTACCTGGTTCCGGGCCGGGCTTTAACGTGGGCACACATGCGGAGCTCCTCATTCAGTCCTCCAACTCAGGATACAATCCGGTCTTGAACGTCGATACTTCGGGCAACCCTTCCATGATTTTCGGCATGGTCCAATCGACGCCTACCGCTCCATTCATTCTCGCGAACGGAAATGGCATTCTGGTAGGTTCGACCGGAATCATCGCTTCCCCCGCCGGTGTTGGCCTGATTGGATACAATCTTCCCCTTTCCGCAGCTCAAAGCTTCACTGGGTATGGATTAGGGATAACCCCTGGTCTGACCGGGAGTTATGTGACGATTCAGTCTGGAGCCTCGATTACCTACGGACCGACAAGCATACCACCGCTATCTTATGGAACCCCTGTCGGCAGCGCACTTTTGGTTACCGCCCCACAGATCGATGTTGGGATTGCTTCCCCAACATTGTTTAATGGAGGAGCGGCCAATCATTTTCTTGATTTTATTTCGGGCTACCAGTTTTTGTTTTCGTTTCGGGTCCTTGGAGATCACAATGGCTTTCGAATTGCACCCACACCCATTCTCGGTAGTAATGGGTCCATCACGCTTAGCGGACCTGCCTCGGGTAGCCCTTTTGCATTTCCAACGTATTCGTATTTACTTTCCTCGAGCATATCACTACCAGCGGCAACTTGATATTACCAGGTGGACCCTTTCTTCAGTGGGGAACAGCTACTCCCCACGTCTGGCAGGGCTGGCTTTTTAACTACGGCAACATCGCCTTTGCTTAAACATTAGATCCTCAAACACTCTCTACTCGTGGATCCCTTCTCAACCACGGATCTATTTATTCTTATCCCAACGCCCCATTTTATAATTCCGAGGGCGCTTTACTTCCCAAACTGGGAGTTACCCCAACGTTAGTTCTTTGGGTTAATGGTTCGATCATCAACGAGCCACAGGCAGCAATGAATGCAACCTCGACGATAACCGGGATGCCATCGAAAGGAAGCATCGATCTGTGGGCACAGCAAGGAGCGCTTGTCAATTATGGGGCGATGGTTGGTTATGATTTCATTAATCTTTTTGCGCAGAACCCGGCCCGCTTAAATTCTCAGTTTCCTCTGGGCAGCGTTTATAGCAATGGAACATTAGCGATTACGAGCCCGACGGCTTCGACTGATTCTTTTGTTAATCCAGGGAATGGCGCGATTACCGCCTTTGCGCCCTTATATCCTCATCAGCTGACCAATGTCCCAAACATCAATCTTTGGATAAGCAGCGCGACAGGCAATGTTGGCCTTGCTTTCGGGTCGATTAATATCACCGATCCAAGTGGCATTCATGCCGCCGCGTTATCCGCTTCGCAATCTGGTGGGCAATTTACTCTCGATCTGCCGCTGACGTCCCAAATTGTGAGTTTCAAGGGGGGGTGGCTTAACCGGTTCTGGGACCATCACTACTGACATTTTTGACCTCACGGTAGCGGGTAACGCAAATCACCGGATCAGCACGAACCCGCTGCTCAACGGCTTCCAGGTGGCGAATGGCACCAGCGGCAACACGGTGATCACGATTAACGCGGATGGGATCGGCCGTCAGGCCATTAATCTGGCGGTTTCGGGGAATGCGACGATCAACTCGGGCAGCACGGCAACTTTCCTGAACAATCCCCTCCCTGGCGTGGATTCCACTCCAGTCGCGAATGCGACGAGCAACTTGCTCGTCCAGGCTAGCGGCAACTTGTCGGTGGCCTCAAGCGCCTTGCATGTGACAAGCCTGAGTCACGATGCTTTAGGGGTGCAGGGGTTTGTCTTCCCTGGCGGGGTGGTGCTTCTTTCTGGATACACCAACGGGGTGGTGACCAATCCGTCGGCTCTTCTGACGCTGAACACCGTAGTCGACAACGCCTATGCGTCCAGGGTGGTGGCTGGTCAGGGGATTTTCTTCCAGGCGCCCACGATCATGACGGCGGCTCCCGCTGTGACGAGTGGCAACGCTTGGGTCAACTTCAGCACCAGACCGTCTACCGTGCCAGGAATTTATGGGGCTGTTTCGGCTTCTCCACTAACGCCGAGCTTCTTGACGCTGCAGCTGGACCCGACGGCCTATCACGTTCGTCCGTTCGTGCCGTAGCCGAGCCTCTGCAAGGCCGTGATCTCAGTCATTTTTTATAACGACCTAAAGCGTTCGCTTTGCCTGGTGGGCCAGCTGGCTTCGCCAAGAAGACCGAGCCCCCTCTGGCAAACAAACTCTTGCTCCTCTCTGCCTTACGCCTCTCAACCCACAAACCATGGCATCTCCCAAAGACGCCGAAATTAACCGATCTTTCGCAGAGGAATGTTGTAAGAGACTGCAACAGAACGATGATGATTTGTTAGCCCCCTCTACCCTGCCCATTGGGCCGATGAGCAAAGAGGGGCAACAGGTCGAATTCTCGGAGCAATGCATTGAGTTCTGTTGGGATCCGGGAGGAGAGGCCGATCCAGGGCTGCCCGCTTCCGGCGAGTTGGCTCAAAATGGAGCGCTTGAAGGCCGCGAGCACCTTGGGAACTTCTTCGCGGAAGCCATTCGCAATCCATTCGGTTCCGAGCCGCACACGGATCCAGAAGGCCAAGAAGCGGAGCCGCATAGGGCTGTGGACTCGGGCTCCCCGGCCGCCAGCGATAGACCGGCCGGACTTCCCGGTAACTCTTGAGCTTGGGATATGGCTGCCGCGACCTCTGCGAGCCTCTTAGTTCGCCTCCAGGATCCCGAACCTTCGTCGGACCGTCACCAAAAGCCCCGTCACCGTCGTGCGATCCGCCCGCTCCCCTCGGAGCACCTCCCCATGGATCGGAATCTCTCGGCCATCGGTGGCGACGGCAAGAAGCAGCTGGGGCCGCTCCTGCCAATACTTCTAGTTCTCAGCCGTCTCTCACGTTATTCCTCGTCCTCAACCTCATCCACACCAAATTTTGGGAGCCTCGGCTCACCGCTCCCGAAAGATGGAATGTGGAAATCTCGGTTCCTTCCGGAGCTTCCGAAGCTGTAACTTCTCAACCCTCCGGAACCTACTCGATTGTAATAGAAACCGGAACACGGGGCTATCCCCGGTGAACCCCTGCGTGATCGGGCCGTTGTCCCAGAGAAAGTAAGAACGAGAGCCATGGAATCCCTGGTAGATTTCCCCTCTTCCTTCCGCCGTCGCCGCAGCTGCCAGCGCCAACCCCAATCTTACGATCCTAATCCAGGTCGTCTTCCGTTGCTCTCTCT
This sequence comes from Methylacidimicrobium cyclopophantes, assembly GCF_902143385.2. Classification (GTDB taxonomy): domain Bacteria; phylum Verrucomicrobiota; class Verrucomicrobiia; order Methylacidiphilales; family Methylacidiphilaceae; genus Methylacidimicrobium; species Methylacidimicrobium cyclopophantes. The sequence goes on from NZ_CABFUZ020000093.1 coordinate 7,799, forward strand.
TTATACCTGCTCCTTATTTTGTCTTTTCTCAGCTGCCTTTAGAGCCGTTCGCTGCGAGTAGGGTTGATTCATGATTCATATGTCGGCGGGATTTCTTCTCCGCCTGCGCGTCCGTTCACGACGTCGGGAGACGTATTGGCAGGCACATACATGTCTCAGGAGCCTGCGCGGCGGTCCTGATCACAAATAAACACTGAGGCGGGCGTCAGGGTTGGGGAAGATGCTCGCAATCCGAGTGCGTCGTCGCAACTTCCGGTTGATGCGTTCCAGGTTATCGGTCGTGCACCGCCGCACACGGTGCGCTTTGGCGTAGTCGAAGAGCCTGCCACTTTCAGGAACGGCGATTTCAATCCAATCGACGAGTCTGGGATCTTCCTTGCACCAGATGTGCAAAGCGGCTCTGAGTAGGTACTCGGCCTCTCCTTTGTCGAGGGCGCAGAAGGGGCACGCTACCGGGCGGCACCGGTCTTTCCGGCCTCCCGACGGGTGGTACACTGGCCGGCACGATCGTCGGCAACGATCATGCATCCTTGCAGGCATAGCTTCTCGCAACGGGCATCGAGGAAAGAGATTGGAGGCACTTCGCCCAACAGGCGCTCGCGCCAGGACTTGAGCCCCTGGTCGAGCTTTTGGTAGCGCTCGCTCGGACCCCGTCGACTCCAAGCGGTTGCGCGTGCTCTTGCCGGCCAGGGCTTCCTGGAAATCTCTTTTCCCGCTTACGAGGGCAATCAACGGCTCGGAACGTAACCCCTCGTGGTTACGGAGATCGTCGTAGCCTAGCGCAATCCCGAAGATCTGCTGGGCCAAGAGCGCCCGAGCCGGGTGCGGGATCGGTCCCGAGCAAGCGGTCGCAGGAGGAGCTCCCGCAGCTGCCCGACCGCCATCCCTCCTCGTCGCGATGGCCGTGGCGGCCCAATCTCAAGAAATCCCCGGCTCCCGGAACCCAAGCGGTTACTTCCCCTATTTTTGCGGCGGTTCCTTCACTTGTTTGCGAGAAAAATGAGATTTTTGTTGTGGGACGGTAGCTGGCCCAGTAGGATGCAAGGCAACTCTGTAAAGGATCGCTCGCTGCCATCCTTTCTGGAATGGCAGTAACTTTATTAACTCACCGCCCCGCATGCGCGGGGATTCCTCTTTTGAGCCGTATCCTGGCCCACCAAGGGGATACTACAGAGCCCATTGGATATTATGTCGTCTTCTCTCTCCTTTCGTAGCTTCCCCTTGGGAACCAAAATTTGGCAGGCGGTCGAAGAGGCGGGTTACACCCAGCCGACTCCGATTCAAGCCGCAGCGATTCCGCTCATTCTCGAAGGACGGGACCTGATCGGCATCGCGCAGACGGGCACCGGAAAGACCGCGGCCTTCACCTTGCCGATTCTCGCCAAGCTCTGCCCGGAGGGGAACATCCCCGCCCGCAGCGGCACCCGGGCGCTTATCCTTGCGCCCACTCGGGAGCTGGCGGCGCAGATCGAGGAAAACGTGCGAACCTACGGCAAACATCTGCCCGTGCGGATGGCCACCGTCTACGGAGGAGTGAGAGAACGGCCTCAGGTCGCCGCGCTCCGTTCCGGGGTTGATCTCGTCGTTGCGTGTCCCGGTCGGCTCTTGGACTTATTGGAGCAGCAGCATGGCAACCTCGCCCGGCTCGAGTTCCTGGTCTTCGATGAGGCGGATCGGATGCTCGACATGGGTTTTATGCCCTCGATCCAGAAGATCATGAAATGGGTGGCCCGCAAGCGCCAGACGCTGCTCTTTTCCGCCACCTGTTCTCGGGAGATTGAAACGCTCGCCCAGGAGTTTCTCTGCGCGCCGGAGCTGGTCCAGATTGGACGCCGGGCGAATCCCGCTGAGGCGGTCACCCAATCGGTCTACGAAGTGGCGCGAGAGCGGAAGGCGGAACTGCTCTGCCATCTCTTGCAAGGTGCGGCACTCCAGAGCGTGCTCGTCTTTTCTCGGACCAAGCACGGGGCAGATCGGATCGGGCGGACATTGGAACGAGCAGGGATTCGGACGGCCACGATGCATGCCGACCGGTCGCAGGGCCAACGGACTCGCGCCTTAGAGGACTTCAAGGCGGGGGCGGTTCGCGTGCTCGTGGCGACCGATATCGCCGCTCGAGGAATCGATGTCGATGGCATCTCGCATGTCATCAATTTCGATTTTCCGGCGACTTCCGATGACTATGTGCACCGGATCGGGCGGACTGGACGGGCTCAAGCGACCGGGGACGCGATCAGCTTCGTCACTCGAGAGGAGTTCGGGGCGCTGAGGGCCTTGGAGCGCTTTCTCGGTCGAACGATCGAGCGGAAGCAGATCGAAGGGTTCGAGCTGGGGGAAGCCTCTCGGGGCGCCTCTTCCGAGGAGCGAGTAAAAAGGCCCGCCTTTTCCCCGGGTCATCCCACAGGCAGAAGCCGCCCCGCAGGCGGAAGCCGCTGGGGCCGGCAGCGGAACGAAGGTCGCGGAAGCGGTCGGCGCGAACCGCGATCCTTCCGCTCGGCCTAAGCCGAGTCGGGGCGAACACGAGCGCGTTGCCGCCTCCCGGGACGGATTTGTCGCCGAAAGGCGCGTCGGCCCTTCTCCTTGCTTTCCCTTCTTCGGAGGGGCTTCCAAGAGGAGCGGGGCCTTCCCTTCTTGGGAACCCGAGGCCTTTCCGGAAGCGCTTTTCAAACACCCTTCGGACGCAGGAGAAAGAGGAGCAGCGAGTGGCCAGTCAATTGATAAACGGCACCGCAAGAAAAATCAGGCTGTTCTTCTTGCTCTGGTAGGTTGGTGTCCAAGAGCAGCGACCAGCTCCCGCCTCCCGCACATTCGGGGAGATGAAACTCGACGACGTCACGATAGCCGTTGAGCAGGAGGAGAAGGGTTGCATCCTCGCCCCGCTTGCGGATCCCGGTCACCTGGGCACGGCCATCCATCAACATGCCGAAGCACTTCATGTTGGCGTCGCTCCACTCCTCGGTGCGCATCTCGGTGCCGTTGGCGTTGATCCACGTGACATCCTTGACTCCGAGCTCCTCGTTGTATTCTCCGGTGAGGAAACGAGCGCGGCGGAGAATCGGATAGCGGTGGCGAAACTCAGTGAGTTTTTGGGTGAATCGGATCTGTTTCCGGCCCGCTTCGGAAAGATTCCAGTCGAGCCAGCTGATTTCGTTGTCCTGGCAGTAGGCGTTGTTGTTGCCTTGCTGCGTCCGGCCGAACTCGTCGCCGGCGAGAATCATCGGCGTGCCTTGGGCGAGCAGAAGCGTTCCGAGCAAATTGCGCATCTGCCGCTGGCGCAGCTTGAGAATCTCCGGATCTTCCGTCGGACCTTCCACGCCACAATTCCAGGAGCGATTGTCAGAGGTGCCGTCTCGATTCTCCTCCTTGTTCGCCTCATTGTGCTTGTCGTTGTAGCTGACCAGATCGTTCAGGGTGAAGCCGTCATGAGCGCTGATAAAGTGGACGCTCGCCCAGGCTCTGCGGCCGCATCGGTTGAATTGGTCCGGAGAGGCGCAAAGGCGCTTAGCCAAAGCGGAGGCGGGAGCCTCGCCGCGCCAGAAGTCTCGCACGGTGTCGCGGAACTTGTCGTTCCATTCCGCCCAACCGGGCGGGAAGCCACCGACCTGATAGCCGCCTGGGCCACAATCCCATGGCTCTGCAATCAGCTTCACGGTCTTTAGCAATGGATCTTGCTGGACCGCCTTGAGAAAACCGCTCTCTTCATCGAAGCCGTAGCGCTCTCTGGCCAAAATGGTTCCCAAGTCGAACCGAAATCCATCGACATGCATCTCCTGCACCCAATAGCGAAGGCTGTCCATCACCAGCTGGATCACCCGGGGATGGCTCAAATTGAATGTGTTTCCTGTGCCGGTGTCGTTGATGTAATAACGAGCCTGATCGGGAAGGAGCCGATAGTAGCTGACATTGTCGATGCCTTTGAACGATAGGGTCGGACCGCGCTCGTTCCCCTCGGCGGTATGGTTGTAAACCACGTCGAGAATCACCTCGAGGCCGGCGTCATGGAACCGAGCGACCATCTCCTTGAACTCGCGGAGGCTGTTTGCCACGTCGGCTGCGTAACGAGGATCGGGCGCGAAAAAGCCGATGCTGTTGTATCCCCAATAGTTGGTGAGCCCTTTTTCCAGCAGATGTTGATCGTTGATGAAGGTATGAATCGGGAGAAGCTCGATCGAGGTAATCCCCAGCGAGCGGATGTATTCGATCCCCTCCCGAGCGGCGAGGCCGGCATAGGTGCCGCGAACTGGTTCCGCCACAGCGGGATGGCGTTTGGTAAATCCTTTGACGTGCATCTCGTAGAGAATGGTCTCCTCCCATGGCACGAAGTTCCGCTTCGCCTCTCCCCGCCAGTCGAAATTGGGATCGACGACGACGCACTTCGGTAAAAAGGGGGCGCTGTCGCGTTCATCGAAGGTGAGATCGTCAGCCGACTCTACCTGGTATCCGAAAACGGCCGGGTTCCAGATCAGCTCACCGGCATGGGCCCGGGCATAAGGATCGAGGAGTAGCTTGTGGGGATTGAATCGGTGGCCCGCCTCCGGCTCATAGGGGCCATGCACCCGATAGCCGTAGAAGGTGCCCGGACCCACCTCGGGCAGGTAACCATGAAAGATTTGATCGGTGTATTCGGGGAGCGCGATCCGTGCGGTCTCCGTTTTTCCGGAATGATCGAAGAGACAGACCTCCACCTTGGTCGCGTAGGCCGAGAAAAGGGCGAAATTGGTGCCCCGGCCATCCCAAGTGGCTCCGAGCGGATGGGGGAGACCCTCTTCGAGCGGATAGGGATTTTTCGACATGCGGCCTTCGGGAGATTCTCGGGTTCTCGATCGCTCCGCAAGCTCTTTTGCCTCTTCCCAAACCTCCCACGCCTCAACATATAAGTAATTCCCGAATAGTCTCTTGTGTAATAGAGTCGCCTAGTGGACTACGCTAAGGGACAGGGGAAAGACGGAGGAAGAACGCGTTTGCGAGTGGCGGGGTTCGGTCGGCTCCTTCCGCTCGAAGAATGAGAAGTCGGATGGCTTCCTTTTCCCTGCGGAATCGGCCCAGTCCTTCTCTTGCACGGGGAAAGATCTGCGCAAAAGGGATCATCGAAGCGGGGAGTATGCTCTCTCTTGGAGAAGGGCACGGATATCCTTCGCCACCTGCTCGGGGATCTGCGGGTGCAGGCCGCCATAGTAGCAACGGCGAATCCACCCTTTCTCATCGACGAGGTAGAGCCGCGTGGCATGGCGAAAGCGACCGTACTGCGCGCGCTCCTCGGGAGCGGTCTCGGCCACCGGAAGATCGAGCGTTGTCTGCAGGAAGCGCGTCCCCGGCCCGGTGAGGAAAACCCAGCGCCCGGGGATGGCGTGATGAGCCGCTGCATAGCTCCGAAGAACCTCTGGAGTATCCCGCTCCGGATCGAGGGTGACGGAGACGAGGACCACGTGCCGAAGAGAGTGAAGCAGCATGGAAAGCCGCTCCAGGCGTAGGGCCTGCAGCCGGCAGGGACCTGGACAATCGGCATGGAAGAAGTGGAGCAAGAAGATCTTCCCCCGGAGATTCTCGAGTCGAAAAGGCTTTCCCGAAGCGTCGACCAGCGAGAAGCCGTCCACCGCCTGGAGCATGGGCAGCGACGCCTCCGCTCGCGGATCTCGGGAGGGCTCGAGGACTTCGAGCAGCAGCGCCAGAACGCAGAGACCTCCTAGGGTATTCGTTTTGCTTTGGTTCATGCTGTGAAAAATAGAGCCCGGGAGCGTCCGACATTTCCGCCAGGGAAGGATAAGGCCCGTTCCCTCTCCTCTTCTCCGGAACTCGCTTGTTGCATGATTCCTCGTTTTCCTAGCTGAGCCGCACCGGCCGAACAAACCGGGCCATCCTCCCCACTCCGCTCGTTTTCCAACTCTTGGATCCCTAGCGCCGGACCGAAAAGCGCCTTGCAAGAGTGTTTGCCTTTCTTCGCAAGGCCGCCGAAGCGGGCGAACCAAGCGGCTCGCTTCCCAATCCTTCCCGGAAATTACCACGAACGAAGGAGGCCCTTGCACAAGAAGAGCCAGGAACTCTCGGAGGCACCGGGAATCCGCATGCGCAACCTATCCCCGTTCGACGCCGCCTTTCGTGGAAACGTTCATTCCCAAGCCGAAAGAGCGCATTTTCCGGATCGACTCGGACACGTCCCCTCCCTCGGGAGATCGGGAGGAGTCTCTCCGCTTCGGAACGTGAGTCCAGCCTCAGGAGCGAATCCGGGAAGATCACAGAAGGAAACCGGGAGCTTCCGCGCTTTTCTTGGCGAACATTCTCCATGCCTCCTTATATGGACTACTGGAGAGAGCCGCTCGGAGATGCGAACAAAACGGCTCCTGTGGCGCGGACGCGCGGCTCGATCCATGTCGACAGCCCGGCTCCCGCTTCCGACCGACCACGCATGGATGGAAAAACATCCGTTTCTTTCCCTCTCTTGCGGGAAAAACAGGCTCTCGCAAACTTTTCGGCAAAAGGCCAAAAACGAACGCCCCGTCAGATCCCGATTTCTTAAGGCGACTCGCGGGACGTCTTCTCGCCGGCCTCGAAAGAGCAGTCGCCTTCCGGCGACGGTCCCGATGGGAGCGGAAACGCCGTTTTGGGGTAAAAGAAAAAAGCGAGCCATGGATGAGAATATCTCCGGTCCCCGGAAATTTCCCGCTTGGAAAGAGGCGCGCCAAGCCGTCAGCGCATCGGTTGCCAACATTCGTCACTCTGCCGCAAAGCCGGTTGAGAAAGAGTTCGTGCCGGGATTCGTCGCCTGATGGAAATAAGCGGGCTCACCCTCTTCAAGCCGTGGCGGCAAAGGGAGAATCGCCTTGATCTCTCGGGAGAAGATGCTGCAAAAGAGAGACGCCCTCATCGAGGCGGTCCCTCCCATGAATCCGAGCAAACCCACTCCTCCCCGCAAACGAGGCGGATCTCCTTCGGGCCCGGTCGAGAGGGGGGAAATCCCGCGGAAGATTCTCGTTCTCGATGTCGGGGGACAACATGTCAAGGTCTATGCCTCCGACCATCCCGAACCGGTGAAAATCCCCACGGGGCCCAAGTTTACCCCAGACCAGCTCGTCGAAAAGGTGCAGGAAGTCGCCGGGAAGTGGGATTGGAGCGCGGTCTCGATCGGCTTTCCGGGACCCGTCGTCGACGGGAAGCCCGAGCGAGAGCCGTCGCACTTGGGACCGGGTTGGGTCCACTTTGACTTCTCCACGCAATTCGGGAAGCCGGTGCGGATCATCAACGACGCCGCGATGCAGGCGCTCGGCAGCTACCGAGGAGGGGATATGCTCTTCCTCGGGCTCGGCACGGGTCTCGGCTCCGCCTTGATCGTCGAGGGGATCCTCCAACCGCTCGAGCTCCAGGCTATGCCCTATCGGCATGGTCGGACGGCGGAGGAGTATGTGGGACAGGCGGGTCTGGAGCGGCTCGGGCATCAGAAGTGGCGCGCCCATGTCCGGCGGCTGATCAAGCTTTTTCACTTCCTCTTGCAGGTCGATTATCTGGTGATCGGCGGAGGGAACGCCCGCTTCCTCAAGAAGCTCCCTCCTTTCTGCTCGCTGGGCGAGAACGAGCTCGCCTTCCCCGGCGGGCTACGGCTCTGGCAAGGGCTACCCAAGGAGCTCTGCACGAAGACCGTAAGCAAGATCGGCTCGTTTCCACCCTCCCGCTGATCTCTTGCACCGATGACCCGAGAAGAGGAAAAACTCCAGGAAGCCGCCTCGGGCCGTGCTCCCTGGAGGCTCTGGGGTCCTTACCTCAGCGAGCGCCAGTGGGGGACCGTCCGGGAAGATTACAGCGCCAGTGGCGATGCATGGTCGTTCTTCCCGCACGACCATGCCCGGTCTCGGGCTTACCGTTGGGGAGAGGACGGGTTGGCCGGAATTTGCGACGAGGGCTGTCGGCTCTGCTTTGCGATCGCGCTTTGGAACCGTTCCGATCCCATCCTTAAGGAGCGACTCTTTGGATTGAGCAACCCCGAGGGGAATCACGGGGAGGATGGGAAGGAGTACTATTTCTATCTCGATAATACCCCTTCGCATAGCTACCTCAAGTTCCTCTACAAATATCCGCACCGCCCCTTTCCCTACACAGACCTCCTCGATGAAAACCGAAGGAGGAAGTCCGATCCGTTCCTGCCCGAATACGAACTCCTCGATACTGGCATCTTCGATGACAACCGCTATACCGATGTCTTCGTCGAATATGCGAAGAACGATCCCAAGGACATCCTGATTCGGATCGAAGTAATCAACCGGAGCTCGGCTTCCTCTTGGATCGATTTGCTGCCCACCCTCTGGTTTCGGAACACTTGGTCTTGGCACCCGGATGCCCAGCGACCCCGCTTGTGCGAGCGCAACGCCGGAGGAGAATCCTTCTTCCTGGAAGCGCTCCACCCGGAGTTCGAACCAATGGCGCTCTATTTCTCCGGAGCGTCGCAAACTCTCTTCGTCGACAACGAGACCAACTTCGAGCGCTTCGGATGGGGCCCCAATCCCGTGCCCTACCCCAAGGACGGGATCCACGACTACCTGGTGCATGGCAAGAAGAGCGTCAATCCGGAGAAGTTCGGCACCAAGGCGGCGATCCATTATCCGCTCTTTCTGGAAGCCGGAGAAAGCCGCACGGTCCGCCTCCGGCTTTCCCGCCATTTCGCGCTGGGAGAGCGATGGGGCGAAGGCTTCGACTCGATCTTCGATCGGGAAAAGGCGAACGCGGACGACTTCTATCGGTCGATCACCCCTGCCTCGCTCCCCGAAGAGCAACGCCGAATCCAGCGGCAGGCGTTTGCGGGCCTACTCTGGAACAAACAGTTCTACCACTATATCGTAGAACGGTGGCTCGAGGGCGATCCGGGGTTTCCCTCTCCTCCTCCCTCCCGCTACCGCCTGCCCAATGCGAGTTGGTGCCATTTCTACGGCAAGGAGGTCCTCTCGATGCCGGACAAATGGGAGTTTCCCTGGTTCGCGAGCTGGGATTCCTGCTTCCAGGCGGTCGTCCTGGCGATGATCGATCCAGAATATGCCAAGGAGCAGCTCCTCGTTCTGGCCAGGGAGTGGTATATGCATCCGAACGGCCAAATCCCGGCATGCGAGTGGTCCTTTTCCGATGTAAACCCTCCCCTCCACGCCTGGGCTGCCTGGCGGATCTACGAAATCGAAAAAAAACGGAAGGGGAACGGGGATCTCATCTTCCTGGGAAAGATCTTCCACCGCTGCCTCCTCTCCTTTTCCTGGTGGCTCAATCGGAAGGACATCTATGGGAACAACCTCTTTCAGGGGGGCTTTCTCGGCCTCGACAACATCGGGCTGCTCGACCGCTCCGCCCTCCCGGAAGGGACGACCATGTATCAGGTGGACGCCTCGAGTTGGATGGGCCTCTTTGCGATCAACATGATCGAGATCGCGACCGAGCTGGCGGAGACCGACGCGAAGTTTCAAGATATCGCAGCCGAATTCTTCGTCCATTTCGTCCACATCGCCCGCTCCCTTAACCAGGTCCGCTCGCTGCCGAAGGAGATCCGGGAGAGGCTCTGGGATCCCCAGGACCGATTCTATTACGACGTCCTTCGGCTCCCTTCCGGGGAGTGGCTGCCCCTCAAGGCGCGCTCCCTCCAGGGAGTGATGCCGATCTTCGCCGTCGGTTCGGTCTCCAAGGAGCTCTTCTGGAACCGGCAGGGCCATCTTCGGGAACGGATCGGCTGGTTCCTCCGGAGCCATCCGGAAATCCGCAAACAGATGGCCTTCCCGCCGACGCAGCGCCACGGCAAAACGGGGGATGCCCAAGAGCCGGAGGATTCGGCTCGAGCCGACCTCTTCCTCCTCTCCTTGGTAAGCAAGGAAAAGCTTCGCGACTTACTCTCCTTCCTCCTCGACGAGAAGGAGTTCCTGAGTCCTCATGGGATCCGCTCCCTCTCCAAGCATCACGAGGACCACCCCCTCGTCCTCTCCATCGGTGGAAAGGAGTACCGGCTCGACTATGCCCCAGGGGAAGCGACCACCCGGAGATTCGGAGGAAACTCGAACTGGCGCGGGCCGATCTGGTTTCCAATCAACCTGCTGCTCATCGAATCGCTCCAAAAGTACCACTATTACTACGGCGACGGGTTTCGCGTGGAATGCCCGACCGGCTCGGGGAAGCTCCTCAACCTATGGGAGGTTTCCCAGGAAATCTCCCGTCGGCTGGTTTCACTCTTCACCAAGGACGAGTCGGGCCGCCGGCCGGTCTTTCGAAACGCTCCCCTCTTCGAGGAAGATCCAGCATGGAAGGATTGTTGGCTCTTCTTTGAATATTTCCACGGGGATAGCGGTGCGGGGCTGGGGGCCTCCCATCAGACCGGCTGGACCGCCCTGGTAGCCAAGCTCATTCAGCAGCTTGCCGAATACAAGGACAAAAAGCCGCTTCTGCGCAAAAAGGGGTCAGGCAACACGGGGTCCCAGCGGCTGCCGGTCTCCCTCCGGGGCGAGCTCCCTCCCGGCACGGAAGGAAGCATTCTCGAAACCCCTGACGAGGACTAAGAGTCACTCGGTTCGTGCTCGATTCGCCTCTTCGTCGCTTCGGGCTCCGAAGGCCTCCGGAAAGAAGGCTTCAGCGAACGGAAGCCAGATTCTCCACGTAGGCGAGCAGCGGCTCAAGTCCGGGGATCCGGCCGAGAACCTCGGCCAGTAGACGCATCGCCACCGGAATATATCGGAGGAACTCCTTCTTCCCCCGGACGAGCCCCAGGTAGCCATAGGCGCCGAGCGCCTGCATCAGACGCTGCATGGCCACCGAATCGAAGGCCTCTGTAAGATCCTCCGGCATCGACCGTCCCGAGGCTTTCCAGAGAGATGCGTAGTACTCCTTCAGCTCGGCGCGCCGGTCGGCCGAAAGGGCAACGTAGGGGTCGAACAAGAGGGAAGCCAAGTCGTAGGAGGCGAGCCCGGGCCGCATCCCCTGAAAATCGATCAGGTAGACCTCCCCATCTCGCACCAGGACGTTTTGCGATTGGAAGTCTCGATGGACGAGCCGGCGGGGGAAAAGGGAGAGCCGCTCGGCGATTTCCCGGAGGGCCGGCTCCTTCGCCAGCCGGCGGAGTGTCTGACCCTCTCCTTGGAAGAAACGGCCCAGGCAATTCTCGAAAAAGTAGGATTGCTCCCACGCATAGAGATCGCAGGTAAAGGGCGGTTGCAGGACGATCCCCTCGACCCGAGGGGGGGCGTTCGCATGGAGCAAAAAGACTTCGTGGAGAGCGGCAAAATAGAGGCGGCGTCTCTCTTCCCAGGGAAGAGCCCGATAGGCCCAGAGATCTCGATCGCCCAGGTCCTCCATCCAAAGAAGGCCACGTTTCGGCTCGTGGCCGTAGATCCGCGGAACTCGAACTCCCAACTTTCGAAGAAATTCCGCCAGAGGGGCGTAGAGGGCGTTTTCCGGCCGACTCTCCCCATACTCGACGAGGATCAAGGAGTCGCCGTCGCCGATCCGGATGCGGTAGAAGGAGCGGTCCGAACCCCCTTTTTGGAGCTTCGTAATCGAGGCCCCTTCCGATGCGTAGCGAGGGAAGCGGAGAGCCGTTTCCCGAAGGAGGAGCTCGCAAGACATGGGTTAAATGTCTGAGTCAGCCAGGTTCCCTTTGGCAAGCCGAGAGTTCCGCACAATGCAATTCTCCAGACGGCTTTGCGCGGCGACCTCCGCCCCTTCCCAGACGATCGAGTTCTTGAGGAGAGCGCCGGCTCCGATCCAGCAGCGCGCCCCGATGGCCGTCGCGCCTTCCAGAACCGCTCCGGGCTCGATTCGAGCCGTCGGATCGACCCACCGGATCGAGCGGAAGCTCCCGGGCTCTGCCCAAAGATGGCGGTGGACGGCGAGATAGCTCTGCCGAGTCCCCAGGTCGAACCAGATCCCCTCATCGAGCAGGATGCCGCCGATCCGGCCGCAAGATTGGAGGATTTCTAGAAAAACCGAAATCAGGGAAACCGGCCCCTCCTTTGGAATCCATGAGAGAATCCCCGGCGAAAGAACCGCAATCCCCGTGTAGAGGAACTGCCGCATCTGATTGGTCCCAAGTCGGTTCCGGATATCGATCACCCTTCCACTCTCCGGGTCGAAGGCGACGTGAAGGGCCGGTCCGTTGGAACGGAGCACCAGCGTCGCCAAATCTCCACCGGCGAGATGGCGTTCCACGGCACGATCGATCGGCAGATCGGTCAGGACGTCCCCGTTGTGGATGAGAAATGGCTGATTTCCGAACAGATCGGCGACATTGCGGACCCCGCCGGCCGTGTCGAGGAGAAGCGGCTCGTGACGGAACTGAATTTCCCGACCCCGATAGCGTCCGTCGGGGAAGGCGGACCAAAAGGCCTCCGGAGCGTGATGGGTGTTGACCACGAAGGCCCGGATGCCGATGTCGATCAACCGATCGAAGGCATAAGTAATGAGCGGCTTGTTTGCCACCGGAATCAGCGGCTTGGGTCTTTCCTCCGTGAGCGGCCGAAGCCGCGTGCCGAGCCCGGCTCCCAGGACGAAGGCAACCGGGGCCAAGGAAGGAGAGGGATGCACGGTCGGCCCACCTTACGCGCTTCGAAGAAAAAAAGATAGAGGCCCTCTTCCCCTCGCCCCGCTCTCGGGGAAGGCCTTCCCATCCGCGCTAGGCCGCGCAGCAGGAGAGCCGGCGGACATCCTTTCGGAAGGTCTGCGCCGCCAGCTTGAGCCCCTCGACCATGGTAAGGTAGGGAAAGAGCTGGTCGGCCAACTCGTCCACGGTCATCCGGTGCCGGATCGCCAGCGCGGCTGTTTGAATCAGCTCACCTGCGTTCGGAGCGACCGCCTGAACGCCGAGAAGCCGTCCCGATCCCGCTTCGGCGACCATCTTGAGGAAGCCTCGAGTATCGAAGTTGGCGAGCGCCCGCGGCACGTTGTCGAGCGTGAGAGTCCGGCTCTCGGTCTCGATCCCTTCGCTCCTCGCCTTCTCCTCCTCATACCCGACGCTGGCCACTTGGGGATCGGTAAAGATCACCTCCGGCATCGAGCGCAAATCCAGGACCGCCTCTCCCCCGGTCATGTTGATCGCCGCACGGCTTCCGGCCGCCGCCGCGACGTAGACATATTGCGGTTGGTTGGTGCAGTCGCCGGCCGCATAGATATCCGGTGCGCTCGTCTGCATCCGCTCGTCGATCATGACGGCGCCGCGACCGTCGGCGGCGATCCCCGCCCGATCGAGCTCCAGCCCGCGGGTATTCGGCGAGCGGCCGGTGGCGATCAGCAGCCGATCGGCACACACTTCGCCCGCCGGGGTGCTCAGCCGAAACTCCTTCGCATAGGAGACCCGGTTCGCTTCGACCCCTTCCCAGACATCGATCCCCTCGCTGCGGAAGACCGACGCAATCGCCTTTCCGATGGCCGGATCCCGCCGAAAGAGCAGCGAGTGGCGGGCCAAGATGGTCACGCTGCTCCCCAACCGAGCAAAGGCCTGCGCCAGCTCGACAGCTACGGAAGAGGAGCCGATGACCGCGAGCCTCCGAGGAATCGTCGGGCTCGCCAGCGCCTCGGTGGAGGTCCAGAAGGGGGTCTCCTTCAGACCTTCGATTGAGGGCAGATCGGCCCCGGCCCCGGTGCCGATCAGACAGCGATCGAAGGGGATCTGCCGTTCGCCGCCGTCGTGGAGGCGCACGTCCAGACTGCGGCCGTCCCGAAATCGGGCTTCGCCCCGGACTACGGTAATCGCTGGATTTTCGTCCAAGATTCCCTCGTACTTGGCCTGCCGTAGCTCCCGGACTCGTCCTTCCTGCTGGTCGAGCAGCTTCCCGCGGTCGATCCGAGGTTGGCAGGCGGCGATGCCGACATCGAAGGGGCTCTGCCGCCGCAGATGAGCGACCTGCGCCGCCTGAATCAGGATCTTCGAGGGGACGCAGCCGACGTTGACGCAAGTGCCCCCAATGATGCCCCGCTCGATCAGCGTCACCCGAGCTCCCCGCTCGACCGCTTTGAGTGCGGCCGCCATGGCGGCCGCGCCGCTGCCGATCACCGCCACCTGGAGTGGCTGCCCGTCGCCGCTCTCCCTGCGTCCCCGCGCTTTCTTGTGGAGCGCCGACCCTCTCTTCGCGCCAGCGGCGACCTCTGCCCGATACCCGAGCACAGACACCGCTTCCACCAACGCATCCGGGGAGACACGGGCTTCCGTCTCCAGCTCCGCCCTTCCCTCTGGATAGGAGACAGAAGCCGAGCGGACACCGGGCACCTTCTTCAAGGCTCCCTCGATATGCGCCGCACAAGAAGGGCAGGTCATGCCATCGATCTGAAGAAGAATCGCTCGGGCCATGGTCATCCCTTCATCGCTTCACGGTCGATGGGTAGCCCGCGTTGGCTGTCGCCTTGGTCAGGGCTTCTGCATCGGTCTTTGCGTCATCGAAGGTGACGACGATTTCCCGCTCCCGGAAGCGGACGACGACCTTCTCAACCCCTTCCACTCGGGCTAATGCCTTTTTGACCGTGACCGGACAAGCGGCGCAGGTCATGCCGGGGACGGACAGAATCACGTTCTTGGTGGCAGCCCAGGCCGGCGCATGGAGCGCCGCGGTCAAGGCGACGAAGAGAACCAATTTCTTCATAGACATCTCCTTTCAGTAAAAAAATCGCAGGATGTAGGGAAAGAGGAAGGCCACGAGTACTAGAACAGCGGCGATCCAAAAGAAGAGCTTGTAGGCCGTCCGCGCCCGGGGCACGGCGCAGATCTCGCCCGACTTGCATTCCGGCGCCGGCCGAAAGATGCTCCGCCAAGCGAAGAAGAGGGCTACCAACGCGACTCCAAGAAAGAGCGGACGGTACCGCTCGAGCACGGATAGGTTACCGATCCAGGCACCCGAGAAGCCCAGCGTCACCAGCAAAAGCGGCCCGAGACAGCAACCCGATGCGAGGATGGCTCCAATGACCGCACCGGCCAAAGCGCCCCGATTCTTCTTGGAGTCCGACATGATCTTCTCCTTCCGAATCTCTCGTCCCTATACTATCTTTACCACCGTACTTACGTACGGAATCAAGGGCGATGGGGAGTATTCCGGCAAAACTGACGATCGGAGCCTTCGCCAAGGCGGCGGGGGTCAACGTGGAGACGATCCGCTTCTACCAGCGCAAGGGCCTCCTCTCCGAACCTCCGAAACCTTACGGTGCCATCCGCCGCTATGGGGAGGAGGATCTCGCGCGGCTCCGGTTCATTAAATCCGCCCAAGGGCTCGGATTCAGCCTCGCGGAAATCGGGGAGCTGCTCCGGCTGGAGGACGGCACCCAATGCGACGAAGCGAAGAGTTTGGCAGAAAGCAAGCTTCGGGAAGTCCGCAACAAACGGAGGACGCTGCAAAAGATCGAGGGGGTCCTCTCGGCGTTGGTCTCAGCCTGCCGGAACCGTCCCGCAAAAATCACCTGCCCCCTCATAGCGTCGTTGCAAGAAGGAGCCGCGCGCAACCGGATCGGAAGAAGCGCTGAAACTTCCGATCGATTCCATCGCCCTCCTTCCGGAGGATGAAGAGGTTGCTTTCCGAGAAGGCTCCCTCCGATGGGATCATGCGCCGCTCTCCCGCCGCGTGTCTCGATTGGATGCGAGATCTTTCGGCGTAGCCCCCATTCGGGAACCCGGGTAGAGCACCGATCCCAAGACTTGCTGGACGAGATCGTAGAAGACAATCACGAAGATCGCGCGGGGATGATCGAAAAGGACGGAGGAGGCGAGTACCAAGCCCCCGCCGTTATTGCTCATCCCACTCGCAAAGGCGAGCGATCGGCGTCCCGCCTGTGGAAGTCGGAGCAGAACTCCGATTCCATGGCCCATCCAAAACCGGAAAAGACAGAACGCAACGGTTCCCACGAGAACCAGCAGGAAGAAGCGGAGGTCTTTTTGTCGCACGATTGTGGGGAGCGCGGCGGTTGCGTTGGAATAGCAGAGCAGAACGAGCGAACCCATCTCGAAGAGCTCGATCCCCTTGCTCCGCGAGAGGATCCAACCTTGGGCAAACTGGCGCATGAGCACACCGAGAAAGGTGGGAAGAATCACGCAGACGAAAAGAAAGATCCCGATGCGGTGGAAGGCGACCTTCTGCAGGTCGGCGGCATAGGAACCCGAGACCACCCCTTGGACCCCCTCCAAGATCCAGGGAGCAAAAAGAGGACTCCCGAGAGTGGAGAGAAAGAGGAGCTTCAGCGAGAGAGCGGGGTTTCCTCCGGCACGCTCGGACCAGATCGTCGAGAATCCGGCGATCGGCATCGCAATGACGATCGCCAATCCGAGCAGCAAGCTTTCGATTTGATCGCTCTTTGCCCAGGGAGCAAAGAGCAGGCGAAAGCTCAGAAGGAGAACGAGCGGCAAGAGAAGCGTGGCGAAGAAGCCGGCGAGGATTCGGGTTAAGGGAGTGACCGGATGGAGAATCGGCTCCAGGGAGACGACCGTGCCGCTGCAGAACAGGACGATCCAGAGCGGTACCGTCGAGAGCGGGAGCGGCAGGGATTGACCGAAGAGATGGATCTTTCCGAATTCCACCTCTCTTAGGAAGCGGCCCAACGCCGGGAAGAAGGCGGCCAAGAGGTAGGCGAGGAGCAAAAGCCAAGCGGTCGGATAGCTTCCCAATCGCCGTACCATGTCGGCTTCTAGAAGTCCCGCGAAAGCCTCCGGAAGCGACCGAGCCTCGGGAATGGGATCGGCCCCTTGCCCTCGAGCGTCGCCACCGCTCCCCTCTCACCCACAAAGGGCTCCGGACAGCGCCGTCGCCGCAAAGCGGCCCAGGGCGTTCCGTGCGCGCAACCCGAAAGGGCGAGGGAAAAAGGAGCGCCGCGCGAGGGCCAAGGAAGCGGGTTCGCGCGGCCCGCCCCGATAACGGCCTTTCGGACCATGGTGCTAGGAAGCGCCCGGGCCTTCTTCCGCCTTCTTTTCCAAATGGCCGCCAAATTCGTAGCGCATCGCCGAGAGCAGCTTGTTGGCGAACTCCTCGTGCTGGCGCGAGCTGAAGCGGGCGTAGAGGGCCGAGCTGATGACCGGCGCCGGAACACCGAGATCGACGGCCGCCTGAACTGTCCAGCGTCCTTCCCCGGAATCGGAAACCCGTCCGGCAAAGCGCTCCAGCTTCGGATCCTCAAGCATGGCCTTGGCCACCAGATCGAGCAGCCAAGAGCGAATCACGCTCCCCCGCCGCCAGACCTCGGCCACGTCAGCCAAATCGATGTCGTACTGGTAATGAGCGGGCTCTCGAAGGGGTGTGGTCTCAGAGTCGATCTCCCGCCCGAGCTTGCCGGCGTTGGCATGGTGGAGAATGTTCAGGCCTTCCACGTAGGAAGCCATGATGCCGTACTCGATCCCGTTGTGCACCATCTTCACGAGATGGCCGGCGCCATGCGGGCCGCAGTGCAGGTAGCCCTTTTCTGCCGTTCCCGGCTTCTTCTCCCGTCCGGGGAGCCGCTCGGCCGCTTCCGCACCCGGAGCCAGCGCCTCAAAAAGCGGATCGAGCCGCTCGACCACCGCCTTCTCCCCGCCGATCATCAAGCAGTATCCGCATTCCAATCCCCACACCCCGCCGCTCGTCCCGACATCCACGTAGTGGAGCCCGCGGCTCTTCAACTCCCCCGCGCGGCGAATATCGTCGTGATAATAGGAGTTTCCTCCGTCGATGACGATGTCCCCCGGCTCCAGGTAAGGAGTCAGCTCTCCGAGCATCGAATCGACCGCTCCGGCCGGCACCATCAACCAGAGCGCACGCGGTTTTCCCAGCTTTCCCGCAAGGTCTTCGAGAGAGGCGGCTCCTACCGCACCCTCACGGCTCAACGCTTCCACGGCCTCCCGATGCAGATCGTAGACCACGCACCGGTGCCCTTTCCGCTGCCAACGGCGCGTCATGTTCGCTCCCATCCGACCCAATCCGATGACTCCGATTTCCATGATTGCTCCCCTCCGCTTCTTGCCCACAGCCTCCGGCTCTTTTGTTTTCTCGAATTCCGCCCATTCCCTCGTAAGCAAACCGGGCTTGCTCCGGACGGTCCTCTCGGGGCCACTCGCATGCGCTGCGCGGCGACACAAGCCTAGCCTTCTTTCTCCGGACCGCGCAAAGCCAAATTCTCAGGCCCTTCGAGATCCTATTGCGAAAGGGCCTTTCCCGAAGGTTTCCTCCGCCGCGCGCAGGCGGGCTTCCCGAACCACGGCCGCGTCCGCGTCCGCATCCTTTTTGATAGCCGCGCTATCGCAGTGGATCGCCTCCGCTTTTGCGCCCTGCTCGGCGAGATCGGGGGCGGTGAGGCCACCCAAGGTTCTTCGGCTTCGGGGTAGGCTCGGCTGCTTCCCAGCGCTTCGGAGTCGGCTTCGGAGCTTTCGAGAAGCGAGACCCCGAGCGATCTTCTCGGCAAGGTCCCATCTCTTTTGCTAGAATCGCACCGCCATGACCTTTTCCTGCGACGACGCGACGCTTTACTTCACCACGGTCGGAATGGGTCCCGCCATGGTACTGCTCCATCCGACTCCGGTCGATCATCGCTTCTGGCTGCCGGTAGCCAACCTCCTGGCTTCGGAGCACCAGGTCGTTCTTCCCGACCTGCGTGGCCATGGACGGTCGACGACTGGCACCGGACCGATCACGGTAGAAAAGCTGGCGGCCGACGTGGCCCGGCTTCTCGACCATCTCGGAATCGCCAAGGCCTTTTTCGGCGGCTGCTCGATCGGCGGTTACACCCTCTTCGAAATCTGGCGCACGATGCCCGAGCGGGTTTCCGGCTTGGCTTTCTGCTGCTCTCGGCCGCAGGCCGACACCGAAGCCGTCCTCGCCCGGCGCCGAGCGAACATCGCAAAGATCCGAGAGGGGAAGGTCAGGGAGTTCCTCGAAGAGCAGCTCCGCACCCTGATCGGAGCCACCGCCCGCGCGCGCCGGCCGCAAATCGTGGCCGAGCTTCGCGAGATGATGGAGGCGGCTTCGCCCGAAGCCCTCATCGCCGTGCAGCAAGGCCTTGCAACAAGACCCGACTCACGGGCGACCGCCCGCACGATTCGGGTCCCCTGCTGCGTGGTTGCCGGCGGGGAAGATTCCTCGAGCCCACCGGCCGATATGCGTCTTTTGGTCGGAGAGATCCGAAGTGGCGGGAGCGAGGCGGAGTATATCGAGATCCCCGACGCGGGCCACTATGCCCCCTTCGAGCAGCCGGAGCGGATCGCCGAAATCCTCCAACGCTGCTGCAAAGCCGCGGACGAAGGTCGGAAGTCGACGAGGAACGACTAGCCCGCAAGCTCGGAAAGAACCTCTCTTTCCTCTATCTCCCGCCGCGATCGATTCCGCGGTTGCGATCGATCGCCGAATGCTTTTGCCCAGAGAAAGGAGCCTGCGGCTTTTCGACCGAAACTTCCCATGGGTGCGGGATCTCCGGTATGCGGCAAACGAGCTTCTCGGTCTTTCCTCGGTAGGCCCGATAGTATGCTTCTTGCTCTCGGCAGCTGGATTCTTCTTCCAAACGCACCGGCAAGCGGGAAACGAGTGCGGCGATTCGCTGCTTTCGTTCGGGATCCCGCTCCACAAGCAGAAGACTCCTCAAAGCGGAAGGCTCCGAGGGGAACTCCCGCAGCCGAGCGGAAGCTTTTCCGAGGACCGACTCGGCCGCCCGTCGCAGCACCCCGAGGGGCTGCTGCCGCAAATCGAGCTTTGTCTCCGCTTGCCGTTTCCGGAGCTCGGCCAGAAAGCGCTCCTGACCTGGCGTGAGGCCGGTTCGAGGCCGCCCGCGGAGCTCCGCCCCCGCCGCTTCCGGGCTCAAAACCAGGCCTTGCGAGGTGAGCGATTTCTTCGAAGATCCCAGCTGCGCAAAAAGCGATTGGAGGCCCTCCCGAGTCATCGACACCGGAGGGAGCATCGCCTGATCTCCGGGGCGCTTTTCCGAGGCTGGAGCCTTCGCCTTCTCTCCCGGCTCCTTCGCAGGAGCCTTCCGCGCTCGCTCCTCCTTCCACTGCTCGATCCGGACTCCCATTTCGTAGATTCGGTCTTCCAAGTCCTCCTTCTCTTGGCCGCAGCGGTAGAGGGAGACCTCCGAAAAGCCTCGCCGCTTGAGCTCTTCGGGCAGAGAGGTCTCCCGCTTTTGCAGATCGTAAGGCGAAATCGACCGACCCGAAGGACCGAGGTGAAAGAGCCCGTTCCAGCTCAGAATCCCAAAGCAGGGGGTCTCCTTTTGGGTCGAGGCGGCAATGCGGGCAATCTCTCCCGCCATGCTGCGGTCTCGAGCATCCAGGAACTGAGAAGTCGACTGGACTTTGGATGCCAGATGTGGATAGGAGGCTCCCGTTGAATGGATCTCCCTCCAGTAGGTGCTGTTGTCAACCGGTTCTGTCTTTACCTGGTAGCCTCGTTCTGGATGGGCCGCCCGCGCTGCGGCAATCTGGTCAAGACCGTTGAAGGGAATGCCCTCGGCATTCTTCCCTCCCCGGCAGAGGAGAGAGACTTGAGCAAAAAAGGCGCTTCGCTCTGCGGAGTTTTGCCCAAAAGAGGGATTTCCCTCCTGTAAGCGGGACAGAAGCCCCTCTCCAAGCTCCTTCTCCTCCCGCCCCGAGGGCCTCTTCCCTTCCCGTGCCAGCGCTTCGGCCCGGGAAACGTAGCGATCAATCTCTCTTTGACAGCTTTGGGGAAGACCTTCTACCCCGTAAAAGCGGTCGCCGTTCTTCCACGCTTCCACTTGCTTTTGGATCGGGACATCGATGCAATGCGGCCGAATCGGCTCCTCGGGATTGCCCGCATTAATCCAGGCAACCTCCATCAGAATCGATCCCCATTCAAAACCATCTCTCGGATCGACTTGATATCGTTTGATTGCTTGCTCCCAGGTTTTGACCCACGACTCGATTACGCTCCTAGCAATGTTCTCATCGCGTCGATGCCCATCTTCATTGCTCTTCCGATCGGGCGCATAGAGAGCCTGCGCCTCCACAAGGAAATGGTCGACCAGCGGCTGGAAATCCCTCGAAAGCTCCAAAGCTACATCCCGAAAGCCCTGCTCCCGGGCCGTTGCAAGAGAACGCTCCAGATTGCCAAAATCATGACATCCTGTAAGCGGCATCCCATCGGCAGAGGCATGGATCTCCCCGCCGACGAGGATGGCGACATGGTCGGGATCAGGGGGTCGGGTTGGTTGAGGATCGCTTGGCATTGAGTCGCTGCGCCGCTTCCCGAATCGCCCGCATCAGCCCATTTTCCGGCCGAGGGCCGTGCGGCTTAGGCCTCGGATAGTAGACGCATACCTCCAAAGGCACCTCTTCGCTGGATGCGGTGTTAAACTGAAATTCAACATCTCCCGATTCGATGTCGGATCTGAATTCCGCAGGACGATACCAAACGTCAGAATAGGGCACATCGCGCCCTTCCGGATCGAGGTGGGAGCGGATGTCGGAGGATCTGGGCTTTCCCCAAGCCCGCACCAGCTCCGCTTCCTTTAAGGAAACCCTCCCCTTCCGGAAGGCGAGCTTTACGTGGCGAAAGACGCGCGGCCAGAACCGGTCACCTACCCGCACTGCGATCTGGATCGCCAGCACCGCTCCCTTCTTTTCCGGATGGGGATCGTCCCGCACGGCTCGGAAGATGAGCCAGTTCTTGAGCCAGTTCTCCTCAGGGTGCCAAGCCAGCCAAACCCTTATCTCCTCCTCATGTAACGGTGGATAGAAGTAATCGGGTCCCCACCGAAGCACAAAGTTATCGCGGCGCTTGCTAGGTCCCAGGAAGTCGCGGAATTCGAGGTGAAGGGCGTCGGGAAGGCCGTCGAGCTGCTCCGGCGGCCAAGCGATGAGCCCTTTGACCAGCGCAAAGAGCTCTTGGTTGGAAAGGGTGTGCTTCCGGACGAGTACGGCTAAATCGATTTTTCCGGAAGGCGGCTCCCCCGAGGGAGTCTCCGCCCGGGAGGGAGAATTCCCCAAGAAGCCAAGAGCCGCTGGAAGGAGAAAAAGCCATCGGGCGGCTTTGGCTCCGATGCGAAGGTGAGATATCGGAAAATGCTCCCACTGCACCTCCAAGACTTACTACCAAGAACGATAGCCTATGGCAAGGGCCCCTCTTGCTTTGCCCTGGATGAGAAAGAGGGCTGCAGAAAAGGCGAAGATTCGCGGATCGGGAAGAGACCCAAGATCACGAGAGAAAGCGCCAGCCGGACCGATCAGTCAAATGCCGCGCGGAGATTTCGACAGATCTTACCGGCATCTCTCGTCGACTGGAAACCTTCGGACAGCATCGAAAAGCGATCCGCCGGCAGGCTGAGAAAGATCGAGACCCGCAGCCCGGGCAGTTTCGAGGCCGATCGCCGTCTAGTCCACAGCCGCTTCTCCTCAAGCAGCCAACCCCGGGAAACAACGGTCGCGCAACGGTCCGCTGAAAGGCATCGGTACCCTGAGACCTTCCACCGCCTCTATGAGAAGGCGAATCCTTTTTCCCTGGAGGAGCACGAGCTCCAGCGGGACCTATGGAGCGATCGACGGGTAAGCGGCCATAGGTATTGTACGGCGGCGCGCAACAAAGGGTGCTTGTGGGCAGCTCCAAATAGGCGCGATGATCGATCCCGCCCTTCTCGACCGGCACCAGGGCTTCTCCCAGGGATTCGATGATGGCGGCAAAGAGAAAATTCCCTCTGCGCTTTACCAAGTCGGCCTGCTCCGGCCGCTCCCCAATGGGAAAGATCGGCCCTCCGATCGGTTCGAGCAGGGGGCGCATCCTCTCCAGGTGCGTAACCTTGCCCCCGACTACCAGGATGAGCCTGCCGACCGCCGCTGCGCCGGGACGGCCGAAGAGCGCAATTGCAAGATGGTCCTGCCCGCGCTCCGCATGGAGCCGGGAGGGCTCGGCCGACAGGGCCACGCGAATCGTGCCGCAGCCGATGTACGTAGCTCCTTCAGGGAGGATCGCGAGCAGCCCATGATCTCCCAAACCTACCGCGCGCATCGCGGCATCATCCGAGAGCATGCTGAAAACCACTTCTCGACCCGCGAGCTCCTTGAGATCGCCGGCGACCGCCGCTCCCCTCCGGAGAAAAGGCACCGCCGGGGCGGATCTCTGATTGAAAAGTTTCAGGTCGATTCCGGCGTCGAGGATGCGGGAGACTATTCCCGCACCCATCTGTCCCAAACCCACAAAGCCGACCTTACTCCTCGCGGGCTCGAACGGTCCTGCTGCTTTGCGAGGCCCGTGGATGAGATTGCCGCAAATGTGCCGCTGCGGCGGGAAGACTCGAAGGAGGATTGGCCTTCTTCCTCAAGGATGCAACATATTCCATCCGAGGAAGATGCCATGCAGGAATCCCCACCGAGGCGGTCGAGGAGGAGTCATTTCACCAAGATCGATTTCTCGGTGTCGCAACCGCTCCGCTATCTCGAGGAGGGATCATCTTCGTCTCCGTCGCTTTCGAGCCGGAGCGAAAGATCATGACGATGAGCTGGCAGACCGTCATGGAGTTCGCCCTCCGCTGATCGACTGGGGGATTGCGGAAAGCAACGGTAGTTTGACCCCGGTGAGAAAGAGCTGTGAGTGCGTAATCCGCCTTCCCACGACGGAGCAAATCGGGGAGGTCGTGGAAATCGGGCAGACGCAGGAGACCAGATCGACAAGCTCGCCACCCTTGGGCTGACGGCGGAGGGGAGCTGCTTGCTGAAGGCCCCGAGGATCCGCGAATGGTGTGCCCATTTCGAGCGCAAGCTGCTCGAGGATTGCCACGCAAATACACCCCTTTTATTTTCCAGATAGTCTACTCCCGAGTTGGCCGGTCGCCGAAGCATCCCGAAAACGCTCCACTACACCGGAGACGGCGTTTTTGTAGCGTCAGGGAGGATCCGTCAGTCGGTCATCGAAGTTCCGTCCGGAGCTCCCCTCGTCGGATCTTCTCCGGACCGAGCGCGGCGGAGGCTCGCTAGCCTGCTTCACCCTCGGAGGAGTCGAACCCGTAGCGGCGTATCTTGGCATACAGTAGTTGGCGATGGATGCCCAGAACACGAGCCGCCTCGGCGCGGTTACCGCCGCTTCTGACAAGAGCTCGGCGGATCAGCATCTCCTCGAGACGGGCGATGGCGGAGGGGAGATCCTCGTCGGGCCAATCGAACGGGCTGGGGCCGGACTCCTCCGAGACCAGGTCGAGATCGGCCGCGGTGATCGTCTTGCCACGGACGAGGACGGCCATCCTCTCCATGACGTTGCGCAGTTCGCGGACGTTGCCCGGCCATGGATGACGAACCAACCGTGCCGCGGCATCGGCCGCGAGCCACTTGCCGGAAGGAGCCAAGAAGTGCTCGGCCAAAGGGAGGATATCGGAAATCCGCTCCCGGAGGGGAGGCAGATGAATCGGCACGACATGGAGACGGTAGAAGAGGTCCTGACGAAAAGCACCCTCGCGGACCCTCTCGAGCAGATCGCGGTTGGTCGCGGCAACGACGCGAACGTCTACCGGCATCGGCTTTCCTCCAATCGGAGCGATCACTCGTTCTTGAAGGGCTCGAAGGATCTTCGGTTGCAAGGAAAGAGACATGTCGCCGATCTCGTCGAGGAAGAGGGTCCCCCCATCGGCCTCGAGAAATGCGCCCCGACGATCGGCGTGGGCGCCGGTGAAAGCCCCCCGAAGATGGCCGAACAGTTCGCTTTCCAAAAGCTCGGCCGGAATCGCGGCGCAGTTGACGGCCACAAACGGCTTGTCGCGACGCCGACCATGGTCGTGGATCGCCCGGGCGACCAGCTCCTTGCCGGTTCCGGTCTCTCCCTCCACCAGAACCGTCGCATCGCTGTCGGCGACCATGCCGATGATCTTTTGGATCTTTCGCATCGCTTCGCTGGAACCAACGAACTCGGGCGTGCCGACTTCGGGACGGTTCCGGAGGCTCCGGGATTTCACCTGCAACATCTCGCCGAGAAGGCGGGCCAAGTCGGCTCGGCCGATCGGCTTCGTTAAATGGTCGAAGGCTCCCAGCCGCATCGCTTCGATCGTGTTGGCCGCGGTCGCGTGGGCCGTCAAGACAGCAACCGGGGGCGCATCGGCTCGTCGCTGGATGCGCCCCAACAACTCGAGACCGTCCATTCCCGGCATCCGGAGATCGAGCAGCACCCCATCGACCGCTCTCTCCCCGAGGGCGGCCAGCGCCTCCTCCCCCGACGCGGCGATCCGGGCTCTGTGGCCGAGGCTGCGCACGGTCTCGGCGAGAGCTTCGGAGAGCGCAAGGTCATCGTCGACGATCAGGATCGTGGCCATGGAAGAACCATTTCAAAGGTGGTGCCCGCTCCCCGCTCGGGCTCGAGGAGGCGCACGCTCCCCCCATGCGCCGACGCGATCTCTCGGACGATCGAGAGCCCAAGTCCCGTCCCGCCCGGCCGGCCGGTCACGAACGGCTCGAAGAGATGCTCTCGGACGTGAGCGGGCGGGCCGTTCCCCGAGTCATGGACCAGGAAGACCAGCCCCTCGAGGGTCTTACGAGCCCGGATCGAGACCTCCGTCCCCTCTGGTGCGGCTTCGATCGCGTTGCGCAGGAGGTTGTCGACGGCCCGGCGGACCTGCTCCGGATCGAAGCATCCTCCTTGGGCATCGGCGCGATGGACTAGGGTGAGGTTCTTCGCCTTCGCAAGATCGGTTAGCGTCGCGACGCAGGAGGAGAGAAAGGGCTCGAGCCTGACCGCCTCGCAGCGGAGCTTTTCACGCTCGGTAACCGAAAGGAGGCGACGGAGGAGCGCATCGAGCCTATCGATTTGGCCCAAAATCATCCTCAGAGCCCCATCCTTGCTTGGCCCGTCTCCGCTCAAGGCGTTCTCGGCCTTGAGCTGCATCGCCGCAATCGGATTGCGAATTTCATGGGCGATTCCGGCGGAGACTCGCCCGATGGCCGCCAGACGTTCGGCCGCGGCCACTTGCCGAGAAAGGTGGTCGGCCCTCTTACGCGCCTCGGAGAGCCGCGATCCGGCGTCGTTCAGCGCGGAGACGATCCGATCGAGTTCCCGCTCGCCGGTTGCGGCCAAGGTAGGCAGATCGGTGATGTCGTGCGCCTGCAATGCGCTTTCGATGCGCCGAACGTGCCGGGACCAGGAGAGGGTGAAGTGGCTCAACAGGACCGCGGCGGCGAGGACCGTCGCGAAGAGGATCGACAAGCCGGCCGTCAAAAGGCGGTAGCTGCGGCCGGCGAACGGCAAGACGCGCGTCATCGTCCAAGCGGTCAACCCCGGGATGGGGCCGGGCAGCGGGGAGGCGGTGAGCAGCAGGGTTTGGGAAGGAGTGGCATACCGCTGCACGACCTGGCGATCGGCTTCCAAGGAGGCATGGTTGACGGCTTCGATCCGCGGGAGCTCCGCCTCCGGTACGTCGGTCTTTGGCCTTTCCCCTGGATAGGTAGGATAGGCGTAGGCCAAGGAGCCCTTCCCTTCCCGCCAGATGCCGCCTTCGATGGCCGGCCGGTCCCGCAGGGCCTGGCGGATGACTTCGGCCAGGCGGAGGCGAGCAGAAGCCTCCGAGCTCTCGAGAGGAGCCATAGGCAGCTTGGCCGCAAAGACCGCGTACCCCTCGGCGATGGCATCGCAGGCGCGGCCACTTTCCGCCTGCGCTTGCGCGGCTCGGGCCGAAGCCGATTGGCGGAAGAGGGCCACCATGAGAGCTCCCGCCGAGGCTGTAGCCGCGACAAGCAAAAGCAAGAGGAGGACGAGCCGTCCCCGCATGGAACGAAACATTGGATCGCCTCCTTCTCAGCTTACTCAAGGGCAAGGGAAGGAGGCGAGCCCGATTCCGACTCCGGGAGGGAAGCGATCAGCCTATGCGGGACGCCGCGAATTTCCGCTAGCTTTTCTGGTCGAGCGGCTGGTAGGTCGGGGCGGGCGTCTGCTGCGTCGGCTGCGGCTTGGGCTTTTCCGAGCAGGCGACGATGGCCAAGAGCGAAGCGGCGACCAGGACCTTGCCTACGACCGAGAGGAAAGAAAACGGCGGTTTCATGACTGGAGAGAATGCCCGATCGTCCTAGGCCCTGCCACTCCATTTCTCCAATCCCGAAGTTTTTATGTTTCTTGAATAAAGTGGGTTATGCAAGGAGCTCCCTCCCTTTCGCTCCGCAGTTGAGAAGAAGGTCCAGAGCGGAAAGGTTGTATCGAAACTCCCCCCAGAGCTGCGGGTAGACCGGCGGGCGGAACGGAAGGAAGACCGGCTCGATTCCTCCCGACCGGAATTGGGCGAGATCGAGGAACTTCGCGGCAAAGGGGAAGAGGAGATAGCGCGTCGCATGGAGCTTTTCGCAGAGATCGACGAGGAGCTCTGTCCCCTTCCCCTCGACGGCCAGCTCGGATTGCCGCAGGAGGGTCGCCGGGATCTTCCACACCTCCCAGAAGAGGCGGAGAAGCGCGAGGTTGAGATCGACGAGCCTTGCGGTCGTCTGGCCATAGATCGCTTCGACCAAGAGAAGGACTTCCTTACGATAGGGAGCATGGGCGTAGGCCTGTCGGAGCGAAGAAAGATGCTTTTTTCGCCATGGAAGCCCCTCGCAGATCTCCACCTCACAAATCCGCTGCTTGCCTCTTCCGCTCTTCCTCACGGGGACCGTGAGCCAGAGCTCTCCCCGCTCGTTCTTGATGCGATTGCGACTGATCCAGCTTCGGCCGAGCGGAAACTGGACCTCGTCGAGGACAACCAAGGCATCGGCGCGGAACGCCTTGGCAAAGAAACCCGGCCAGGGGAGAAAGAGCGGCGGATGAGTCGCAATCGTCATCGGCGTCCGGATCGGTTCCTTACGGAAAGATAAAGCCTCTTGGCCGACGGCGCGAACGAGGGATCGCATTCCCGCCTTTCGCTCCCTCCAGGCATGAGGCATTGTAGAAGTCGATGGGCATAGGAAGTTTGCGGGACTACTACCGAGAGCCCTCCGTTCGCCGAAGAATCGCCGAGTATTGCGGCGGATCTCCCGAGGATCCGGAAGGATTTTCCTGCGTATACCTCGTTCGTTATGGGATCGGGGAGAAGGGCGATCCCGCAGTCTCGGAGCCCCACGCCTCGGTCGAGAAGAAGCGCTTCGCGGAAATCCTCGAGGCGGGAGGGGACATCCTCCGGTCACTCTGGGATCGAGCATCCCTCCTCGGCATCTTGGATATCGAATACGTCAATAGGGATTATCCCGCGGAAATCTTTTTCCAGCCGGCGGAGGTCTTCTCGAGGATGGAGCCTCTCTATAGGACGATCCGTCGCTCCTTCGGCGCCTATGGGATCGAGCCGCTGACCATTCTGACCGGCCAGGGCTACCATTTCGTCTTTCGAGTGGGGAAAGATTCCCCCGCATTCTCGCTCCTGGCTGCCTCCGGCTCTGCTTCCGGACGGCTAATCGAATGGGGAAATCGTTTCGCGGAACGTTTCGGACGCAGCTTCTCTTTTCCGGAAGCGGCGGCCTACGAGACTCTGGGCCGTCTCTTCGAGATCCTCCTCCACCGTATCTTACGGGAATATGACTCTGCTCCCCTCGAAGGAACTGCGCGCCTTCCAACGGTTCCGACCGATGTGGCCGTCGGGCGCGTCTCCCCGAACGGCCATCGCGAAGCGGTCTCCCTCGACCTCTCGCTCTTCGGGGATCCACTGCCCCGCAGGGCCACCCGGTGCCCCTTCTCGGTCTACCAGAAGCACCGAGTGCTCTGGGAGAAGTATGGAGAGCGCGCCGGCAGGGAGCTGCCCCTACCGGTTCTTTTGCCTCGCTGCGCGAAGTCCCTGCTCCAAGAGTTGTTGGCGGCACGCGTAGACTGGAATCGAGCCGTCGTCCTCGCCCAAGAGAGCTCCGTTGCGATCCCCGACGCATCGCCATCGATCCTCGGCTGGCACAAGGATTACGAAAACTCGCCTTTGGCCCAGGTTCATCGACGGATGGAAGAGAATCCCATCCGCCCGAGGCCGAGCCTTGGAGCGCTTCCGCCCTGCGTCCTCCATTGCCTCCGCGAGCCGAATCCCCATCTTTTGAAGCCGACCAACCTCCAAACGCTGACGCGCGTGCTCTTGGCATGCGGCTGGGAGCCCTCCGAAATCGCAGAGCTCGTTCGCACGCGGTACGAAGAGGATTATGGCTGGGGCGACCTCTGGGACAAGTACGAAGCGGCTACCCGTGCCCGCTTTTACGTTCGGCTCTTCTCCGGCCTCGTGCTCACGGGGACCGATAGGGAAATCGATCTCAATTGCATCAGCCACCAGGAAAAAGGATATTGCTGGCAGCCTTTTTGCGGCTTCAACCTCGCGGATTATCGAGGGAAAGGGACAAATGGAACTCGGGCTCTCGACGGGGGTGCTCTTCTCTAAGCCTGTTCGAGAAGTTCTCCCGCTGATCGCCCGGGCGGGCTTCCGCGCAGCGGAGCTCTGGACCGGGGATCGTCTCGGTCCGACCCCTTTCGACTGGCGCAATTCCGGAGAGATCGAGGGAGTAAACAGGCTTCTGCGGGAGCTCTCTCTGCGGGTCGCGAGCTTCCATGCTCCCTATTCGACCGACCTCGATCCCAGCGATCCCGATCCGGTCCGCCGGAAGCGGACCACCGCGTTGCTCTCGGAAGCGGTCGAGGCCGCTGCCGCCCTAGGTGCGCCTACCCTCGTCCTCCACGGTTCAGCCGCAGAGCTTTCCCGGATTTCGGAAGCAGCTCGGGCGGACCGGGTGGAAGCCTTGCGAGAGAGCCTCGCCCTTCTCCACCGGGAGGCCCGCTCTCGCGGCGTCGCGCTCGCCATCGAGACCCTCCTGCCGCATCTTCTGACCGCCGATCCCTCTCTTTTGCTCGAGCTCGTCGCGCCCTACCCAAAGAACGAGGTGGGGATCTGCTTCGACACGGGCCATTGCTTCCTCTGGCGCCCCTGGCCCTTGCAACAACTCTACGAGATCCTCGCCAGCCGAGTGATTGCGCTCCATGTCAACGACAATCGCGGGACGGCCGATGACCATCTCCCGCCCGGACGCGGAAAGATCGATTGGGCCCCTTGGCTCACCGCCTTGCGGCGGGGGAAGTTCGCCGGAGTCTTCCTGCTCGAGGTGGTCCTCTCGCAGGAGACGCCTGAACCGCTGGAGGCCCTGACGGAACTACGGCGCAACGTCCTCACCCTGCTCGCAAAGGGATCGCCCGGTTGACGCTGATGGCTCCCCCCTTCCCCGACCCCTCCGCAGTTCATCTCTTTTCCGGGGCTCTTTCGCTCTTCGATGCGCAAGGGGAAGCCGAACCGAATCTTCCGGGCCGGCTCCGCGCTCTCCGGAGCGAGAGGGCGCTGCGTTCCCTTCTTTCCCGCTACACCGGCCTCGCTCCCGAAAAGGTCCCTCTCGAGAAGAACCGTTGGGGAAAGCCGCTCCTTCCCGACTCCTTCAGCCTCTGGTTTAACCTTTCCCACTCGGAAAACCGTTGGATCGCCGCGGTGGCGGCGTTTCCGGTAGGAATCGACCTCGAAGCCCACCTGCCGCGAAAAGACCCCCTTCGGTTCGCCCGACGTTTCTTCTCGCCCGAGGAAGCGGCCATCGTGGGAGCGGCACCGCCCGAAGAGCGGACGGCCGCTCTCCTCCGGATTTGGACGAAAAAGGAGGCTTTCCTCAAGGGCTGCGGCATGGGCCTCCACCGTCCCTTACGCTCGTTTTGGTTCGTCCGACCGGGGCGGCGGAGTCCTTGGGAACTCGTCGCGCCCCCCGAACCGTCCGCTCCACCCTGGTATGTGCGAGGTTGGCGGGAGGAAGATCGATTTTTCTGCGCGCTGGCGGTCGCCCATCGGCAGCCAGATCGTCTTCTCCTCGCAAGAGAGGAGCTTTTCCCGCAGGCGAAGAGCCAGCCCGCTGGCAACAACCCCCCTCTTTCCATTGACGGGCTATCTTAGGAAAGGCTAACTTTTCTTTCGTTATGAAAGAAGGCGCGGTGCAAGCCAAGAGCTCGGCCGGTTCCTCATCCCTGAGCCACTCCCAACAAGATTACCTAAAGCAGATCCTTCTCTTGGACGAGTCGCCGCGTGGGGCCACCACCCAACAACTGGCGGAGCGCATCGGGGTGCGGCCGGCCTCGGTGACTGGAATGCTCAAGAAGCTCGCCGAAGAGGGTCTCGTGGAGCGGGCGCCCTACCGAGCGGTCCATTTGACGGAGGCGGGGCGGCGGATCGCCCTAGAACTGGTGCGTCACCACCGACTTCTGGAAGCCTTCCTCTCCCGGATGCTCGGCTACCGCTGGGACGAAGTCCATGAAGAGGCCGAGGAGCTGGAGCATGTGATCAGTGAGCGATTCGAGCAGAAGGTGGCCGAACTCCTCTCGCACCCTGAGCGGGATCCCCACGGGGATCCGATTCCGACCCAGGAGCTCGCTCTCGCAGAAGATCGCCACCTCGTGTCGCTCGGGCGGCTCCCCAAGGGAAGCCGAGGGACGATTTGCCGCATCACTCTCCAAGACCAGGATGCTTTGAATCTGGTGGAAAAGCTCGGCCTCCTTCCCGGCACGCCCATCGAAGTTGCCGACAGCCACCCCGACGGCGTCGCCCTGCTGGTCCGGGGAAGCCGCTTTCTCGTTCCGTCTCTTTTGGCCGCTCATCTGCTGGTCGATCTTCCGCCCAACCCTGCGGCCGCCGATTGGGAGGAGAAGGAGCGAACGAGCGGACGCGCGATAGAGGGCCTCTAACGATGCATCCGCCCGCCTTTCGGGAGGAACGCCGTTGAAGCCGAATCCCCTTCGCCCCCCGATTCCCACCGAAGGATGGGATGTCTCGGTCCGCGAACAGGCTGCCGAGGTCCTTTCGGGCAAATGGGCCGGCAATGTGGGCCGATTCGTTCCCTTCCTGGGACCGGCCTTCATCGCCGCCGTCGCCTATATCGACCCGGGCAATTACGCAACCAACATCGAGAGCGGAACTCGCTACGGTTATCAGCTGCTCTGGGTCGTACTCTGGTCGAACCTCATCGCGCTCTTTGCGCAGGGTCTCTCGGCCAAGCTGGGAATCGTCACGGGCAAGAATCTTCCCGAGTGCATCCGCGATTTGCTGCCCCATCCCCTTCTCCGGATCGCCTACTGGCTGCAAGCCGAGCTGATGGCGATCGCGACCGACCTCGCGGAGTTCTTGGGCGCTGCCCTCGGCTTCCAACTCCTCTTGGGGATTCCCCTCTCGGTCGGCGCCCTGCTGACCGGAGCCGTCTCCTTTCTGATCCTCGGGCTGCGGCCGCGGGGCTTCCGCTACCTCGAAGTCCTGCTCACGATCTTCGTCGGCTTTATCGCGGTCTGCTACGCCTTCGAGCTCTTCTGGGTCCATCCCTCGCTCTCGGAGAGCCTCCACGGCCTCCTCGTGCCCAGCATCCCCAGCGCCGAGGCCGCATATTTGGCCGCCGGGATTATCGGGGCGACGGTGATGCCCCATGCGATCTATCTCCATTCTGCGCTGACCCAACGGCGCATCCCGGCCCGGCGGCTTGCGGAAAAGCGCAAGCTGATTCGGCTTTCCTTCCTCGACGTCTCTCTGGCGATGGCGATCGCCGGCGTCATCAATCTCGCCATGCTTGCGGTCTCAGCCGCGGCGTTTGCCGGCGCTCCCCCCGAGAGAGGAGACGGGATCACGCAAGCCTACCGCGCCCTCTCGCCCATGCTGGGCAAGCTGGCGGCGGGAGCATTCGCGCTCTCTCTCCTCGCCTCCGGCCTCTCCTCGTCGGCGGTAGGAACCCTCTCCGGCCAAGTCATCATGCAGGGCTTCGTCGGCTTTGCGATTCCGATCTGGCTGCGACGCTTGGTTACGATGGCACCGGCGATTCTCGTGATCGCTTTGGGTATCGACACAACGAAAATTTTGGTCGCCTCGCAGGTCCTGTTGAGCTTCGGAATCGGTTTTGCGCTCGTCCCCCTCCTGCTCTTCACCCAAAGCTCCCGGTGGATGGGGCCGCTCCGCAACTCTCTTTGGACGAACATCGCGGGATGGCTGATCAGCGCAGCCATCGTCGGGCTCAACGCTTTTCTGCTTGCCCGCCTCCTCCTTCCTCCTTCCCAATAGATGCCTCTTCCGGATCCGAGAAAGCCCGACCCTTCCCGCATCTATGGAAACCTGTACACTGCGTTCCTGGCCTGCCGACGGGAGACGGCGCGCCGTGGTGAGCCGGATTCTGCCGGAAATCGACGATCCCCGCTTCCCGGTGAAACGGGCGTTGGGGGAAGCGCTTTGCGTCCAGGCCCATGTCTTTTCCGACGGTCACGACCGTATCGAAGTTCGCCTCCGCTACCGCCATCAGGGAGACTCTGAGTGGCGGGAG
>NZ_CABFUZ020000094.1 GCF_902143385.2 Methylacidimicrobium cyclopophantes
GGCGGAGAGACCGCCGAGGGTAATCGATTTGGATTCCCATCCGGGAGCCGATTTTTCCGAGGATAGGCGTTTCCCCTGGCTCCTCGGCGCACAGAACCTCTGAGCTCCTTTTTAGCCGCTCCCCGGGAAGATGACAACCTTTGTCCAACGGAGCGCGGGGGCAACTACCGCCGACCCGCGCCGGCACCCACGCTTATGGAGCGGCCCCCGCCGTCAGATCGCCGCGCCGGTAGTTTCTCATGACCACCTGCTGCTTCGCGTGGTTGCTTCCGAACCAGGTGCCGACACGGTATTCCACCCACCCGTTGGCTGGAAGAACCCCTAGATCCGGCGAAGGGCTCGAAGCCTCGTACCAGACATCCAGCTGGTCGACGGAGGCAAAGATCCAGGCAATGGGAACCGGCCGAGTCAAGTTCGCCTCGACGTGAAGCACGGAGCAATCCTTTTTCCGCGCCCAAACTCTTCCGTGCAGGGCATTGAGCACTCGATCCGCTCGGGAATGGCAAGGAGCGTCCGGTTTCGGCGAGAAGGCAAGGACATAGGCCCGCTGTCCATTCCAGACGTCTTCCCCTTCGAGCTGGATCGCGTAACGAGGAACGAGATTGCGCATCGCCAGGAAATCACTGACCTGCTGCGCTGCTCGAGCCTCCCGAAGTTGTTGGCTGCTCAACTTTTGGACGGAAACCGTTCCCGCAGAGGAGTTCGGAACCAAGAGCAGGCCCTCGCCCGGCTTGACCACCAGCCGAATCTCATCGGTCTTCTTCGTATTCCCGCTTCCGTCGAGCTGATCGGTACGGATCTCTTGGCAATACTCCAAGCGAAGCAGGCGCTGCTTCGCTTCGTCGTCGCGGGCGACAACCTCCCGGAGAATTTCTTCCAGTCCAGGCTCGGCAAGGGCTCGGACGGACAAGAGACAAATCGACGCTAGGAGAAGCCATTGCCTTTTACGCATCTGATCCCTATCCTCCCAGAATGATACCTCACGTAAAACTTTTTATCCCGGGGCCGGTCGAAGTTTCTCCAGAAACACTCCAAGCGTACGCCGCGCCCATGATCGGACATCGAAGCAAAAGCTTTCAAGAGCTCTACGCGGATCTACAGCCCAAACTGCAGGCCCTCTTTTATACGAAGAGGCCTGTCTACTTCAGCACAAGCTCCGCCTGGGGCATTATGGAAGGAGCGATCCGCAACCTAGTGAACAAGAAGGTGCTCTGCTGTGCCAACGGTGCCTTCTCCGATAAGTGGTATGATGTCGCCCTGCGCAGCGGCAAGGCCGCAGAGCTTCTCGCCTTCCCGTGGGGCACGCCGGTCGATCCGGAAGCCGTGCGTCGCAAGCTTGCGACCGGCGACTTCGATGCGCTCACGCTGATCCACAACGAAACCTCGACCGGCCTCATGAATCCATTGTGGGAAATCGCGGAAGTCATGCGGGATTTTCCGGGTGTCTCCTTCATCGTGGATACGGTCTCCTCCTTCAGCGTGCTCAAGATCCCCTTCGACGAGTTGGGAATCGATGTCATGCTGGCCGGAACGCAAAAAGCGCTCGCTCTCCCCCCCGGAGCAGCGCTCTTTTCGGTCTCCGAGCGAGCCTTGGCCAAGGCGGCGACGGTGCCCGGGCGCGGGTATTACTTCGATTTCATCGAGTTTCAAAAGAACCACGAAAAGAACATGACGCCGAGCACCCCGTCGATCGGCCACTTTTACGCGCTCCGACAGAAGCTCGCAGAAATTTCCGCGGAGGGGATCGAAGCGCGCTATGCGCGCCACCGGGAGAATGCGCAGATCGTACGCTCTTGGATCAAGGATCGCGGCTTCGGGCTCTTCCCCAAAGAGGGCTTTGCCTCTCTCTCTCTCACCTGCGCCTCGAATACGCGAAAGGTCGACGTAGCGAAGTGGATTCAAAGCCTACGAAGCCGCTTTCAGTGCGTAATCGACGGCGGATACGGAAAGCTCAAGGGAGAGACCTTCCGGATCTCTCACATGGGGGATGAGACGCCGCAGACCGTACGGCAGCTTCTCGGCTGGCTCGACGAGTGTCTAGCCGATCTAAGCTGATCGAATCCCGTTCCGGGCGCCGGGCCGATGGCGGCCCGGTGCCCGGTGCCCCTCTCCGCCGTCCTTTCCCCCGCTCAACGATCCGGCTCCCGAGGGACTCCATCGATTGGCGAAAGCCATTACCTCGGCTTTTCTCCGACGAGAAAGATCGCCGGATGCTCCATCTCGATGCCTCGGCCCGTCTCTAGTCTGCTCAATTTCTCTTTGAGCGATGCGATAATGCGCTGCCGCTCCGCATCCCCCACCCCCGAGAGGAATCTCCCGGAGCTGCTGGCGGAGAGAAACGCAATGACTTCGTTCGGATCTTTTGCGTAATCCGAAAGAGGGAACACTCGCAAGTCGACGATCCGGAATCCGGCCCGCTCGGCCAGATCCCGAAGCTCTTTCCGAGTCATGCGAAAAGGGGACAAAAAGAGATTGGGAGGAACATTGCCCAGTACTTCTCGAATCGATTCCCGAATGAGCTCGCGCACCCGGGACGGCTGGCCACTTTTCAACCCCGTGCTGATTCCGAGCCTGCCTCCCGGCTTTAGGATCCGATAGATCTCTCGAAGGGCTTCGGCTTTGTTTTCGATCCAATGGAAAACATAGTTGAGATAGACGCGATCGAAAGAGCCGCTTGCGAAGGAAGAAAGATCGTCGGAACCGGCCACCTCGAAGGAAAGGCCCGAGCGTTCCCTCCGCTTCGCGATGGCGATTCGATACGGGGAAGGATCGATTCCGATCACTTTTCCATGAGGGCCGACGAGCTTTGCCGTATACTCCGCGAGCCTTCCCGTCCCGCAACCCAGATCCAAGACGACGTCGCCCGGTTCGATCGAGAGGAGGGAGAGGAGTTCCCGTCCCTGAACAAACTGCGGTCTGCTTACGGCCTCGTATTGGGCGGCGAGCTCTGCGGACTCCCTGGGAGGCGGAAGAGCGGCTCTGAGCGAGCCGATCGAGCCCGCTGCGCAGAGAGAGACCAGCAGAACGGCGGAAGCCTTCACCGAGCAACTATAACGCACTTCCCTCCGCTGGGAGAGAAATGCCCGGAAAGGGAGTGCTCGGCGAGGAACGGGGATCAATAGGCCTTTCCGAAAAGGACCCGGTATTTTCCGGGCTTTCCCGAGAAAGGGCAGGTTCCCGGAGCGGGCTCCTGGTCGAGAGGGATGCAACGGATCGTAACCTTCTGCTCTTCGCGGATCTTTTCTTCGAGTGCGGCATCGCCGGACCAGGGTATTTCGGCGAATCCTCCATGAATCTCCGGTCTTTCGGCATCTCTCGGGGTAAAGAACTCGAGGAACTCTTCGCGGGATGCAATACGGCGGGTATGGCTTTTCTGGAAGGCGACCGCCCGATCCCAATAGCCCTCCTGCATCTGCGTCAAAATGCCCTCCACCTCTGCCACGAATTGGCGAACCGACTGAGAGAGGCGCTCGCGCGGCGGCCGATCCCGCCGGCCGATCGAAAGCGTTCCCGCAGCAACCTCCCGAGGACCGATTTCCACACGGAGGGGAACCCCTTTCTTCACCCACTCCCAATTTTTGGCGCCTCCGGCCGACGGACGGGCATCGATCTCGACACGAAGCGGCTCTCCGGCATAGCTCCGCTCCGCCA
The DNA here is from genome assembly GCF_902143385.2 of Methylacidimicrobium cyclopophantes. GTDB lineage: Bacteria > Verrucomicrobiota > Verrucomicrobiia > Methylacidiphilales > Methylacidiphilaceae > Methylacidimicrobium > Methylacidimicrobium cyclopophantes. Next base: position 3,652 of record NZ_CABFUZ020000094.1, read on the forward strand.
ACTCCGCAGCCAGCCTCGCGCAAGCCTCCTCAATCGCCGTCCGCTCTTCCTCGCGCCGGATCAGGGGTAGAAGGACAATCTGGCAGGGAGCCACGCGCGGTGGAAGAACGAGGCCGTTATCATCGGAGTGGGCCATGATCAAGGTTCCCACGAGGCGGGTGCTCACCCCCCAGCTTGTCGTCCAGACATGTTCTCGCATCCCCTCCGGAGAGAGGAAGGTGATGCCGTTGGCACGGGCAAAGTTCTGTCCCAAAAAGTGCGAAGTGCCGGCCTGGATCGCCTTTCGATCCTGGACGAGCGCTTCGAGCGTGAGCGTCCGCACGGCTCCTGGAAAGCGCTCGCCTGGGGTCTTTTCCCCCGCGATGGCCGGAAGAGCGAGCATCTCCCGCAGAAATCCCTCGTAGAGCCGGAGCATGCGGAGCGCCTCGGCTTCCGCTTCGGCAGCCGTCTGGTGTGCCGTGTGACCCTCCTGCCACAGAAACTCGCTGGTGCGCAGAAAAAGCCTGGGCCGCAACTCCCAGCGCACCACATTGGCCCACTGGTTGATCCGCAGCGGCAGATCTCGATACGATTGAATCCACCGAGCGAACGCGGCTCCGATGATCGTCTCCGACGTCGGACGGACGACGAGAGGCTCGGCAAGCGGCGCCCCCGGTACCAAACGGCCTTCCGTTGCCTCCAGCCGATGGTGGGTCACCACCGCGCACTCCTTGGCGAAGCCTTCGACATGCTCCGCCTCCTTTTCGAGAAAGCTCAAAGGGATGAACAACGGGAAATAGGCGTTGCGATGGCCGGCGGCCTTGATTCTCCGATCGAGCTCCCGCTGCATCCTCTCCCAGATCGCATATCCCCAAGGCTTGATGATCATGCAGCCCCGCACCTCGGAATTTTCCGCCAAGTCCGCCGCGGCAATGACCTGTTGGTACCACTCCGGAAAATCTTCCTGGCGCGTCGGAGAAATCGCTGGTCGTTCCGTCATAGAAATCTTCGTTTGCTTGCTCCACTTCCTATCGCACTTCTTTCGTCGCGAACAAGCGCAATGGAGCGCGCGCATTCCCCGCCTTGCCAGAAACCGGCGCATTCCGGTATGGATATTCCGTGCCAACGCTTGGAATCGACGTCGCCTATGTGGCGGATCTCGCCCGCCTTCGACTCTCCCCGGAAGAAATCGAGACCTTCGGCAATCAACTCGAGCAGGTGCTCGCCTATGTAAAGAAGCTCGAGGAGGTCGACATCCGCGAAATCGTCCTCATCGGCGAGGAAAAAGGATTTCAAAACCGGCTGCGTTCCGATTGCCCTCTTCCGGGGCTTTCGCAGAAAGAAGCCCTGCAAAACGCGCCGCAACAAGCGAGCGGACTCTTCCTCGTCCCTCGGATCCTCGAGTGAGCTGCGCCTTCTCCACGATCCAAGAGCTGCGCAAGCAGCTCCTCGCCAAGGAAGTCCATCCCACCGAGGTGGTCGAATCGCTGCTCGATCGTATCTCCTCGGTAGATCCAAAGCTCAAAGCCTACAACTATCTCCATCCGGAACGCGCACTGGAATCGGCCAAGAAGGCCGATCTCTCCCTTCCCTTGGGGGGAGTTCCCATCGCCATCAAGGACGTGATCAACGTTCGCGGGGAGCCCTGCACCTGCTCCTCGCGAATCCTGGAGGGATACATCGCTCCTTACGACGCGACGGTGATCGAGAGACTCCGGGCCGCAGGCGCCATCTTGCTGGGCCGGACCAATATGGATGAGTTCGCGATGGGCTCCTCGACGGAAAATTCGGCCTGGGGCGTTACCCGCAACCCATGGGATCTCTCGCGCGTGCCGGGGGGAAGCAGCGGAGGCTCGGCCGCGGCTGTCGCCGCTCACGAGGCGATCGCCGCTCTGGGTACCGACACGGGAGGATCGATTCGACAACCCGCAGCCTTCTGCGGCTGCGTCGGATTGAAGCCGACCTACGGGCGGGTATCCCGCTACGGCCTAACGGCCTTCGCCTCGAGCTTGGATCAAATCGGTCCTCTGACCAAGTCGATTGCCGACGCGGCGCTGCTCCTGGAAATGATCGCGGGTCAGGATCCCCGGGACAACACCTGCGCACCGGAACACGCTCCCTCCTTTTCGAAGAAGCTCGGGGAAGAGATTCGAGGCATGACGCTCGGTGTTCCCAAGGAATATTTCGTGAGTGGGATCGATCCCGAGGTCGAGGCCGCGACGCGCAAAGCGATCTCCCACTTCGAAGAACTCGGAGCGATCATTCGCGAAATATCCCTTCCCCACACCTCCTATTCGATCGCCTCCTACTACCTGGTCGCCACCGCGGAAGCATCGGCCAACCTGGCTCGGTTCGATGGGATGCGTTACGGAAGACGCGCCTCCGGCTGCGACGACCTTCTCGAAACGTACGGGCGAACGCGTGACGAAGGCTTCGGCCGTGAGGTGAAACGGCGGATCCTTTTGGGAACCTACGCACTCAGCTCCGGCTACTACGATGCCTACTATCTCCGGGCGCAAAAGGTGCGGGTGCGGATTCGAGAGGACTTTCTGGCCGCATTTCGTGATTGCCAGGCGATCGTAACTCCGACTTCTCCCACTCCAGCCTTCTGTCTCGGCGAACGGACCGAGGATCCGCTGCAAATGTACTTGGCGGACATCTTTACGATCGCCGTCAATCTCGCCGGGCTTTGCGCGCTCTCGCTGCCCTGCGGCTTTACGCGGTCCGGCCTTCCGATCGGTCTGCAAATCATCGGTCCGATGTGGAAGGAGGAGACGATTCTCCAGGTTGGATATGCCTACGAGCAGAGCACCGACTGGCATACCCGCCGACCTCCTTTGGAATGAGGACGCTGCCATGACATACGAAGCGGTCATCGGTCTTGAGGTTCACGTTCAGCTCAAGACGCAGACCAAGCTCTTCTGCGGATGTCGGAACGAGTTCGGAGCCGAGCCTAACAGCCATCTCTGCCCAGTCTGCCTCGGTCTTCCGGGTGCTCTTCCCGTTCCCAACGAGGAAGCCGTCATCAAAACGATCCTGACGGGCCTCATGCTCGGATCGACCATCGCGCCCCGCGCCAAGTTCGACCGAAAGAACTATTTCTATCCGGACATGCCGAAGAACTATCAGATTTCCCAATACGACCAGCCGCTCTGCCAGGGAGGCAGCTTGACTCTGCCCTCTCTCAGCTTCCCCAAGGATGCGCAAAAGGAGCCGCAGGCTCTGGCAAACAAGAAGGTGCGACTCGTTCGGATCCACCTCGAAGAAGATGTGGGCAAGTCATTCCATCTCGAGAGCCGGAGCGGAATCGACTTCAATCGAGCAGGCACCCCGCTCATGGAAATCGTCACGGAACCAGACCTGACCACGCCGGAGGAAGCCTTCGCGCTTCTCACGACGCTTCGGGAAATCCTGCGCTATGGAAACGTGAGCGATGTCGATATGGAGAAAGGCCAGCTTCGCTGCGATGTGAACATCAGCGTGCGGCCTGCGGGAGCCAGAGACTTCGGCACGAAGCGCGAGATCAAGAATCTCAACAGCATCAGCGCCGTTCGGCGTGCGCTCAAATATGAGATCGAGTCCCAAATCGAGCTCGTCTCCTCCGGGGGAACGGTAGTTCAGCAGACCATGCGCTGGGATGACGCGCGGGGGGAGACGATCCCGATGCGCACCAAGGAGCAGGCCCATGATTATCGCTATTTTCCCGACCCCGACCTGCTGCCGATCCATACCGACGGCCGCCTTCGCACGGAAGCCGAGGGTCGCATGCCGGAGCTTCCCGAGCAGAAAAAGAACCGCCTCTGCCGGACCTACGGGCTGTCGGAATATCAGGCGAGCGTCCTCGCCTCCGATCCGCCGTTGGCGGACTATTTCGAGTCGGCGGCCCGTTCCACCCGCAACCCGATCACCCTGGCCAATCTGATCCTCAATGACTACCTGGCTCTTCGTCAGGAGGCCCCGGAACTCGCCACCGTTTCGCCGGAATATTTCGGGGAATTGGCAGACTTGGTGTCCGACAGCCGACTCAATTCCCGACAGGGGCGAGAAGTGCTGGCGATTTTGCTACGGACTCCCAAATCCCCTAAAGAAATTGCGGAGGAGCGCGGTTTGGCCCAGATATCCGACAGACAAGCATTGGAAGCCTTCTGCCGCGAGGCGATCGCCGCCAATCCGAAGAGCGTCGCCGATTACAAGGCTGGGAAGGCGGCGGCGATCAACGCACTCAAGGGCTTCGTCATGAAAAAGAGTCGTGGGCAAGCCAACCCGCAGCGCATCCACGAGCTTCTCGAAGCCCTTTTGCGCGAGAGATGATTGCCTCTCCGGCCTCCTTAAATCCATTTCCCCCTTGTGCCGCCGCGGGAGATCCTATACAAGCAGGTCCTTGTCGGCCGATTGGATCGCCGAAGCGATGTTCGTGTCCAAGAGAACTCGATTCGACTCTCTTGAGCGAGCTCTCTGCCTCGTCGGCTCGGTTTTCTTGCCGCGCAAGCACTTCTCGAGATGACCTTGGATATCGCGCTCTGTTGTTCGGCGGCGCTTCTGCTCACCAGCCTTGCGAGCTTCCCGCTGAGGACTTTTTCCGGTCGAAACGGGGTCATTTACGGCGCAACCGCGCTTTTCTCTCTCCTCTCGTTCGCCTGCGGTCTCGGCGAACTCCTCTTTCCCTCCGCAGAGCCCCCGGCGATGATCTTGCCGGCCGGACTTCCGTGGATCGGCGCCCATTTCCGCATGGACGCGCTCTCCGCCCTCTTTCTGGCGATCATCGGGTGGGGAGGGATCTCGAGCTCCCTCTTCGCCATCGGGTATAGCCGGCACGAGTCGGCATCCGATCGAATCCTTCCGTTTTTCCCGCTCTTTCTCGCCGGAATGAGCTGGGTTGTTTTGGCGGACGACGCCTATGTCTTTCTCTTCGCCTGGGAACTCATGTCGCTGGCTTCCTGGGCCCTGGTGGTTTCCCATCACCGGGAAGAAGCGAATGCGCGAGCGGGACATGTCTACCTCACCATGGCTGCGGTCGGCGCTTTCGCACTGATTCTCGCCTTCGGCCTGCTGGCGACGACGAGTGGGAGCTATGCCTTTTCCGTCATACGCGAAACGGCCCTTTCCCCTCTCACGACCAGCGTCGTGCTCGCCCTGGTGACGATCGGGGCGGGTTCCAAAGCGGGTCTCTTCCCCCTCCACGCTTGGCTCCCGTTGGCGCACCCGGCCGCGCCGAGCCATGTCTCCGCGCTCATGAGCGGCGTGATGACCAAGGTGGCGGTTTATGGATTCGTACGGGTCATCTTCGATCTCCTTCGTCCCGCCGCATGGGAAGGCAGCTTTCTCATCCTCTTCCTGGGAGGGATCACCGCGGTGCTGGGCGTGCTCTATGCTTTGATGCAACACGATCTTAAGCGGCTGCTCGCCTACCATACCGTGGAAAACATCGGGATTATCTTCATCGGCCTCGGGCTTTCCTTGGCCTTTGCCGCAAACCGCATTCCCTGGGCAGCCGCTCTTTCCCTGACGGCCTCGCTCTTCCACGTGGTGAACCACTCCTTGTTTAAGAGCCTGCTCTTTTTCGGCTCCGGCGCGGTCTTGGCGTCCACCGGGGAAAGAGACATGGGAAAGATGGGAGGACTGATCCACCGGATGCCCGGCACCACCGTAGCCTTCCTAGTGGGCTGTGTCGCCATCTCGGCTCTGCCGCCTCTCAACGGTTTTGCATCGGAGTGGCTCACCTTCCAAGCAATCCTGGTCAGTCCGAATCTTCCTCAATGGGCGCTCAAATTCCTGATCGTTGCCGTCGGGGCCCTTTTGGCCTTATCGGCGGCACTTGCAGCCGCCTGCTTCGTCAAGGCCTTCGGAATGAGCTTTCTCGGGCGCCCGAGATCCGCCTCCGCGGCGGAAGCCAAAGAGGTGGGAGCTCCGTCCCTCGCCGCCATGTTCGCCAACGCACTCTTCTGCCTGTTGGCAGGCATATTTCCGGGTCAAATGGTCAACGCACTCGGGCCGGTGGTAAAGGAATTTGCCGGACAAGCCCTGCCGCAACAGAGCGTTCCTTTCTGGGCACCAATGGTGCCGATTGCGCAGACTCGAAGCTCCTATGATGCCCTTCTGCTCTTCGTCCTGATCGCGATCACCGCTCTGGGAGCCGCGGGATTGGTCCGATCGATCGGATTCCGCCCGATTCGCCGATCGGCTGCGTGGGATTGCGGTTATCCGGATGCCAGCCCCGCAACCCAATATACGACGGCGAGCTTTGCGCAACCCATCCGCCGCGTCTACGCCTCGAGCATCTTCGGGGCACGCGAAAAGGTCGAGATGCCGCCTCCAGGGGACCCTGCTCCCGCGCGGATCGCAGTCAAGATTCATGATCCGGCTTGGGAAGGACTCTATGTACCCATCGCCAAGGCCGTCCTCTTCCTCGCAGGAAAACTCAACCCAATGCAGTTTCTCACCATTCGGCGCTATCTACTTCTGGTCTTCCTTCTCCTGATCTTTCTGCTCGCCTTGCTCAGCATATGGCTCTGATCCACCCCTCCTTGATCCAAGCGGCACAGATGCTCCTCGTCTTGCTCTTGGCCCCCGGCCTTACGGGCTTGGTCCGAAAGGTAAAAGCACGGCTGTTGGGTAGGCAAGGCCCCTCGATCCTCCAACCGTATCGAGAGCTCTTTCGGCTTTTCCGCAAAAACCCCGTCTTGGCAGACAATGCCTCTTGGCTTTTCCGAGTTTCCCCCTATTTGATTTTTGCCTTCACCTGGCTGGCGACCGCCCTGGTTCCCACTTTCTGCCTGGGTCTCCCGTTCGGCCCTTGGGCCGACCTCATCGCGATCACCGCTCTCATCGGAAGCGCCCGCTTCTTTTTGGCCCTATCGGCCCTCGATGCCGGCACGAGCTTCGGAGGCATCGGGGCGAGCCGGGAGGTGATGATCGCCTCTCTGGCGGAGCCCGCTATGCTCCTGGTAGTCTTTACCTTGGCTCTCGTTGCAGGCTCGACGGAACTCTCGGCCATCACCGCCTATCTCCTCTCGCCATCGGTGGGACTCCGCGTTTCGATGGCCCTGGCTCTGGCCTCGCTTCTTCTCATCGCTCTGGCCGAAAACAGCCGGTTGCCCATCGACAATCCGGCAACGCATCTTGAACTGACGATGGTTCACGAAGCAATGGTGCTCGAATACTCCGGGCGTCATCTGGCCCTGCTCGAATTGGCCGCCTCCCTCAAGCTGCTCCTCTATTTTTCCCTGATCGGAACGATTTTCCTCCCCTGGAGGCTCGCCGCGCCGGGCTCCTCGATCCTCTCCTATCTCTTCGGCAGCTTCCTCTATCTGAGCAAGCTCGTGGTGGCGGGAACCACCCTCGGGGTTTTCGAGATTACTCTGGCCAAAATGCGCCTCTTCCGTGTCCCCGACTTCCTCGGCGCGGCCCTCATGCTCGGCCTGCTCGCTACGCTCCTTCGCTTTGTATCCGGAAGTCTGTAAACAGGAGAACCGACCCATTCCCTTCATGAGCGCGCTCAGCTTCGACATCGCCCATCTGCTCTCCGGGAGCCTCGTCTTGGTGAGCTTCATGCTCCTCTACCAGGACCGGGTCTTTGCTTTGCTCCATATGTTCACGCTCCATGCTCTCGTCCTCTCCTTCTCGGTCGCTTGGCAGGCCTACATCCAGGATGCCCCCCATCTCTACATCACCGCCGCCATTGCCCTGGTTTTCAAAGCCATCCTCATCCCTGTCGCGCTCCGTCGCATCGTCGTCCAGTTGCGGATCCACCAAATATTGGAGACGGTCGGTGGAATCGGCCCTACGATGCTCGCCGGCATGGCGCTCGTCGCGCTTTCCCTCGTAGTGACCCTGCGAACTACGCCGCCGGGAGATCGTCTTTCCCGGGAAGATCTCGCCTTCGCGCTGGCGGTAATTCTTTTAGGGATGTTGATGATCGTCACGCGGCGCAACGCGATCAGCCAGGTCATCGGTTTCATGTCGCTGGAAAACGGCCTGATTTTGGCCGCCGCGGGCGCGAAAGGGATGCCGCTCGTCGTAGAGATCAGCGTCGCGTTTGCGGTCCTCATCGCCTTCATCGTCATCGGCGTTTTCCTCTTCCGCATCCGAGAGCGCTTTGACACGGTCGACATCCTGGTCGTCGACCGCT
>NZ_CABFUZ020000095.1 GCF_902143385.2 Methylacidimicrobium cyclopophantes
GCCCCCGGGATCAGGAAGGCGGTGCTCAAGGGATCGAGGTAGCCTTGGGCGGTCATCCCCGAGGAGCGCATCAGGGTCTGGTTGACCTGGGTCACCTGCCGTGGGGTGTCGAGAACCGAGAGGTCGAGTCCGTAGACCGAGGAGCTCTCCGTCGGCAAAACGTCCGATGCGGGCGGAGCAGCGGCCGTCACGGATACCTCGGGCAGCACGGTCGGGCTTTGCGGAGCGGAGGCGGACGGCTCGAAGCTTTCGGCGTATCCCGCGTGCGCACAGAGGAAGAGCAAACAAAGGACTATGGCGGAAGATGGGCGGACGGCTGGGCCTTTTATCCGAACGAGAAGTCGGGAAACTTCGGATCGCCGCCGGCGGGGCCTCATGCCGCCAAGAGTAGAAGAAAAATATGATAATCCGCTATCGCGGTCTTGCCAAATTTTGGCGGCAGATTGTCCCTCGGGGGCGAACTTCCGGAAGCATGTCCGTTCGCAGCCCGCTCGATCCCGAGCGATCTAGCTTGCGAGGAGGCGTCGTGGTTCGATACCGAAGAGGGGAGCCAATCGAAAGAGCGCAAAGATCAGGAAGCCGACGAGAGGGATGCTCACGGCCAGCGGAGCGGGAATGCGAGAGCCCTGGCCGAGGATTAGGAAAAACCGATAGATCAAGAAAAAGGCGATTAGGATGAAGATCGCATGGAAGACGCCGGCGGTCGGGTGTCTCCGATTGAGCCGGGCCCCCTCCGAAAGTCCCAGCAGGAGGAGGACGAAGGCGGAACAGGGCTCGGCGAAAAGGTTGTAGAACTGGATCTTGTAGGGGGCGAGGGTTCTGGCGGAAAGCCGCCCGGGCTTTTCGATCAGCTTCCAGAGCTCGCGGGCATCGAGATCTCGTGGCTTGGTCTGAAGGGCCACCATGCGACGGGGCGGAGTTTCCCAAGAGGGGAGGGAGAGCTCGGGGAAGCGGGTGGAGTTGCGAAAGTTGCCGGCGGCGTCATAGTCGATGCGATTGACGTCGATCAAGACCCAATGGCCATCCCGCCAAATTCCCCGGCGGGCAAAATATTTTTTCTGATCGACTCCGAGGGCGTTCTGCACGAGGACCTCGAGATTGTGCGCCTCTTTGGTCGCCAGGTTGACTTCCTGAAAGTACCAGATCCGATGCTGGGCCTCCTCCCGGAAGATCATCCCTCGGATCGAGGTGACGACGGAACGATTGCCCTTGATCTGCTCCATGATCTGGTCCCGCTTCGCCTGCGAATTGCCGCCGGGACCGAGTTGCACGGCCAGGAGCACGGCGGTGAGACCGATGCCGACGACGAGGAAAGGAGAAAAAATCCTACTGAGCGGGACGCAGCAGCTCTGCATGGCGATCAGCTCGCTGTGGCGCTGGAATTGCATCAAGCAGTAGAGCGCGGCAAAGAGAGTGGCGGGTGGGGCGACAATGATCAGAGCCGCCGGCAAAAAAGCGGTGTAGTAGGAGAGGATGGTCGCGGTAGGGGTTTTGTTGGTGATGAAATCTTCGAGCGAACCGAAGAGGTCGGCCAGGACCAGGAGTGAGAGAAAGCCGAGGATCGAGAAGAGAAGGGGCTTGAGAAAGGAGGAGAAAAGATAGCGCGAAAGGATCTTCACCGTGTTTGGGCCGGAATGTGGAAGTCTCTCAGGGCGAGTTCAAACCCACGACGACCAGACCGCGGAAATCCCCATCTTTGTATCCGACGGCTTGGTCTTGAGGGTACTGCTCGCGAAGTTTGGCTTTCACATCGGGCGGCAAAGTCGCCGGATCGCCGTGGCATGTGAGGCAGAGCGCCGTTACGCGGATCGGCTGGTAGTAGCGGTAGGTGGTCCGCCCGCCGGCGACGACTTTTTGCAGCAGGTCCGGCGGAAGAGGCTCGTGTCGTGACGCGGCCTCTAGGTAGATCTGGAGAGCCTGCCGTTCGACGGGGTCGGCTGCGTCCGACGGGTTCCGCACGCGATCCGAAGTGCGCTTGAGCAAAAAGATCGTGCCGGCCGGCTGCGCTCGTTCCCGCACCTCCTTGGTGAGTAGCGGGGCTTGGATCCGGCAGACCGAAACGGCCTCGGCGGGACCCCCTGTCGCCAGAGCATGGGTGAGCTCCTCTCGAATGGTTCGCAGAAGGGCTTGCGCTACGGGTTGGGCAATGGCGCGAACTCGATCGGTCTCCTCAAGGGTCGGCTGGAGCACGAGGGGCCGGCCATCCCCTTGGGCGGAAGAGCGGTCGATTCCGAGGAGGAAAAAAAACAGGGAAAGGATCCAGACCAAGTAGCTCATGAGGCCTACCGGAGCCATCTCGATGATGCTCTTGAATCGCAATTGTGGAGCACCTTCCTTCATAAAGAAAGAAAAAGAGGAATCGAGGCGGGGAGGCCCTCTCGTTGCTTTTGCTCTTGCCTTCCCTCCTTCGGGAGAGCCATAGAAGACGACACCGCGCGGACGAGCCGGAGCGGGCGGAGGAGGGCGATGCGGGCGAGATACGCCGGGGCCGTCTTGGGGGGGATCTTGCTTGGGAGCGCGTTTTGGGCCGGAACGGCTCGTGCATGGGATCTCCAAAGGAGCGTCGAGCAATCGGCCGAGATTATCCGGCGGTTCAAGTCGCTGCCCGAAGGAGGGATTCCCGAGGCAGTTTTCCAAGATTCCAAGGGATTGGCCCTCCTCACGGTAATCAAGGCGGGCTTTCTGGTGAGCGCTCGGGGTGGAAGAGGCTTGGTCGTCGCCAAGACCGGAAAGGGATGGTCGGGGCCGTCGGCGATCGCTACCGGGGGTCTTGGATTCGGTCTGCAGATCGGCGCCGAGGTAACCGAGTTTGTGCTCGTATTGAATACGCCGGAAGCGGTCCAAGCATTCGCTCGCGGCGGCAACGTGACGCTGGGCGCAGACATTAGCGCCGCCGCCGGACCGGTAGGCCGCACTGCGGAAGGAGCGGTGACTCCGTTCGCCGCCGTCTACACGTATAGCCGCAGTCAGGGACTCTTCGGCGGGCTCTCGCTCGAAGGGACGGTGATCGCAGAGGCACCGGAGACCAATCGCGAGTATTATGGACGGGAGGTCAATCCCGAAGACATCCTCGCTGGAAAGATCCGGCCTCCGGAGAAGGAAAAGATCCTCGCCGAAGCCCTCGAACGCCCATACCGGAAGAGCGGCTCGAAAGAAAAGTCGGCGGAAACCGGCGAGGCGCCGGATGGAAATTCGGGCACTCCCCCGACGGGAGAATAGCCCTTGCGAGCATCTTTTGCCCGGGAGCAGAATTCCGGCGGAGCCGGGCTCCGGGGAGAGGAAGGAGGAACAGGACGAGGTGTTCAAGCGAAGGAATCCGGAGGTGGATGGCGGTCGGTCCGTCCGTAAAAGTCTCGATGCACCGGAGACCTCTCGAATGAAACGCTTGGTGGCGGCCCTCCTTCCGATCCATGCCGCTCTCTCGTGGTCCATCGGGATCGTCGTCTTCGTCTGCCCGGCAGTTCTTTGGCCTTGCCGCGGCGAGGATCTGTTGGAGGTTTTCCGTCAGGCGACGAGCACCGATCCGGTTTTGGCTCGGGAAAAAGATCTTTTCAGCGCCAATGCCGCAGGAATCTCGGTGGCGCGCTGGGCGCTCGGACCGAAGATGCAAGCCTATGGGGGAGCGGGAGTCGCCAGCTTGAACCTCTCTTTCGGTAATGTCTTCAGCTTCGCATCGGGCACCACGGCCGAGTATTACACGGTTCTCTTGACCCAGCCTCTCCTCGACGGACAGAGCATTGCGGCGTTGCGGGTCGCCAAGTCCCAAGCGCAAGCGCAGCATGCCATGGTGCTTTACCAGCAGCAGCAGTTGATCCTTCGAGTTGTACAAGCGTATTTGACGGTACTCCAGGCGGAAGCCAACCAGCGGGTGGCCGCCGAGCAGCGAGATCTCTTCGAGAGCGTCTGGAAACAGGCACAGGCCTTTCTCGCCGTCGGCCGGGGAGATGTCATCGCCACTTCGGAGGCAAAGGCCCGTTTCGATGCATCGCAATCGACTTTGACGACAACGAAGAATGCCGTCGCAATCGCTCGAAGAGCCTTGGAAAGGCTCACCCACCGGCCGGTAGGAAAGCTCGCCGACGTGGGGACGATCCAGCCGCTGGGGCCGCAACCCGATCAGATCGAGATCTGGACGAGGACGGCCGTCGACAACCAGCCACTCCTCCATCAGGCTCGCGCGCTTTTGCAAACGGCGGTCGCGCAGATCGAACAGAATCGGCGTGCCCAGTGGCCGGTGCTCTCCCTTGTGGGCTCGTCGGCGGCTCTTGGGATCAATGCGGCTCCCCTGAATATCGAGTCGGAAGCCGGCTTTCTGACCCTTTCGGTCCCCTTCTTCGATGGGCAGATCGGCGCCCGGGTCAAGCAGGCCAAAGCGCAGGCGCGCGCAAGTCAGCGTTATCTCGACAACACGGTTGATCAGGTCAAGCTCGATACGGAAGAGGCCTTTTTGAACTTGGAGAGCAGCGTTCCGCAGCTCCAGAGTTCGGTGACCGCAGTGGCGTCTGCAAAAACGAGTTTGGACGGAACGAAAAAGGGTTACGAGATCGGAACCCGCTCGATCGTCGACCTGTTGACCGTCATCACCGATTATGGCAGCGCTCGCAGGGATTATTATATTGCTCTCTACAATCATCTGTTGAATCGGGTCCAACTGAAAGGAGCGGCCGGTGTGTTGACGGTCGAGGATATCCAGGCTCTGAACGAGCTTCTCAAAAAGGAATGAAAGGGGAGGGCGATGGCGAACAATCCCGTTGTGGAGCAGCCCGCGGTTCCGGGCCGGAAGAGGATCCTCGTGCTGATTCTGGTAGGCGTCGTCATTCTGGCGGCGGTCGTCGGCTGCGTTCTCTGGCTCCGCGCTCGGGCGGAAGCCAGGGAGTGGCTGACTTTTTACGGGAACATCGACATTCGGGAGATCCAGCTCGCTTTCTACGACGAGGGCCGTATCGAACGGATGCTGGTGCAGGAAGGAGACCGGATCAAGAAAGGGCAGGTCCTGGCGGAGCTCGACATCTCTCGCTTGGAGGACGCGGTGCGAAAGGCCGAAGCCACCGTTCGGGTGGATCAAGCCGCCTTGGAGAACGCCGAGATCACCTATCGGCGGACGGAGGCCTTGGCCAAGGATCTCTATGTTTCTCTCCAGGATCGGGATAATGCGATTGCCGCCTTGAAGGAGGCGCGGGATCGGCTCAAGGCAGACGAGGCGGCGCTCGTCCTCGCAAGAAGGCAACTCCACGACGGGAAGCTCGTGGCACCGAAGGACGGGGTGATCGAAGTGCGGATCCTGGAGCCGGGAGATATGGTCACCCCGCAAGCTCCCGTCTTCACGGTAGCCCTCGACAATCCGATCTGGGCCCGCATCTACGTCCCGGAGCCGGACTTAGGCAAGATCTTTCCGGGGATGCGGGCGGAGATTTACACCGATAGTTATCCGGGGCGGGCGTTTCCGGGATGGATCGGCTACATCTCGCCGACGGCCGAATTCACTCCCAAGAGTGTCGAAACCCCTCAATTGCGGACGAGGCTCGTCTACGAGGTGCGGGTCTATGCCTGCAATCCCGACTACCGGCTCCGGTTGGGAATGCCGGCGACGGTCAAGATCCGGAGAAGCCAGCCTTATCCACCGCCTCCCCCGCCCTGCAGCACGGAGTAGAGCCGGAGATGAGCGGCGCGCCCTGCGTATCTTTGGAGAGAATCTCCAAGCGCTTCGGAAAGGGAGAGAAAGCGGTCCGCGCGCTCGACGGGGTCTCCGTGGAGATCGCTCCCGGTCAGATTACGGGGCTCGTCGGTCCCGACGGGGCGGGAAAGACGACCTTTCTGCGAATCGTCACGGGTCTGCTCCATCCCGAGGAAGGAAGAGTCACGGTCTTCGGACTCGATGCCGTTCGGGAGCAGCAGAAGCTCGTGGCGCAGCTCGGATACATGCCGCAGCGCTTCGGCCTCTACGAGGATCTCACGGTGGCCGAGAACCTCGATCTGTACGCAGACCTCCAGGGAGCGCCCAAGTCTGAGCGAGAGGCGCGCTTTGCCGAGTTTTTGCACATGGCTGGTTTGGCGCCGTTCACCGATCGGCTGGCCGGGAATCTCTCCGGAGGAATGAAGCAAAAGCTGGGGCTTGTCTGCACGCTGGTGGGACGCCCACGGCTCTTGCTCTTGGATGAGCCGACGGTCGGAGTCGATCCTCTCTCCCGGCGGGAACTCTGGGCGATTCTTTTCCGGCTGCGGCAGGAGAAGAACCTCACGATCGTGGTGAGTACCTCGTACCTGGAAGAAGCGGAGCGCTGTCAGCGGGTGATCCTCTTGCATCAGGGAAAGCTTCTGAGCGAGGGCGATCCCGCGGAGATCGCGACCCGGGCCGCGGGGAAAACAGTTTTTGTCCGCTCGAACGAGATTCCTGCCCGCAGCCTCCACTCCCGGCTAGCCCGGCTCCCGAGTGTCTTGAGCGCCTCGATCGAAGGGGAAGGGGTTCGGCTGCTCGTAGAGGAGCCTCCTTTTGCGGAAGAGCTGGCGACTCAGGGTCTTGCCGGCGTGGAAATCCAGCCGGTGGCTCCTCGATTTGCCGATGCTTTCTTGGCCGCTCTCGGCGGACGCCACAAAAGAGAGGGCGTGATGCAGCGGCCGAGCGCTCCGTCGGCCGCTGGAAGTGGCCGGATCGATCAGGACATGATCGTCGTTCGGGAGCTTTCTCGCTTCTTCGGACGGTTCGAGGCGGTAAAGAAGATCTCCTTCCATGTGCGGGCGGGAGAAGTCTTCGGTCTGCTCGGCCCCAACGGGGCGGGAAAATCGACCACCTTTCGGATGCTTTGCGGCCTCCTTCCCCCGTCGGGCGGGGTAGCCCGCGTCGCCGGAGTCGACCTCCGCACCGGGGCCGCTTCGGCCCGAGCCCGCATCGGGTATGTCGCGCAGAAGTTCTCGCTCTACGGCTCGCTGACGGTGCGCCAGAACATGCAATTCTTCGCGAGAGCCTACGGTCTTCCCCCGCAGCGTCAGGCGGAACGCATCGGCTGGGCGGAAGAGGAGTTCGAGCTAGCCGTCCATCGAGATGCGGATGCAGAATCGCTGCCGCTGGGCTACAAGCAGAGGCTGGCGCTGGCCTGCGCTCTGCTGCATGAGCCCGATGTCCTCTTTCTCGACGAGCCGACCTCGGGAATGGACCCGTTCGCCCGAGAGGAGCTTTGGCTTCGAATCGGAGAGATGGCGCAGCAAGGGGTGACGGTGCTGATCACGACGCATCATTTGAGCGAAGCCGAGTTTTGTGATCGGCTCATCATCATTGCCGAAGGGCGAATCCTTGCCGAAGGGACGCCCGGAGAGATCAAAGGTCCGTTCCGCACGCCGGAAATGCCCGAGCCCTCGATGGAAGAGGCCTTTGTCCGCCTGATCGAAAGGAGCAGAAGCGAGGGATGAGATCCGGTCTCGTCCGCTTTCTGGCTCTCTGGAAAAAGGAGTGGATCCAGATATGGCGCGATCCCGCAAGCATCGCAATCGGAGTCGTCTTGCCCGCGGTCTTGCTCTTGATTTACGGCTATGGGATTTCTCTCGATTCGCTGCGGCTGCCCATCGGCGTCGTGGTCGAAAACCCGAACCCGCTCACGGCAAGCTTCGTGGCGGGCTTGGAACGGTCTCGTTACTTTTCGCCAGAGCCTTACGGAGCGATTGGAGGAGCCGAAGAGGCCATGCGCGACGGCAAGGTGGAAGCGATTCTCTGGCTTTGGAGCGATTTCACCAGGCGGGGGCTGCGCGAGGGCAACGCCCCTCTCTCCCTCATCGTCAACGGAGTGGATGCGAATACCGCGCGACTCTTGGAAGGATATTTCCAAGGGGTTTGGAGCCAATGGCTGCAATGGGAAGCGAACACCTCCGGACAACCGCTCCTCCTCCCCGTCGAAGTGGAGAGCCGGATCTGGTTCAATCCCGCGCTCGAAAGCCGCCATTACCTGGCACCCGGTGTTATCGTAATCAACATGACCCTGGTCGGAGCTCTCTTGACCGCTTTGGTGATCGCGCGGGAGTGGGAGCGGGGGACCATGGAAGCCCTTCTTTCGACCCCCGTCTCGATGGCGGAGATCCTCTGGAGCAAAACCGGGCCCTATTTCGTCCTCGGCATGGGGGGGATGGCGGTTTGCGTGGTCATGGCTGTCGCGCTTTTCGGTGCTCCGCTCCTTGGATCCGTCTGGGTGCTCTCCCTGGCTTCGGCCCTCTTTTTGCTTTCCTCGCTTGGGATGGGGCTGCTGATTTCCAGTGCGCTTCGAAGCACCTTTCTGGCGAGCATGGTGGCGATCGTTGCGACGTTTCTTCCCGCGTTCATCCTTTCGGGTTTTATCTTCGACATCGCCTCGATGCCGGAACCGATCCGGTTGTTCACCTACCTCTTTGCCGCGAGGTATTTCGTTACGCTCCTGCAAACGATCTTTCTCGCCGGGAACGTCTGGAGCGTGATCCTACCGAATCTGGTAGCCCTTTTCCTGATGGCGGCTTTCTTCCTTGGAAACGCTTGGAGGATCTCCCGAAGAAGCTTGGAATGAAAAAGGCAGTCCTATGCGGCAGCGGATCTTCGGATTGATCGTAAAGGAGTTGCTGGCTCTCTTCCGCGATAAGCGGAGCCGATTCGTGGTGATCGGTCCTCCCCTGATTCAATTGATCATCTTCGGCTATGCGGCGACCTTTGATGTCAACCGCGTCGCCTACGCCGTCTACGACGAGGAAAACAGCGGGACATCGCGGGAGCTGCTCGCCCGTTTCGAGGGATCTCGGGCCTTCCGATGCCTGGGGTATATTCATTCCAACGGAGAAATCGCAAAGGTGATCGACCGAAAGAAGGTCCTTCTCGTGATTCACATCGGACGAAACTTCAGTAGGAATCTGTTCGCTTCGCCTCCCGCCCGGATCCAGGTGATCGTCGACGGGAGAAATTCGAACACCGCCGGCATCTTGCTCGGCTACGTCAACCAGATCGTCGAGGATTTCAACGCTAGCTGGCTACCCCTCCACGGGATCAAGCCGCCGGCTGGTGTTCTTCGGCCGCGGGCTTGGTACAATCCGAACTTGGAGTCCCGCTGGTTTATCGTTCCGGGACTGCTGGCGACCTTGACCTTGGTGGTGTCCATCGTGACCGTCGGCCTCTCCGTGGCGCGGGAGCGCGAAATCGGAACCCTCGATCAGCTTTTGGTAACCCCCATGAGGCCATGGGAAATCGTCTTGGGAAAGGTGATCCCCGGGTTTCTGGTGGCCATGGGAGAGGTCACGTTGATCTTTCTGGCCGCAATCTTCTGGTTTCGCATCCCCTTCGTCGGGAACCTTCTCGCGCTCTACGTCGGTTTGGCTTTCTTTAGCCTCGCGGTCATCGGCGTCGGACTGATCATCTCCTCCATTTCGATGACCCAACAGCAGGCTCTTCTCGGGAGCTTTTTCTTCCTGAGCCCCGCCATCGTCCTTTCCGGTTTTTCCACTCCCCTTCGCAACATGCCGGAGGTGGTCCAATGGGTTACCCTCCTCAACCCCTTGCGTTTTGCCCTGGTGGTCGTCCGGCGCGTCTTTCTGGAAGGGGCCGGCTTCGCGGAAGTCTGGCCGCAATATATCCCGATGGCACTGATCGCTTCGATCAGCCTATTGGCTGCCTGGGGAGTCTTTCGACGGAGGGTCGGGTAAGCCTGGCGGTTCGTCTCGATCCGCGCCCGCTCGCATCCCGCTTGGAAGGGTTTCGAAGACGACGAGCGGTCGTGAGCCCGCTAAACTAATATTCGGGTGTCGGAGCTTCTGTATAAATCTTGGCGAGCAGGTCGGAGCAGAGATTTTCCAATTCGACGCCGAACGCCTCGACTCGGCGAGAGTAGATGCTATGGGCGATCAGGCAAGGAACGGCGATCGCCAAGCCGGCGAGCGTCGTGTGAAGGGCCTCCGAGATGCCATGCGCGATGGCGGCTCCTTGCGTAGCCATCCCGTGGGTCCCTACGTTGCCGAAGATCGTGATCAGGCCCGAAAGCGTACCCAAGAGTCCGAGCAAGGGACCGATTCCGGTGATGATTTCCAGGATGACGAGCCCCCTCTCCAGTTGGGCAATCTCGGCGCGTGCTTTCACCTGCAAGGCTTCGGTGTTCTCGAATTTAGACCAGGTGATGTTTTGCAGGCAGGAACGCGCCAGCCGGCTGAGGACCGTTTTCTCGTTCTGGCAGAGCTTTTCCACGCGCTCCGGGCTTTCTCCCCAACCAAGCTCTTGAATCGCGCGAGCCAGCGGAGTGGGGATGATGCGCCGCCGCCGAAGGGCGAAACCTCGCTCCAGAATGACGGCCAAGCCGATGATGGAACAGAGGACGACCGGGTAAATGAAGATGCCCGCGGCGTCGATAAAGCGCGCCGCGGAACTCAAGACGTCCGAGAGGTTCATATGGCTGACCATTCTCTTACCTCTTTCAGAGGGAATAGTTCTAGGACCGACTCACGAAAGCGAACCCGCCTGCGGCCAAGCATGCACGCGAGAGCGAATTCGCTGCTCCGTGGATTAGCATGAAGAAGAGAAGAAGGCGAGTCGAATGTTGCGAGGAGGGAACCGGTGGGCCAAACGGACTCTTTTTCAAGGGAGAAGCGATCGTCGTTAGTAGATGGTGAAGGTGATTTCTTCCCAGAAGCCCCCTCCTAATTGAGTTTTCATCCCTTCGGAAAAGGGTTCGAAGGGAGCCGAGAGCCGGACCGAATCGCTGGAGATCGTGCGCAGCACCTCGGTTCGCCCCTCCTCGGAGACAATCTGCAGGTTCCGGATGGTTCCGTCGGATTGGACGTAGAATCGCACCTGGACGGCTCCGAGAGCGAGCAGCGCCATGTTCTGCTCGACTTCGAGATACCAGCGAGAGCCGATGGCACGGTACATTCGGGCCTTGTAGCGGCCCAATTCGGTTTCCCGGGAAGCGGGGGACGCCGGTCCAATCTCCGCGGTGCGGCCGCCGGTCAGTTGCATTCGGTGCCTTGGGACGGAGGCCGGGGAAGGGGGAGGAGCCGGGGGGGGAGCTGCCTCGGGCTCTGGTTTCTGCTCGGGCCGCTGCTGACTCTCCTCGGTCGGATCTCGGGGGCGCGGGCGCTGGGCCTCTGGTTGGGACGCCTCTTCGGCAAGCTTTTCTCCCTGCTTTTGGCTTGCGGTCTCATCCGGCTTCTTCGGCTTCTCGGGGGAGAGAGGTAGAAGCGGCTTGGCATCCGGTAGATCCCGGGGAAAAACATCGGGCCGGCGCGGGTCGGCCACTTTCGGCGCCTCGGCTTCCTCCTTGACGATTTTCTTCTCTTGCTCCTTCTGGGCCTCCCTCGGGCGCTCGGGAGCAGTTTTTGCTTGTTCCGTCTCCTTTTGCGCCGGAGCGGGCTTCGATCGGGCGGCTTGTGGGGAGGGCGTGCTTTGCGGCTGCGGGCGGGAAGGCTGCCCAGGGCCGGAAGGCCGGGGCGGGGAGGGCCGGCTCCCCGGCTGGTCTTGGTAGGTCATGGAGGCCCGAGGATGTCCTTCCATCTGGGGGATGGGAGAATCTTTTTGCGGTCCGCTGCGCTCGCTGCGCAAGGCCGTGTTGCGCTCGGATTGCAGGGGAGTCCGGGGGTCGACCTGGTCGCTTTTTTGCCACTCCTCCGTGGGAATGAAGGTGTCCGGCGAGACCATTTGGAGCATGGTCAGGCTGGGGGGAGGAGGGCTTGGAGGAGGAGCGGACGGAAAGAGACGACTTCCGATTCCCGAAGTGAACAGAAGGGTGAGAAGAAGATGGAGAAGCAGCGAGACGATCAAGAATCCACCGATTCGAGACCGAGCTTTTGTCTGCATGGAGCGAAACTATATCATCGGGGATTCGGCTTGCCTATGCCAAGAGGAGCACCTCATTCTCTTCGCCGAGTTCGGTCCGCATCGACACGCGACGGCGATCGGTCGGCGATGAGCGCCTTTGGGAAAGGGGATTGACGGAAACTTTTAGGATCGGCCGCGCCAGCGGAATTCACGAGGCGCCCCTCGCGGTTTGACAGAAGAAAAATCGGGTGCGTATGGTGATCGGCGCTTTTTACGATCGAAGAAGGGTTCCGGGCAGGATACGGAGATGGTTTTGAAGGTGAGCGACCAGAAATGGCAAGAACATGTGGCGGATCGCCTTGGCGTTGTCGCGGCGTTCCTGGAGACCCTTGAGGAGATCAACCGTGAGGTATTGCGGCAAGCGGAGGAGCTGGACCCTTGGATTCGCCCCTATTTTCACTCGCTGCTCGCGAGCCGGGGTAAGCGCCTGCGGCCGCTCTTGGTGGTTCTATCCGCCTCCGCCAGCGGTGGGGTGCGCCCGGATCATATCAATCTGGCCGTCGTCGTCGAGATGATCCACGTGGCCACTCTGGTTCACGATGATATCCTGGACGGCGCTCTCCTCCGGCGGGGGGAGCCAACGGCGACCTCGCGGTGGGGGACCGAGGTTTCCGTCCTTTTAGGAGACACGCTCTTCGCGCATGCTCTCCGGATTTGCGCAAAGCTGCCGGAAGGATCCGTGGAGCGAGTGGCGACCGCTGTTTGCACCGTTTGCTCCGGGGAGATTTTGCAGACGCAGCGGCGTTTCGATTGGGGTCTTCGGGAGGAAGAATATTTCCGAATCATCGAGCGGAAGACCGGCGAGCTCTTCCGGATGCCCTGCGAAGTCAGCGCCTGGCTCAATGGTGTGTCGGACGAAACGAGCCGCGCCTTGGGCCGTTACGGCATGGCTCTGGGGATCGCTTATCAAATCTACGACGACTGCTTGGATCTCTTGGGAAAGGAAGAGGCTACGGGAAAAACTTTGGGAACCGATTGGGGGGGCGGAAAACCGACCCTTCCCATTCTCTATCTTCTCGATTCAAAAAACGGAGCCCGGCGCGACGAGCTGGTCGACGCGTTCCATCGGGGAAGCTTTACTAGGAGGGATGATCTCTGGCCGCTGCTCGCCGAAAATGGGGTCTTGCCGAAGACGCAAGGCAAGGTAGTGGATATTCTCCGAAGCGCGAGGAGTGAATTGGACGTGCTGGCGCCGGGCGATTCCAAGAGAGCGCTGGAGGAGGTTGTAGATCTCCTTGGTAATCAAGTGGAGCGTCTGATAGAAGAGATTCCCGCTGGGCAAAGTTACCAGGAGAGAGCCCCGAACGGCCCTCGAAAAGGGGAGGAAGTGGAGAAAAAGTGAGGAAAAACGGATGAAGCGAACCTACCAGCCTTCAAAACGGTGCCGCGTACGGCAGCACGGGTTTCTTGAGCGAACCCGTTCCCGTACCGGTCGGATCGTTCTTCGGCGCAGGAGGGCGAAAGGCCGATACCGGCTCGTTCCCAAGAGTGTCGAGCGCAAATTTGCCCGGCATACGGGCGCTTAGCGGAACATCGGCCAGCCGTTCTCCGACGAAGACGATACGAAAGCGACGTGCCATTGGTCTCTTCTTCGCGTCGGGAAGACGCCTGAACGATGCGGCGCTCCTTTTGCTCGTCTTGCCCCGCGACCCCGAGATCTCCGGAGAGGTCTTTTTTCTCACGCCTCGAAAAATTGGAGGAGCCGTCGTTCGTAATTGCGTTCGGCGCCGGATGCGCGAGATATTTCGTCGCTGGATCCATCGACCGGGGGATCGTTGGGTGTACGGTTGGATGGCCAAGCGGGCGGCGGCTTCGCTCGACTTCTGGCAGCTCAAGGAGAAAATGGTGAGATTGGCGGCACGGGCTCGGGAAATGTGAAGCGAGGCATTCATTGGATTCTGGCGATCTACCGAGTGGTGCTGACACCGGTGCGGCAAACGTTGGGACTCTACGGTTGTTGTCGGCACGTGCCGACCTGTTCGGAATATTGCCGGCTGGCCGTGGAGCGGTATGGCTACTGGCGGGGAGTGCCGCTCTGCGTAGGACGACTCCTTCGCTGTCATCCCTGGGGCACTTCTGGTTGGGATCCCGTTCCAGGGATCGGCACTGTTCCTACGAGAGAGAAGGCCGCGGAACGGGAACCGAGGATTCCGTCTTTCCCAAAACGTGCAGGAGATGGTTTTGTTTCCGGGCGAAAACCTTTTGCTAGCTCTTGCTCGTCTGAGGAACCGAGGAAGAGATAGAAAAGAGGATTAGCCGGAATGCGATAGATTAGGAAAGGATACGATGGATCGAAAGGGATGGATCGGGCTGATCTTGTGCATCCTCGGCCTTTTTGCGTGGGAATGGTACGTCTACTCCCGCTATGGGCATATGCGCCCCCCGCCGAAGGTGGCCCAGAATGCAGCGCAGAAGGCCGATTCCCCCGAGGAGTTGCAGCTCCCCACCACGGGGACGGGAGCCGCCGCTAAAGAAGAGGGAAGCGAAATCCGTCCGAAGGAATCCTTCCCCGCGCCGGGATCTCTTCCCCCCGAAGAGACGGCCGTCCTCGAGAATGCAGAGATGAAAGTCACTTTCACCTCCTGGGGGGCCGCGATCCGCTCGATCGAGCTAAAAAACCAGCGTGCGCACGGAGAGGAGACCCTTGTCCTCAACCGGTTTAGCCGAGAGCCGATCATGAATTTGACGGGTTGGGACGAAGGAATGGCTCTCGTTGCGTATCGCTGCAATCCGGAAGGGAAGGAGATCGTCTTTTCCCGCACGCTTGCAAACGGGGTGGAGCTGCGGCGGCGCTATCGGCTGGACCAAGAGTACAAGATTCGGCTCGAACAGCAGTGGGCCAACCCCGCACCCCGGGAAGTCACCCTTCCCCGATGGAAGCTCTTCGTTGGACTGGGAGAGCCGATCCATCGGCAGGATCCCCCGGCGACCATTGCGGCGAATTGGCTTACTTCCCAGGGGAAATATGGCCGGATCGGCCTCCCGGATTTTAGCCCGGCCGGCCTCCTGGGATTGCAGTGGAGGGGGGCGCGTTCCGAGATCGATAGCCCGATAGAGCCTCTGCGTTGGGTTGCGGTAAAGAGTCAGTTTTACGCCATGGTTCTTCTGCCGCCTGGGACCCTTCTACCGGACCGGCTCTTTTGCGCTCGCGAGCCGCTCCTCGACTTCCCCGGAGGAGGAAAGGGGCAGCCGCCGTCGGGATTGGATGCTTGGGCCTCCTTTCCGGAAATCGTGCTTCCGCCCGTTTCTTCCTTGGGCACGACGTTCTCCTTTTTTGCGGGACCCAAGGAATACAGCCTGCTTAAGAGCCTGGGGCCGGGAGTCGGGCGCATCATGGATTACGGTTTTTGGGGCTGGATCGTGAAACCGCTGCTCTGGTGCATGGTCCAGTTGCACAAGATCCTTCCCAACTACGGGGTTGTCATCATTGTTTTCACCATGGCGATCAAGGCCATCTTCTGGCCCCTCCAGTCGGCCGCGAACCGCCACATGAAGGAGATGCAGGCCCTCAATCCTCGAATTAAGGAGCTGCAAGCCAAATACAAGGATCAGCCCGACAAGATGCAGGCGGAGATGATGAAACTCTACCGGGAGTTCGGGGTCAACCCGGTCGGAGGCTGTCTTCCGGTGGTCGTGCAGGTCCCCATCTTCATCGGCTTTTACACGATGCTGCAAAGCTCGGTGGAGTTGCGCCATCAATCCTTCTTGTGGATTCACGATCTCACCCGTCCCGACACCGTCGCAACCCTCCCCCTCCTCGGTCTCGATATCAACCCGTTGCCGCTCATCATGGTGGGCACGCAGATCGTTCTCGCCCGGATGAATTCACCGCAAGCGGAAAATCCGCAGACCCGCATGATGCAGTGGATGCCCGTTTTCTTCCTCGCCTTCTTTTACAATTTCGCTTCGGCTTTGCCGCTTTACTGGACAGTGAACAATCTCGTGTCGATCGGGCAGACCTATTGGAATCTCCGTAAGCCCGTGCCCACGCTGCACCGCGTAAAGAAGCAGAAAACGCCGAGACTGCCCTTGCGAAAGTAACGCGAGCCGGCGAGGTATGCGGGTCGCATGGAAACTCCGAAAGAATTTGACTTCTTGGTCATCGGCAGCGGTCTGGCCGGCCTCTTCTACGCCCTGGAAGCCTCCAAGAGGGGGACGGTTGCGATTCTGACGAAAGGGGCCGCACGGGAATCGAACACCTTTCATGCGCAGGGAGGCGTCGCTTGCGTCGCTTCCTCGACCGACACATTCGACCTGCATATCCGGGACACGCTGGACGCCGGTGGCGGGCTCTGCAAGGAGGATGTGGTCCGAACGATCGTGGAGGATGGACCCGAGCGGATCCAGGACCTCTCCCGCTTGGGCGTGCGCTTTGCAACTCGTCCGGGCGAGGATGGCGAGCAATGGGATCTCGGGAAGGAAGGAGGGCATAGCCGGCGTCGGATCTTTCATGTAGACGACGCCACCGGGAGGGAGATCGAGCAGGTCCTCTTGCAGGCTGTCTCGGCCAATCCTCGGATTCAGGTTTTCGAGCACCACCAAGCCGTCGATTTGATCACGCTCGGTAAGCTCGGATATTCCTCGGAGAATCGGTGCGTCGGATGCTACGTCTTCAACCGCAGATCGGGCAAGGTGGAAGCCTTTCGCTCTCATCACACCTTGCTCGCTACGGGTGGGTGCGGAAAAGTCTATCTCTACACCTCCAACCCGGATGTCGCAACCGGGGATGGCGTTGCGATGGCCTTTCGGGCAGGGGTGTCGATCGCCAACATGGAGTTCATTCAATTCCATCCGACCTGCCTCTACCATCCTCAGGCAAAGAATTTTCTCATCAGCGAGGCGTTGCGTGGGGAGGGTGCCCTTCTCCTCAACGAGGAAGGCCATCGGTTCTTGCCGAGCGCTGATCCGAGAGCCGAGCTTGCTCCGCGCGATGTAGTCGCGCGTGCGATCGACGCCGAAATCAAACGCAGCGGACATCCGTGCGTCTATCTCGACATCCGCGGAAAGGGAAAGGACTTTCTTCTAGGGCGGTTTCCGACGATCTACGCCGCTTGTCTTCGGTATGGCATCGACATGGCCACGGATCTCATTCCCGTGGTTCCCGCCGCTCATTATCAGTGCGGAGGCGTGGTGACGAATGTCGATGGGAGAACGGAATTGCCGGGTCTCTGGGCAGCGGGAGAGGTCGCATGCACCGGTCTGCACGGGGCCAACCGTCTGGCGAGCAACTCTCTCCTGGAGGCCGTAGTCGTCTCCTATCGGGCGGCACGGGCGAGCTCCGCGGAGGGGCCGTTTTCGCGAAAAGTCGCGATTCCCGCTTGGGACGAAGGGTCCGCCGCGGATCCCGATGAGCTCGTGGTCGTCGCCCACAATTGGAGAGAGATTCGTGAGCTCATGTGGGATTATGTGGGGATCGTTCGAACGAGGAAGCGGTTGCGGCGCGCGGGCGTGCGGCTCCAAAATCTCGCACGGGAGATTCGCGAGTATTATTGGAGCTATCGCCTCAATGCGGACTTGATCGATCTGCGCAATCTCGTGCTGGTGGCATCGTTGGTCGTCGACTCGGCATTAGAACGGCGGGAAAGTCGAGGGTTGCATTGCATCCTGGATTTCCCTCAGCCCGATGGCTCCCATCCTCCGGCCGATACGATCCTTCAATTCTCGGGCACACCGATTGGAGAACGATAAAGAATGGGGGGGCTCCTTTTTTGCTTTGATGCCGCTTCTCATGATTCCAGATCGTTGGTTGCGGCGATGCGTCCCAACCGGTCGACAAGCCATCGGAAAAAGGCATGGCGGCCGACTTCGTGAAAGACCATGTGCCCGGCTTTCGGGTCGAGGGTAACTTCCATGTACGGCAATGCCTTGCGGAACGGGCGAGAGGAGTAAGGTGGAATCACTCGGTCTCGTCCCCCCAGATAGAGATAGCAAGGGCTGTCGATGGCGCCGGCCGTAAGCCGGGTGGTGCGATGGGGGTCGAAGGGCCAGAAGGCTATCTCAAGAAGCGGCCGGATGCTCTCCGGCCCCAGGAGCCGATAGATTGCGTCGCGCCTTTCGGGAGGGACGAGAGGAAAAAGGGCAAAGTCGGCCTCCCAACGCGTCGGATGGTGGACGCGGAGACCTCGCCATTGCAGGAGCAAGGGGCGAAAGAAGAAGAGGAGGTTGCTCGGGGATACAAGGAAGCTCCCACGGGCACCCGCGGGCGTAATCAGGATGATTCCCCGAGCTCGTCGCCCACGGGAAGAAAGCTCCTGTGCGGCGAGAAGAACAAGAAGACCGCCCATCGAATGGCCGATGAGGATGGGAGATGCGGGAGACTCTTCGAGGAAATCGAGGAGATCCTCGAGGTAATCTCGGATCCCCAAACCGGCCAGAACGGCTTCGCTCTTCCAGCGCAGGCCGTGCTCCGGCAGCTCGTAGGGCAATACCCGCCAGCCCAATTTCCGAAGGAGACGGGGGATCCTTCCCCAAAGGCTGAACCGTCCCCACATCCCATGGACAAGAACGATTGGAGGCCGTTCGCTCCCGTTAGGCTGCAGATGTGGGGCTTCGATAGGATCTCTCACTCGGGCGGGAGAGCTCATTTCGGATGGGTAACCATCTCCCCCGAGACTCCGCTTCCAGAGGCCGGCGGCATCGTGGCCGCCCCCGGGCGAAGCCGCAGCTCCAAAATCACCCAGGAGAAACGGGCCGAATCGAAGCCCTCGACGTAGCCCGCAGGAAGCCAGGAGTCGTCGGATTCCGAGTGCGGCGAAGAAGCCGAGGAGAGATCCCGCTCGGGGAGGTGCCCGGAGAAGAGCCAGCGGAAACCGTCCTTCAAAGGAATCTCTCGGCGCAAACGGAGAAAACAAGCGGGTTCCGTTCTGGCGAAGGCAAGGCCCGAAGGAGATTCGTCGGATTCGAGAACCCATTGGCGGCGAGAGTAAAAGACGAGGCTTGGTTCCGTATAGCCGGCCGCAACGTAGACGGTATTTCCGGGAAGGTCCTTCCAGAAGCCGCGTAGGGAGAGCGCCGGTTCGACGGTCCGTAAGCTCGAGCCTAAGAGCCAAAACGCACCCGCGAGAGCGAGCACCGGGATGCCGAGGGCGAGGAAAGGGAAAATCCGAAAAGGGCGGTCTCGGGGGGAAGAGGAGGCATCGCCGAACAGGACGGTCTTTGCGACCAGAGCCAAGAGGCAGAGCGAGAGAAAGACTCCGCCGACCGCCCAAAGAGCCAATCGAAGGGCGTGATAGCTAGGATCCCAAGCCCGAACAAAGGTCGCCCAAACGGCAAAAGATCCGCCGAGCAAGCCGACACCCCAGATAGACCAAAAGACCGCCGTGCCGAGCGATCTTGGCCGAGTCTTGGTCGCCGCCTGCCCCAACAAAAGGAAAAACGCGGGAAATCCCGGCAAGAGATAGTGGGGCAGCTGCGTGGCGTAGGGAGTAAAAAGGAGAAAGGGGGCGAGGAACCAAGCGAGGAGAAAAGAAGAGCGAAAAGAAAAGTTCTCCCGAAGCGAGAGAACCACCCATCCGAGAAAAGCCGACCAAGGGAAAAGGCTGACGAGGGAAGAGACCAGATAGTAGCCCCAAAAATGGGGTCGACCGTCGAATGCTTCGACTCCGCGGCGGAATACATGCTCGCCGATTCCCTGCGTCCAAAAGGCTCCGCGGGTCGCAAGGAGGGCGGGGATAGCCCAGAGGGAGACGATTCCTATCATAACAGTCGAGCCCGCCAGAAGATGAAGCCGTCTCCACCGGATGGGATGCCTCCAGAGAAAGAGGCGCCAGAGCAAGAGAGTGACTAGAGGCACGGCCCAGGCGATTGGGCCTTTGGCAAGAAAGCCGATCCCAAGCGCGATCCAGAGAATCCAGAACCAGGGGCCTTTTCCTCCCTCCAGAAGGCGAAGAATCGCCCATTGGGCCAAGGCGACCGAGACGATCATCGGCATGTCGGCTACCGCGAGCCGGCCGTGAATCAGAATTTGCAGAGATGTAGCGAGAGAAAAGGACGCGATGGCACCCGCCCGAAGGCCAAAAAGGGAGCGACCGATGAAAAAGACGAGGAGGCAGAGAAGAGCGCTGAGAAAAATAGAGGGCGCTCGGGCGCCGAGCTCGTTGACTCCGAAGATGCGAAAGCTCAAGGCCATCAGCCAGTAAATCAATGGGGGCTTATCGAGGCGATAGGCGCCGTTGAAGAAGGGAACGCACCACTCGCCCCTCTGTTCCATTTCGCGGGTTGCCTCCGCAAAACGGGGTTCGTCTCGATCGATGAGCGGCAACGAGGCCGCGCCCGAAGAGGAGAGAAGAAGGGAAATTCCGAGAAGGGCAAAGGCAAGAAGCCAGGACTTTGCTCTCTCAAGAGCCGAAAGGGCCGCGGGCCGGGCATCGGGAGGCAAGCCGGAAGTTGCGCTCACAGCGGGACTATCCCATGGACTCTGCGGTAGTTCTTGTCAAATCTCGGGAGACGGGGTTGATTTCCGGGAACGGAAGCGCAGCGGTCACCCTGGAGCAGAATTTTCGTTGAAAAGGGCTTGCCTTCGCGGAAGCTTTTCACCATATTCCTTCTTCTCCGCCGGAAATAAGGCGGCTCTGTGCGGAAAGGCGCGGAGAACGATCTTTGAAAATGGTTTCGCCAAAGCGAAACAGAATTGAATTGTGCGGGACGCCCAAGTTTCGCAAAGAGCTTTGTGACGCTGGCCGCCCTTCGGAAACGAAGGGAGGAACAGCAATCCCGGCTTGACCGGGAAAGTCAGCATCATCTCTTCATCACGGAGAGTTTGATTCTGGCTCAGAGCGAACGCTGGCGGCGTGGATAAGACATGCAAGTCGCACGAAGCTTGTCTCCTAGCAATAGGGGGCAAGTTCAGTGGCGAACGGGTGAGTAACGCGTGGGAATCTACTCGGAAGTGGGGAATAGCCCGGCGAAAGCCGGGG
>NZ_CABFUZ020000096.1 GCF_902143385.2 Methylacidimicrobium cyclopophantes
CCGCGGGCCGACGGCGGGCCGC
The DNA here is from genome assembly GCF_902143385.2 of Methylacidimicrobium cyclopophantes. Taxonomy (GTDB): domain Bacteria; phylum Verrucomicrobiota; class Verrucomicrobiia; order Methylacidiphilales; family Methylacidiphilaceae; genus Methylacidimicrobium; species Methylacidimicrobium cyclopophantes. Next base: position 23 of record NZ_CABFUZ020000096.1, read on the forward strand.
CTCCCAAAACCCTATCCCAATCGCCACCGCCGCTACCCAGAGCAAGAAACGCGAAGAGACGCCTAACGAGATCATCCAGAGTGGAAACGGGCCGCCCACCAGATGGGCCGTCCCGCTGAGATTTGCGAAAACCGCCCATATCCAGAAGGCCCGTCGGCCCAAGCCCGGAAAGGCGGCCGAACGGCCCAGACAGAGAGGGGAAAGAAGATAGACGATGCCGATTGCGAACGCCCCGAGACCGGCGTAAAGAAGCCCGTCGTTGAACCACCACTCGAGCGAGCCGATCGCAACCCCTCGGACGGCCGGGTCATGGAGCAGGAGAGCCGCCGCACCCCCGGCCCACGGAATCCAAACAAGCCCAAGAAGGAAAAACCGTGCGGCAATCGATATTTCCTCCCATCGACGCACCATGGCCGCTACCAACCAACCCGCCGACAAGACGTAAGCCAATCCCAGGGAAGGCAAAGAGAAGGTCGGTAATCCGAGCCAAGAGAGAGAGCGGCTTTCTCCCGCCAACACCCCGGTGATTCCAATCCACAATCCCAGATTCCAAAGAAAGGAGGAGGCGACGAACCACCGTCGGCCTCCCGGTAGGGAAAGCCGCCCGCCCTGCGTAACGGACCAGAGAGCGGCGCTCAGCCCCATCGGAATGCCGAATCCGTAGACGAAACTGAGGAAGGCCGCCGGGCTGATTCGTCCGAAAGCGAGCCAGCCCCAGCCCCCTAGGAACCGAGGATCGACGAGCTTCAGGCTGCCGAGCAGGGCCAAGATCGTCGCCACCCAAAGCCAGACGACCGCAGGACCGACGAGCCATAAAAGAGGGGACCGCAATGGGTAGGCGACCTCGTCGGGCAACGTCTTTGCCGCCGCTTCCTCGGATTCCGGACTCCTTGCCATGATTGCTATCCCTTCGCGTTCACGGTTTCGATGTCGGCGAAGGCGCCTGCCGCAACAGAGCGCCGGGAAGAAGCGCCGACGAGGGAGCCACCGGCTTCGCTTTCAACCTCTCCTCTTCCAACTCCATAGCCCGTTCGATGGGGAGGGCTACGATCCCCTTGCTGCGATCGATCCATCGGTAACTGCCCAGCGTTTGCCGATCCGCGTCGCGTACGGATTGCAGCAGGGCCACTCGCTGCGCCAACGCCTGATTTGCCTCCTGGGTCTCTGCGCGGGTAAGGTTCCGAGTGACGACGGAAACTCCGATCACCGGCAAGGCGAGCAAGAATGCAGCCGACCAGAAGGCCCGTAGGCTCAGGGAGCCAGTCGTTCCCGCTCCCTTTCGGCCTCTTTCCTCTTTCGTTTCGTCGCAAGCGTGCTCGGTCGCCATGCCTCTTTTCTCCTAGCTGATCACTTCGAGCGATTCTCGCAAACGAGGATCGCGCCTTGGATAGAGCTCGCAGGAAACAAGGCGCAGCAGGAATGCACCCGCCAAGAGACACCCCATTCCCGCCCAAATAAGAATCTCCAGCAACCCCACGGCTACCGCATTTACGAAGACTCCCGGTAAGATCAGCCAATAGAGTTCGGCCGCCTGCATGAAAAGCACCCAGCCAGCCGCCAGCCCTAGGGTCTTTGGATTGCGCTTGGTCGCCTGAGGAAGAAGGAGGAGAAACGGAACGAAGAAGCGGCCGACGACCAGCCCGATCGCAAACCAGTTCCAACTCCCAAAGTTCCGCCGGATAAAAAAATAGGTCTCCTCGGGAATGTTGCCATACCAGATGAGCATGTACTGGCTGAAGGCGAAGTAGCCCCAAAGCGCCGTGAAGGCGAAGAGCAGCTTGCCCATGAGATGAAGATGCTCCTCGTTCGCCTCGGGGAGATAACCCATTGCGCGCAGCCAAAGGATGAGAAGAATCCAAAGCGCAAGACTCGCCCCGGCAGCCCCTACGAAGACGTATCCGCCCCAAAGGGTCGAGCCCCAACGGAAGTCTAAGGCCATCAACCAATCGATCGCGGCAAAGGTCATGCACGCTCCATAAACCACGAGAAGTCCGTAGGAGAATTTTTGCAGGCGGACCGTACGCCATGGGTCGCCGTCGCTGTCTTGCAGTCGGGAGCCGTTCCAAAGAAAGCGCGCCGCTACGATCCAAAAGGCGAAAAAGAAAAGTGCGCGGATCGCGAAAAACGGGAGGTTGAGATAGGCGGATTTCGCTCGAAGAGCCGGATCGTGAGCAAGGGCTGGATTGGTCCATTCGTAGAGTTGATGACCCGAAAATGCGTCCCAAAGAATCGGCAGGAAGAGCAGAGCGACCCATGGGAAGAGGCTGGCGACGTTTTCCGCCTGCCTGCGTACGACGACTCCCCACCCCGCATTGGTCACATAATGAAGCAGCACCCAGAAAAGCGCTCCGGCGCAAAGGCTGAAGAAGAAGAAGAAGGAAAAAAGCCAACTATGGATGAATTCCTTCGGATGCCACCGGATGCCCAGCGACGAGGCGGCCAGCAGGAAAAGACCTATCCCTTGAAGCCATCTCCCCAGGATTTTCCACTTCGCCGCCGGAAGAGGAACCGCCGCAGACACTCGGGACACGGATTCTACATGGTCCATGGCTACTTTCCCTCCAGTCTCTGCCGCTCGGCAATCGGAACGTCCGACAGAGCGGCATTTTGACTGAGTTGCAAAGCCCGGATATAGGCGACGACGGCCCAGCGCTCCTCAGGACTCAAATTGGCCCCGTACCCGAGCATCAGTCCCTGTCCGTGAGTGATGACGAAGAAAATCTGGCCGTCGGGCATCTGCCGAGTGTGCTCGGAATGATAATTCGGCACACCGACAAGGCCATATTGCGTCGCTATCCCGTTTCCCGATCCGGTCGAACCATGACAAGCGCTGCAAAAGATTTCGAACCGCTCTCGTCCTGTCTTTAAGGTTTCGCCCGTCACCGGGATGGGGATCCCGTCGCCCCAATAGTCCCCGATCGTTCCCGTATTCAGATAGGGGAGATCTACCGGATCGGTCGTCGGCACCGTGCCGGGTACGGGATAGCGGCTTGCCCGCTGATCTGAAAAGAAATAGCTGGGAGCCTGCTCCTTCACTTTTGCTTGCCGGACCATGTCGGGGAAAATTTCGATGGGACTGCGCATCGTTTTGGTCCCACGCAAGCCGGTCACGCTTACGATCGCAAAAACAAGGCAGGAGACGAGCAAAAGGAAGGTGCGCATGATCTCGGGTATCCTAGCGGGAAATCATCGTAATTTGTCTTCCTCCTAGGCTTTCCAGGAATTGCCGGCTTTCGGTTGGGGAGAAAAGCGGGTCCCTGGCTTCGATGACGAGGAAAAATCCGTCATTGGTCGCACGACGGGCCAGCTCTCCCCAATTCCAGACCGGATGGTAAGGGCGCGGGAGTCGCGATAGGAGAACCACCGCCAGGAAAGCGGTGAAGGCCGCGAAGAGGATCGTAAGCTCGAGCAGGACCGGGACGAATGCTGGCAGACTGAAATAGGGCTTCCCCTGGACGACGGTGGCGTAAAAGAGGCCCTGGAGCTGGCCCGTCGTGAAACTCTCGAGGAATTGCGGCCTCGGGATCGAAGTGGCGGTTACCATGGCGATCCCGGTTACGAGGCCGAGCAGACCTCCCATCAGGACGAAAAAGGAGACCCGAGATTTCGAAAGCTGCATCGCGCGCTCCATCCCGTGAATCGGATAGGGGGCATAGGCATCCCACCAGACGTATCCTTTCTTTCGGGTCTCCTCGCTCGCTTGTCGCAGCTCCTCTTCGGAGGAAAACTCGGCACCTAAGCCGTAGATCTGCTCTCCGGGATTCGGAGCGGATTCCTTCGTCGCCGTTTCCAAATGCCGCTTCCGTTCCGGCTTCCCCAGCAGCGTCTTGATCTCCGCGATCGACAAGGCTGGCAATACGCGCAGGAAAAGCAGAAAGAGGAAGAAAAAGAGACCGACGCTGCCGAAGAAAAGGCCCCAATCCACCCAGGTAGGAAGGTAGTGCCGCCAAGAGGAAGGCAGAAAGTCCCGTTCGAGGCTGACGACAATGATGGAGTAGCGTTCAAACCACATGCCCACGTTGATCAGGACCGAGGCGGTCCAGAGGATCCATGGATGGGATCGGCACCGTCGAAACCAGAAGATCTGGGGCAGGATTACGTTGAAGCCGAACATCGCGAAATAGGTGAACCGATCCGGCCCCGTGATCCGATTCAAGAAGGTGTATCGCTCGAAGGGATTGGCCCCATACCAAGCCATGAAGAGCTCGATGAGATAGGAGTAACCCACGAGCGATCCCGTCGCCAAGAGCACCTTCGCCATGTTGTCGAGATGCTTGGGCGTAATCATATCCTTGAGACGGGGATAGGCGGCACGCAATGGGACCAGGAGCGTGACGATCATCGCAAAGCCGCTGAAGATGGCTCCCGTAATGAAATCCGGCGGAAAGATCGTCGTGTGCCATCCGGGCACCAAGGTCGTCGCGAAGTCGGTAGAGACTACCGAAGCCACGGAGATCACCAACACGCTGACCACGCCGGCGATGCAAAGATATCCCGCCTCGTAGTGGTGCCAGACGCGAACGGAGCCGGTCCAACCCCAGCAGAGCACATGGTAAAGCCGCTTCTTCCAGAGCTTGGTTGTCCGATCCCGAAGAGAGGCGATGTCGGGTAGGAGGCCGAAATACCAAAAAAGGCAGGAGACGGTGAAATAGGTCCCTACGGCAAATTCGTCCCACAGCAGCGGCCCGCGAAAGTTCTGCCAAACGGCGTACGATTCGGGAACAGGCACCATGTACCAAAACATCCATTGCCGACCGATATGGAAGAGCGGGAAGACCGCCGCGCAGAGAACCGCAAAGATCGTCATCGCCTCGGCTGCACGATTCACCGAGTTGCGCCATCGTTGTCGCGTAAAGAGCAAGATCGCCGAGATCAACGTGCCCGCATGCCCGATCTCGATCCAAAAGACGAAATTGAGGATCGCGATACCCCAAAAGACCGGGCTCTGTAATCCCCAAACGCCCAAACCCGTACTGATGAAGTAGACGACCACCAGGGGAACCGCCCCCGCCAAAAGGCCAAAGGCGATTACGGCAAGCCACCACCAAAACGGCGCCGGCTGCTCCACGACCGAGCAGACGGCGTCGTTCACCCAGGAAGCTTCTCGCTCGTTCAACACGAGCGCGGGACGCGCCAAAGCCGCTCGTCCGCTCCCCTCTCTTCCAACCGTTTCTTTTACCGCCGCCATGCTAATTCCTTCGCATCCCGCCCTCGCTTAGCCCGCATGGGCACCCCCGCGCTGCCCTTCGGCGGGCTCTGCCGGCCTTGGACGATCTTCCTCCCCCGAAATGGCGGGATTCGGATTGCGAATTCGGGCCAAATACGTCACCCGCGGTCGAACGTTTAAGTATTCCAACACTCGGTAGGCCCGGGAGTCCGCCTTCCAGCGGGAGACTTGGCTCTCCGGATCGGCCAGATCTCCGAAGACGATTGCTCCGGCAGGACAAGCCTCTTGGCAAGCCGTACGGACGCTGTCTCTCGGGATGGGTTGAGGAGCGCCGTCTCGGGCTCGGACGAGGGAGGTAATTTTCGCCTCTTCAATCCGCTGCACGCAAAAGGTGCATTTCTCCATGACTCCGCGCATGCGGACGGTCACGTTCGGATTCCGCTGCATCTGGATTGTCAACGGACTCCCAAGATCGCCAAACGGCCCCAGATAGAGATTCCCCACCGACCAAGGACCGATCCTTTTCGTCTTGAGGACATCGCGCTTGTTGTAATCGAAAAAATTGAAGCGACGTACCTTGTAAGGGCAGTTCGCCGCGCATGCCCGTGTGCCGATGCAGCGGTTGTAAGCCATTACGTTGAGTCCCTCATCGTTGTGGACGGTAGCGTTCACCGGACAGACGGCTTCACAGGGAGCGTTCTCGCACTGCTGACAGAGCATGGGCTCGGGAACCACACGCAACTCCTTCGGCGCATCCACGTAATAGCGGTCGATCCGAATCCACTGCATGATCCGGCCCCGAATCACCTGCCCTTTGCCGACGATCGGGACGTTGTTCTCGCTCTGACAAGCGACGACGCACGCATTGCATCCGACACAGCTCCCCAGGTCGATGACCATCCCCCACTGATTGGCACCTTTACTCACCCCATCGGTGTATGCCGGTCCAGGTTCCTTGGCACCGTAGGGATTCGGATAGATGGAAACTTCCGGGACCGACCGCGCTTCTTCGTCTTCCTTTTTGGCGAAGTCGGGCACCGCTCGGAAGTGCGCGAGGGAAGCCTCACGCACCAAACCTCGGTCGCCCGGATCGCCGTGGAGTTGCGATTGCGCGATCGGATAGCTCTTCCCTGTTTGAGAGATCCGAACTCCCGGGGAGTAGCGCAATGTGTCCCGCGATCGGAGCAAGTAGGCATTGAACCCGTGGCCTTGCGCAACTCGCCCGCCGAAAGAGCGTCCATAGCCGAGCGCAAGCGAAAGAGAGTTTTCCGCATGACCGGGTACCACGAGCGCTGCGGCCTCCAACCGGCGCCCCTCCGCTTCCAGCACCACAATCTCCGCTCTGCGCGAATCTCCTCCTCCCGGAGCGATCCCCAGCTTGCGCGCCGTCTCCGGACCGAGAAGAACCGCGTTGTCCCAAGTGAGCTTCGTGATGAAATCGGGCAGCTCCTGCAACCACCCGTTGTTGGCGTAACGTCCGTCTCCGATCTTCGGGCAGGAATAAAAGGAGAGGTCGATCCGGTCGGCCGCAGACCGCTGCACGAGCTCTTTGACGATCACCCGCTCGGCCAGATCCCAATTTACCTCCGGGGAAAGCGGAGCCGGTCCGCTTCCAGGCCAAAATCCGTCGTGCAGACACCGCCGCCACGCCTCCGGCCGATCCTTTTCTCCGATGCCGCAAATTTTGAAAAAACTCTCTTGCACCCGCTTTTCCGCCGGCGGGAGGGGCACCATGGGAGGGGCGCCGGCAAGCGGCGGCTGGGAAAGCTGCATCGGACTCGCCTCTTCCGGCGCGGCCAAGGCGCCCGGGTCGCCGCACAAGGCGGCAAAGACGTCGAGCTCCGAGAGGGAACCGAAAAGAGGCAAAATCACTGGCTGCGCGCTCAAGTAGGTTCCGTCGGGAGCGAGCGCATCCCCCCAACTCTCCAAGTAATGGGCCATCGGCGCATGCCAATGGCTCGCCAATGCCGTCTCATCCGCCAAAAGGCCCAAATGAATCACCTCCGGCACGCTCCTCTGGAGCCGGATCCAATCGAGATCCACAGGCGCGGTGTAGACGGGATTTGCTCCGAGGATCAAAAGCGTCCGGACATTTTCCTTCCGGATCTCTTCTCCTACCGACTCAAGGGGCTCCGCTTCGTCCTCCAACGCGGGTATCAGATCCAGGGCGGAGCGTTTTTCGAACGCTGCATTCATGGCCAAGGCGAGCAGGGCAGCGACCATCGGATATTCTCGGCCAACGACCACCAGGGGACGCTTGGCGCGCATTAGGTCCTGCGCCGCTGCTCTCGCCCACTTGCGAACCGGTTCTCCCCAGGACTCTCCCGCAGCCTGGCCGAACGGCTGCAATCGAGCAAGCCCCGCCGCCACCAGCTCCCGAGCAATCAGAGCAAGAAAGGCCGTCTGATCGCCCGCCTTCAAGGCCAATCGATGATCCGCGATCGCCCCAGTGGAAGTCAGCCGCTCTTCGACGACGTAAATCCGGCTCATCTCTTCGCCGGGACTTCTTAGGCGGCGGCGTGTTGCGATTCCATGCACGGCCCATGGTCCTTCCTCGTCTCCCGAAGCAAAGTCGCACCCGACCGAAAGGATCACATCCGCCTCTGCCCAACGCGGCAGAAGGGTAAGTCGACTGCCGAAGAGCTGCTTGGTCGCCTCCGACCTCTCCCCATTCCCAACGGGGCGGTAGGTGCAAAGCAGCGCCTCGGGGAATTGTTTCCGGAACTCCTTCCGTAAGCCGGCAAGAGTCGGCGAAACGGTCGGCTCGACGACGATGGCAACTCCCGCTCCTTTGCGTTCGCGCCAGGCAGTGAGATCTCTCTCGAAGAGTTCCACGAATCGCTCGCGAGTGGTGGGATAGGCATTCTGCTGGTAGCCCGCCGCCCGGTCCGGATCGTAGAGATCCAAGATCGAAGCTTGGAGCTGGGGAGTCAATCCCGCCCCGGAGAAGAGGCGATTGGCCTGCAGATGCGTGGGCCTCCCCTCGTAGGTCGTCACAAAGAGAGGTACCCCTCCGTAAGCGGCGGGAACCGTCGTCGCATAAATCAACGGCTTTCCGGGCACGACCCACTCGGGACTAGCCGTGTATGGCACCAAATGGCCTTCGGGACGTCGGCAGCCCGCCAGTCCCATGCCGCCGAGAGCGAAAGAGGCCCCCATAATTCGCAGAAAGGTCCTCCGGTTGATCGACTCCCAGGAAAAATCCGGCGGCGGCTCCTCCGCATGCAAATGAGACGCCCTGCCCACGGAGGAGAAGACATCCTCCTCTCCCGCTTCCCGCCTGGTCCTCTCGTTCATCAATAGATCCTCACCTTCCCACGACCTACCGGTGGCAAGCGGAGCAGTTGTCCGACGGATTGATTTTTCCTTGCTCAATCAGTTGCTTGCCCATCTCGATCTGCTGTCGCCCGGTCGGAGCTTGCCAACCCAGATCGAACACCTTCTCTTGCGGGCGAAGAAAGTATTCCGGATTCCGATGGCAATCCAGGCACCAGCTCATGCTGAGGGGAGTCTTGTGGTAAACCGTCCGCATCAAGTTCACCTCCCCATGGCAACTAAAACAGCTCACCCCTCGGTTCACATGGGCGGAGTGGTCGAAGTAAACATAGTCCGGCAACTGGTAGACCCGTACCCATCGAACGGGCTCCCCTGTTTCCCAGCTCTCGCGCAAGGCCGCCAGCTTCGGGCTGTCGGCCTTGACCATCCGGTGACAAGACATGCAGGTCTGAGTCGTCGGTATGTTGGAAAAACCGCTCTTCTCCACGAAGCTATGACAAAACCGGCAATCGAGCCCGAGACCGGTCACATGCAGGGAATGATCAAAAGGGATCGGCTGTTTCGGCATGTAGCCGACCCGGGTATACTTCGGGGTGAAATAGTAGGCGATCCCTGCTACCGTCAAAGCACCGATTATTAGAATCCCGACGACGATCTTCGGCGGAAGCTGATTTGCGGCTTTCCCGAAGAGATTCGCCATTCGTCCTACCTCATGGGCCTACCGTTCTTCGAGAAGTCGGCTCGCCCACTAGACCCCCTCCGTCGTCGGAAGAGTTCCGCCAGGAAACTCCCCCCGACAGACCCTCGGCTATCATAGACGCCGGGCTCGGAACAAGCCTTTTGGCCCAAACGACACGGATCTCCCCGCAGCGACGACTCTCTACGCCGCCTACTTGGCAGGGGAGAGAATCGAACTCTCGACCAAGGGCTTATGAAACCCCTGCTCTGCCGCTGAGCTACCCTGCCCGCATCCTGTCGCTCTCGCCGATGTCGATGCCCTTCCTTCCCAAGCGGAAGACTCCGAACCGGTGAACTAGGGCTATTCTTTTCGGAGCAATCGGAAGGTCAACACAAATTCCAGACGGCGGAATCGCGGGAGAAAGAACTTTGCGTTTGCAAGAATCCCTCTACAATCCCCTTTGGTTCTGGGTGGTTCTGCGGGCTGTGGCGCAGTCTGGTAGCGCGCTTGGTTCGGGACCAAGAGGTCCAGGGTTCAAATCCCTGCAGCCCGAGGAGGCTTTCCTCATGGCATCGATTACCGCCGCCGGGATGAAGATCTTTTCCGGACAGGCCCCCGTCGGGGTTCGAGCGAATCCGGACGAGGATGAGGTCGACCGCGCGGCCTGGGAATTCTTTCCCGCCCTGAGGGAAGCAAATCTTCCCCACGGCTTCTCCTTACGGGCGAGCGCCGAGCATCCGCCTCCCGTGCGCGCCTTGGGCATTGACTCGGACTCGATCGTCGAAGCCGAACAGCCCCATGGCAATGCGATCGCCTTCGTCGACAATCCAAAGCTTCGCTTCTATCCCGGGGTGGACGGTCTTCTTACCGCGTGTCGCAGCGTCACTCTGAAAATTCGGGTTGCCGACTGCGCGGCCGTCTATCTTTTCGATCCCGAGATTCCCGCCATCGGTCTCGTCCATTCCGGAAGGCGCGGGAGCGGTGCGCGAATCGTTGAACGGGCCATCGAAGGATTCCGGAGACGGTGGGGCTCGCCCGCCGAACGCTTGATCGTGCAAATCAGTCCTTGCATCCGCCCCCCGCATTACGAGGTCGATTTTGCGGAGCAAATTCGAGAACAAGCTCTTGCACTCGGGGTTCGTTCTCTCTTCGACTGTGGCATATGCACGGCATGCCACCTGGACCGCTATTTTTCCTATCGCGCCGAAAAGGGGAAAACCGGGCGAATGTGGGCGGTTGCCATGCTTCCCCCGAAACCCTAACCTCCTCGAAGCGTCGGATCCCAAGAATCGAAGCGATGGGCGGGAAGTGGCGTTCGGCCAGGGGTGATCGGCCTAAAGGAACCCCTGCCGCCGCATTTCGGAAGCGATCTTCTCCGCTTCTTGTTTTCGCTCCTTGTTCTTTTTGGCCTTCCATGCCTCGTAGGATTTCCCATCCGCAGCATCGGGCCCGCTGAAAACGATTTCTTCGATCTCCCGCGCGGAGATGCTCACGGAGCCGGCTCCCTCTGAAAGCATGACTTCTACGAAGGCATCTGCTCCCTCGCCGAAACGATTGTAGACAAACCCCGTCAGATGGCGGCCTCCGCGTAGGCGTAGGGTGACGTCTCCCCGATAACGGAACGCTTTTTCAATCTGATCGGCGAGATTCGTCGCGGTCGCGCACGAATCTCGAGCAAGGACCGGATGTTCTTCCATGGTGACGGCTTCTTCGATCCGTTTCCTCTCCTCAAACCGTAACCGTTTCCTGCTTTTGGCCCGGATGACGCCGTTCGGGTCGCTCGCTTTCTGTAGAACGGGAGGATCGCCCGTTGCCCAGGCTTGCACGAATCGTGCGAACCAGACCGGCGAAGGAACCGAAGGTGTCGTTTACCGCGCTAGGCTCATACCCGGAATGGACCATGCAATCGGCACAGTGTGGGTTCCCGCTCCGCCAACCGTACCGCTCCCAGCGGGTCGTCTGCATGAGCTCTTGGAAACTCTTTGCGTACCCCTCTTGGAGAAGATAGCAAGGTCGCTGCCAGCCGAAGATGTTATACGTGGGATTCCCCCAAGGGGTGCAGTCGTACTCGATCTTTCCTTGGAGAAATTCGAGGAAGAGCGGGGAGAGATTGAATTTCCAGCTCTTCTTCCGATCGCGAAAGACCTCCCGGAAAAGTGCCCTCGTCTTCTCCCTTTTCAGGAAATGCTCTTGATCAGGAGCCTTTTCGTAGCTGTAACCAGGAGAGAACATGATTCCTTCGATACCCAACTTCATCGCTTCGTCAAAGAAGCGGCGAATCCGCTCCGGATCCGCCCCGTCGAAAAAGGTCGCGTTGACCGTTACCCGAAAGCCGCGGCGGACGGCTTCGCGGATCGCGGCTACCGCAGTCTCATAGACCCCATCTCGGCAAACCGATTCGTCGTGATCCTCCTGAAGGCCATCCAGATGGACACTGAAGGTGAGATACTTCGATGGCCGAAAGAGATCGAGTTTCTTCTTTAGAAGAAGGGCGTTGGTGCAGAGATAGATATACTTCTTTCTCTCGATGAGCCCTTCGACGATGCGTTCGATTTCCTTGTGAATCAAGGGTTCACCCCCGGGAATGCTCACAATGGGGACGCCGCATTCCTCTACCGCAGCCCAACACTGTTCCGGGGTAAGTCGACGATTGAGAATATGGTCGGGATATTGAACCTTTCCGCAACCCGCGCAGGCGAGGTTGCATCGGAAAAGCGGCTCCAGCATCAGGACGAGCGGATATCTCTTCCGACCTGTGAGCCTTTGTTTGAGGATATAGGAAGAAACCGTCCAAATCTGCGAGAGCGGAACCATAAGTTTTCCAGAATACGACGAGAAGCCCGTCCGTCAATCCCGGAAAACAATTCCGCTTGCACCGGAATGTCGGGACGCCATGCCGAAAAGCGATCGAACGATATTTTTGCGAAATGGGAAGATGAGTCTCCTCTAGGAATCGTTCGATCCCCCTTTCCCGCTTACGAGGATTTGTTTTCCTCGCGCGGAAGCGCCCCGTTGGAAGGGAGAGGAGCCGGCGAGGAAGTCGAAGATGCTTGGATTGACGAGGTGGGAGAACCGGCCTGCGGCTCCCGTAGGGAATCGTGCATCTCCCGCTCGAATTCCTCACGAGCCTTGTGAAACTCGCCCAAAGCTTTGCCAACTCCTCGAGCCAGCTCCGGAAGCTTCTTGGCACCAAAAAGCAGGAATACGACGACAAAGATCCAGAACCACTCCGAGCCGGAGGGTAAGCCAAAGGCCAACCAGAGCATACCCGACTCTACGCCTTCCTCGGCTTTTTGCAAACTCTCATCCGTCCGCAATCTCCACTGAAGGAGAGTCGGCAGAGCACTTCCGCAAAATCCGAAGCGCCCACGAAACGCGAGCGGGGATCAAGCCACCGGCGGATCGACCCACTTTCCCTCCTCGGCAATCAGTGCAATCAAGGAATCGACGGCTTGCTCCTGCGGGATATTGAAACGGACCGCCTTCTTGCCGACATAGAGATTGACCTTCCCAGGAGCACCGCCGACGTAGCCGAAATCTGCATCCGCCATTTCTCCGGGGCCGTTGACGATGCAACCCATCACGGCGATCTTCACCCCTTTGAGGTGCCCGGTCGCCGCGCGAATGCGAGCCGTGGTCTCTTGGAGATTGAAAAGAGTTCTCCCGCAGGAGGGACAGGCGACGAAGTCGGCTTTGAAGTTCCGATTGCCAGTAGCTTGCAAAATATTGTAGGCAAGCTGCAGTCCTTTCCTAGGATCGGCTTCTCCCCGAAGCAAAACCGCGTCTCCAATACCGTCGCAAAGGAGCCCTCCGAATTGGAGGGCGCTATTGAGTTGCGACCGGAGCGGATCGCTCTGCTCTCCCGGAAAGAAGGTGTCCTTGAGCAGGATCGGGTGATGGACCGGGATCCGGGCGGCAAGCATCCGGAAAGCGTAAAGCGGGGGATACGGACATCCATCCCGCACGGTCACCAGGCGAGGAGGTCCTGTGTGCAGAGCGGCCAGCGCCGTGGGATCTTCCGGATCGATCTCCTCGGCGATTCCCGATCGATAGGCGAATTCGGGGAGAATTTCCGTACCGCGGGCGGCATCTTCCAATGTGGAAAAGTGCTCTTGGAGTACGGCGACGCGAACCGGCTCCCCTCCGCCGATTGTTCGATTCCGGTCCCACCGCTCCGACGCCCTGCGCTGAAAGGCGAACGGGTCGAAAGGTGTGGGGATTTCCCCATCGGGTCGCGGAGCCTCGGAGAATTGCGCAATGAGAGATCGCAATGCTTGCGCGACGGGGATTTCCCGCACGCTGTCCTCCGTCAACGAAACGCGAATCGTATCGCCGATGCCATCCGCTAAAAGAGCGCCGATTCCTACGGCGCTCTTCACCCTTCCATCTTCCCCGTCCCCCGCCTCGGTCACGCCGAGGTGAACCGGGTAGTTCCAATCCGGCCCCAATTCTTGGAGAGTTGCGACCAAGCGCCGGTAGGCCGCGATCATGATGCGCGGATTGGAGGCCTTCATCGAAAAGACGATCCGATGGAAGCCCGCCTTCCGGCAGATCCGCGCATACTCCAGGGCACTCTCCACCATGCCTCTGGGGGTGTCCCCATACCGATTCAGAATGCGGTCGGAGAGGCTGCCATGATTGGTGCCGATCCGCATGGCGATTCCTCGGCGCGCACAAAGTTCCACGAGCGGAAGGAAAGCGATCTCGAGTTGCTCGACGGCGGATGCATATTCGTTATCGGTATAACTCCGGACGACGAATTTCTTCCGGTCCGCATAGTTGCCAGGATTGATGCGAATCTTATCCACCCATTGCGCGGCCTCCATAGCCGCCTCGGGTTTGAAATGGATATCCGCCACAAGGGGTACGCGGCTTCCCCGCCGATAGAGTGCCTCTCGAATCGCCCGGAGATTGGCAGCGTCCTTGACCGTGGGAGCGGTAATGCGAACAAGCTCGCATCCGGCCTCCGCCAACTCAAGAGTCTCCCGCACGCATGCCTCGGTATCCATTGTGTCGGAAGTCAACATCGATTGGATTACGACGGGTCTTTCTCCTCCGATTACAATCGATCCGACCGGCACTTCCCGCGAACTGCGCCGGGTATACCGAGAGACATTGGGAACGTAGGAAGAAGCAATGCGCGTCATGGTCATCGAGTTTCCGGGGACGGTGGAGAATGGGTTTTTGCCGGGAATTGCATCTCCGGTCCTTTCCCGCCCTTCCAAGGCAAGTCCTGAACATCGAAAAAGGTCACATAGAGGATAAAACCCACGATCAGAGTCGCAAAGATCACTTGAAGCGCCTCCATCACTCGGAGGCTCAGCGGCCGGCCGCGAACCCATTCCGCGAGAGAAAGAAGGATATGTCCCCCGTCCAGGACGGGAATGGGCAGGAGGTTGAGAAGGGCCACGTTGACATTGAAAAGCACGCTAAACCAGAGGGCCAAGCGCCAACCGTAAGGACTCTGAAAAAGCAGGTAATACAAGCGCATGATGCCCACCGGGCCCGAAAGATGCTGCGGTTTGATATCCGAGCGGGGGGAGAGCATCGCCGCCACCGTGCTGGTCATCGCTCGGACGCTGACGAGGATCTGCTCCACGGGATTCGGATGAGCGATGCTCATCGTTCCCGCTAAATCCCACTGGAGTCCGATTCGCGGCACGGTTTCCCCTACCGGCACCTCCGGAACGATCGCAACCGACCAAGTATGCCCCGCGCGGCTCACCTCCAAGGAGAGGGGCTTGCCCGGATGCTTCAGCATGTAATCGTTGAGGGCGATCGGGGAGCGCAGCCGGTGACCATCGACGGACAAGATCTGATCGCCCGGCAGCAAGCCCGCTTGCGCCGCTGGACTTTTCGGAAAGACCCGTGCGATCGTCGGCGTCTCTTCCGGCAGAATCAAGATCTGTCGCAAGCCTTTTCTCTGCAGGAGTCCTCGCTCTTCCCGGACGGGGGTCACGAGGACGGAGAGGACCTTCCCGTCTCGCTCTACGGTGATCGGTATCTCGCTCCCCTCGCTTCGAACGATGTTCCAGGTGATAGCGGTGTTGTCCATGCCTTGAAAACGACGAACCGGATGGCCGTCTACGAGAAGGATCCGATCCCCGGCCTGCAGGCCCGCCTTCTCCGCCGGAGAATCGGGAAAGACGTAGCCGATCGTCGTCGTCGCCTCGCTCTGGCTCACCGGGCGGCCGACCACCCAGACGATCAGGGAAAAGAGAGCGGCCAGCACGAGATTGGCGACGGGACCCGCCAACGCCACCAGGATCTTGTCCCAGGGCTTCACTGGAGGTAGGGATTCGGAATCCGATTCCCGCTTGCCCTCGAGCATTTCGGCGCCAGCCATCTGCGGCAGCGCCACGAAACCACCCGCCGGGATCCAGCCCACCGCGTACGTCACTCCGCCGATCTCCTTCTCCCAAAGAGCGGCACCAAACCAGATCTGAAACCGCTCCACACGCAGGCCGCGCCACCGAGCCGCCAGGAAATGGCCCCACTCGTGGACAACGATCAAGACGTTGAAGAGGAAGAGAACCTCGAAAAGGGTTCCCGCGAAACGAGCGATCTCGCTGAACGCCAGCATGCTTCAGCTTAGCCTCTCTTGCGGATCCACTCAACCGCGGCGACGCGGGCCTCTTCGTCCACTCGTTGCAAGACCTCCAAGTCCTTTGCCGCAATGGGCTCGTGTGCATCGAGTGCGGCCTCTACGCACCGCCAAATCGCAGGGAAAGGAATCTGCCTCTGCAGAAATGCAGCCACCGCGACCTCGTTTGCCGCGTTGAGGACGCAGGGCGCGGTCCCACCTGATTCCCCCGCCCGACGGGCCAATCGGAGTGCCGGAAAACGCTCATGATCCGGTTCTTCGAAGGAGAGGCGACCCACGGTCGCAAGATTCAAAAACCGGACCGGACTCGGAAAGCGTTCCGGGTAGGTAAAGGCATACTGAATCGGCAGGCACATGTCGGAGTGGCTCAATTGGGCGAGTTGCGAGCCATCTACGAATTCGACCAGGGAGTGGACAATGCTCTGCGGGTGGACGACGACGTCGATCGCCGAGAGAGGCAGGGAGAAGAGCCAATGCGCCTCGATCATCTCCAGCGCCTTATTGAACAAGGTCGCCGAATCGATGGTGATCTTTTTTCCCATCTTCCACGTCGGATGATCCAATGCGTCTTCGACGGTGGCCGACTCCATCCGGTGCGCATCCCAGGTGCGGAAGGGTCCTCCCGAAGCGGTAAGCACGATCCTGCGCACTTGATGGACAGGAGCGCCGGCCAAGCATTGAAAGACCGCGTTGTGCTCGCTGTCGACCGGCAAAATCGGAATCTTCCGCGCCCGTGCCTCGGCCATGACGATCTCTCCCGCCATGACAAGGACTTCCTTGCTGGCCAAAGCGAGGCTCTTTCCGGTCCGGATCGCGGCAAGAGAGGGACCTAAGCCTGCGGTCCCCACGATGGCAACGAGCACCAAGTCGGCTTCCGTCTCGGCTACCATTTCGGAGAGCCCAAGCGCACCTTGATAGAGCTTGGCGTTCCCCGGAAACCCCCGACGCCACCCCTCACCGGATGGAGGACGGTAGAGCCCTACCGCGTTCGGCCGGAATTCCTCGGCTTGCGCCCGCAACTCCTCGAGCTGCTTCCCGGCGGCCAATCCGACCACTTCTATGCGTTCGGGGAGCTTCCGGACGACCGTGAGAGCACTTCGACCAATCGATCCGGTCGATCCGAGGATGAGGACGCGCTTTTTCATGCCGCCGGCGTGGCGGGCAGACAAACCTTTTCCTTAGCGATCGATACGATTCGGGAAAACTGCGCCGGCGACCGAACGGCGAGATCAGCAAGCACCTTTCGATCGAGAGCGATCCCCGCTTTCGTCAACCCTTCCCAAAAGCGACTGTAGGTCAACCCTTCCGACCGGGTCGCCGCATTGATCCTGGCGATCCAGAGATTGCGAAATTCTCTCTTGCGTGTCTTCCGATCGCGATACGACCAATACTTGGCTTTGAAAATCGCATCCTTTGCATAGCGATAGAGCTTGCTCCGCCGCCCGCGGTAGCCGCTCGCCTGATCGACAACACGCCTGCGCCGCTCTCGCGAAGCTGGCCCGTTCGTTGCTCTCGCCATAATCCTATCCTTTCTTCCGTCCGTCCTCTCCGCGCCCCTTCTCCTGCGCGCCCGGCTCGAAACCTAGAGGAAGCTCGCTCCGGAGAATCGAGGAATGTTGCCCTCTCATTCCCGGAAAGTCAAAACGGAAAGGGAGCGGCACGAGCCGTCGAGACGGAATGGGTTATACCTGCCGGCTGATCCGATCTAGAGAAATGGGAGGCTTTCCAGCACGTGGCAGACATCCTCGCGGCGCACGACCTTCGCCTTCCCAAGTCGCCGCATCCTCTTTCGATTCTTGCTAGACGCCAGGTGTCTCCTCCCCGCACGCGGAGCGAGCACCTTTCCACGAGCTGTCACCTTGAACCGCTTGACAACGGCTTTCTTGGTCTTTCTGCGAGAAATCGGTTTCGGCATACGCTCTCCTTCGTTCCTTCCGAGGGGTCAATCTGTCTCCGCTTCCCCTTCCTTCGTGTATTTATGCGTCCTCTTTTGCGCGGGGAGCGGCAGAAGCATCAAGACAATACTTCGACCGATAGGCTTGATCTCCTGATCCGCGGTCGCCACATGGCCGAGATCCTCGCGCACCCGCCGCATCAAGTCGACGGCAAGTTCTTTGTGGATATTTTCGCGACCGCGAAGGAGGAGATTGAAGCGCACCTTCATGCCCTTCAGCAGAAACCCCTCCGCCTGCTTCAACTTGATCTGATAGTCGTGCGCGTCGATATTTAGATGGAGTTGTAGCTCCTTCAGCTTCGAAGTCCCTACGCTCCCTTTCTTCGAGTCTTTCTCCTTTTTTGCCTGCTCATACTTGTATTTACCGTAGTCCAAGATCTTGCAGACGGGGGGCTTTGCGTTGGGCGCCACCTCAACAAGATCGAGCATCCGGGCTCGAGCAGCCGCCTGTGCCTCGCCCGCCGACATTACCCCGAGAGGCTTTCCATCGGGGTCGATTACAAAAACCTCCGGTGCACGGATAAACTGATTGATCCGCACTCGAGGCTGTCGCTGGAAAGTCCGAAAAGGGGGACGCACGCTACAGAGACCGCCTTATCACCTCGTCGACCAACTGGTCCGCAAATACCGTCAGGGCCATCACTCCGAGGTTCCCTCGCCTACGGCTCCGCACCGAGAGATTCTTTGAAGATTGCTCGTTCTTTCCAACAATGGCCATATACGGGATCTTTTGACTTTCGGCAATCCGAATTTTCGCGTTCAGCGTCTCATGTTTTTCATCGACGCTGACCCGCAACCGACGCTTCCGAAGCGCGGCGGCAACTTCCCGCGCATAGTCGAGCTGCTGGTCGCTGATCGGCAAGATGCGGACCTGCTCGGGGGCAAGCCAAACTGGAAAGTCCCCTCCGAAATGCTCGATCAAAATCGCCAGAAAACGCTCGAGAGAGCCGAAAGGAGCGCGGTGGATCATGACCGGCCGATGCTCTCGATTGTCCGCGCCGACGAAAGCCAAACCAAAACGGATCGGCAAATTGTAATCCAATTGGACGGTGCCCAACTGCCATTCGCGCCCCAGGCAATCCCGGACCAGGAAATCAATTTTCGGCCCGTAAAACGCCGCTTCGCCCGCCTCCCGCGTAAACTCCAAACCCGCTTGGCGAATGGCCGAGCAAAGGGCCGCTTCCGCCTTTTCCCACAAGGCGGGTTCTCCAATATACTTCCCGGAATCCGGTCCTCTCAGCCCCAATCGGATCCGGCAGTCCCGCAAATCCAGCGTGGCAAGAACGGTCCGAACCAGCTCCAGGCAGCCCGCGACCTCCGCCTCCACTTGGCTTTCGGAGCAGAAGATATGCGCATCGTCCTGCGTAAAGCCGCGCAAGCGAGTCATGCCTCCCAGTTCTCCCGATTTCTCCCAGCGGTAGACCGTCCCGAACTCGGCAAGCCGGACTGGTAGCTCGCGATAGGAGCGCGGGCGGCTGGCAAAGATCCGCGCATGCATGGGACAGTTCATCGGCTTCAGGAGATATCCGCCTACGACACCGCTCTCCAGTCGATTGGCATAATCCCCGCACCGACATCCCTCGTGCACGAGGCTCTCCCACACCGCAGGCTCGGGAATCGGAGGATATTGCGACTCGCGGTAGTAAGGGAAATGACCGGAAGTCCGATAGAGCCCCAATTCTCCAATATGGGGCGTAAAGACGGTCTCGTATCCCTGTTTGGCCAAAAGCTCTCCCAAGAAAGCCTGAAGCTCTTGCCGAATCACCGCTCCTCGAGGAAGCCAGAGAGGAAGCCCCGCTCCCACCGCCTCATCGAAATAGAAAAGCTCCAGCTCCCGACCGAGCTTCCGATGATCCCGTTTCTTCGCCTCTTCGAGTCGCGCCAGATGCTCCGCGAGCTCCCGTTCGGAAGGGAAAGCCGTTCCATAAATCCTTTGAAGTTGCGGATTCTTTTCGTCGCCTCGGTAATAAGCGCTGGCAACATGCGTAAGCCGAACCGCGCGCACGAGCGCAGTACTCTTTACATGGGGTCCGGCGCAAAGATCGAGGAACTCCCCATTTTGATAGAGAGTGATCGGTTCTCCTTCCGGAATCCCGCGCAAGATATCGAGTTTGAACTCGCTCGGCACCGGACGTTCGCTGAGAGCGCCGAGCCGCCCCCGGAGCGCCAGCTTCTCCGCCTCCTCCCGGCTCGTGGGGACGCAGACAAACGGCTGCCCGGCACGAACGATCTCACGCATCTTCTCTTCGATCTTCGGAAAATCTTCCGGAGAAATCCTATGGGAGAGAGAGACATCGTAATAAAATCCGTTCTCCACGGGTGGTCCGGCGGCCAACTGCGCCTCCGGCCAGAGCTCCAATAGAGCGGTTGCGAGAATGTGCGCCGCGGAATGGCGTAAGGTTTCGAGCTCGGTCACGGTTCTTCCTTCTTCCTTCCTTCGATCCTCGCAAGAAGATGCCTCGATCCGCCGATCGAGAACGATCGACGAGCATGCGGGATTCCTCCGACCCCGCAAAAAGTGATCTTGCGAGAAGCTAAGTCTCCCGTCCAACAAAGCAAACGGCCTCGGATTTGCAAGCCGCAAGAGAGAGTCTCCGACGCAGCCGGTTTTCGCACGATTGGAGAAGGAGGCTCTCCACCGGAGGATCCTCTCAAGGGATAGCAAAGCTCTTCTATCAAGGAATTACGCCCTTCCCTCCTTCTTTCTCCCGTTCCATACGGTATCGCAGCCGCCTTGCCGAAGAATCCGCTCCGGCGTAGCCTCGGCCACCATCGCCGATGCTCGCCTACTACGTCGACAACCTCAGTCCCTACCTGGTCCGCTTCCCGGGCGGCTGGGGGATCCGCTATTATGGACTCGCCTATCTTCTCGGCTTCCTCTTCCTCTGGTGGGGTCTCCATTACCAGCAGAGGAAAGGCTGGCTGCGCCTATCGCGCCGACAGATCGACGACTTGGTCTTCTGGCTCGCTCTTGGAGGAGTCATCGCGGGGGGGAGACTTGGATATTGCCTGCTCTACGATCTGCCCCATATTCTCCGCCATCCGCTTGACCTCTTTGCGCTTTGGCGGGGAGGAATGTCGAGCCATGGAGGGATCGCGGGCGTGCTGGTCGTCCTCTTTTTGAGCGCTCGCCGATGGAACCTTCCTTTTTTTCATCTCGCCGATGCGGTCGTCTGGTGTACCCCTGTCGGGCTTGGGCTGGGCCGAATCGCCAATTTCATCAACGGCGAACTTTGGGGCCGCCCCTCCACGGTTCCCTGGGCCGTGATCTTTCCCGAGGCCCCGCTGGTCCGAGGATCCGCAGTGCCGCGTCACCCGTCGCAACTCTACGAGGCTGCACTCGAGGGGTTGCTTCTCTTCGGTATGGTGGCCTGGCTGCGTGCTCGCGGCTCGCGAGAAGGCACGGTCGCTCTCTCCTTCCTCGCCGGTTATAGCTTGGTTCGGATCTTCGCAGAGTGCTTTCGCGAGCCCGACGTCCAAATTGGTTTCTACTTCGGCTTTCTCACGCAAGGGCAACTCCTCTCGGCAGCCACGTTGGCTTTTTCCGGCTTCCTCTGGTGGCTGCGGAATCGGGGCTATCTCTAGCCAGCCTTCGGCAACGGGGCGCCGGCCAGCCGCTCAAGACGAAGCAACCAATATTCGATGCTGTCGACAAGAGCTTCCCAAGAAGCTTCCACGATGTTGGTCGAGACGCCGACGGTCGTCCAACTTATCGACCCGTCCGACGATTCCACCAAGACTCGCGTCACCGCTCCCGTACCGGCCATCGGCCCCAAGATCCGCACCTTGTAATCCCGCAAGCTGACCCGAGCGAGATCGGGATAAAACCGCTCGAGGCCGCCGCGCAGAGCCTGGTCCAAGGCATGGATCGGGCCGTCTCCTTCTGCGACCGTATAGACCGTCTCTCCCTTGACCGAGAGCTTGACCGTCGCCTCGGAAACTTCGTACTCCTTGGCGGGGAAGCGCCGGATCGAGACATGGTACTCGACCAATTGAAAAAACGGGGGATAGGGCAATAAGCGTTTTCGAAGAAGCAGCTCGAACGATGCATCCGCCGCTTCGAATTCATAGCCCTTCCCCTCCATCTCCTTGACCTGCTGGAGGGCTTCCCGGGTGCGCGCATCGTCCTCGCGGAGCGTCAGGCCCAATTCTTTTGCCTTGAGCACGATGTTGCTTCGGCCGGAAAGTTCCCCCACGAGGATTCGGCGGCGATTGCCTACGATTTCCGGCTCGATGTGCTCATAGCTGCGAAAGAGTTTCCCGATTGCGTTGACGTGGGTGCCACCCTTGTGCGCGAAAGCGCAGCGGCCGACGAAGGGCGCCCTCGGGTTCGGGGCGAGGTTGGCGGTCTCATCTACGAAATAGGAGAGCTCTTGGAGACGGGAAAGGGCTCCGGGAGGAAGAACCCGCTTCCCCATCTTGATCTCCAAATTGGCGATCGCTGAAATCAGGTTGCAGTTGCCCGTACGTTCTCCGTAACCGTTGATCGTGCCTTGGACCTGGGTCGCCCCCGCTTGGACCGCAGCCAACGCATTGGCCACCGCAAGCTCGCCGTCGTTATGCGTATGGATCCCGATGCGCGACGAGATCTTTCGTGCGGCAAGCGCCGTCAATTCCGTGATCTTTTCCGGCAGCGATCCCCCGTTCGTGTCACAGAGGACCACCCAATCCGCGCCCGCCTCGGAAGCCGCCTCCAAGCACTCCAAAGCATAGGCAGGGTCCTCCTGATATCCGTCAAAGGCATGCTCGGCATCGTAGACGACCTCTTTCCCGCACGACTTGAGAAAGGCGATCGTCTCTCGAATCATCTCCAAGTTTTCCTCTGGAGTGACGCGAAGCACTTTTCGGACGTGGAGAAGCCAAGTCTTGCCGAAGACCGCCACGGCCTTTGTGCCCGCATCCAGAAGCATGCGAATCTGCGGATCCTGGTCGACCGCTACGCCCGCCTTCCGCGTGCTGCCGAATGCCACGATGCGGCTTGCTCGAAGCGGGACGGTCGAAACCTCGCGGAAGAACGCGAGATCCTTTGGATTGCTTCCCGGCCATCCGCCCTCAATGTACGCGATCCCTAACTCGTCCAATTTTCGAACGATTCGCAACTTGTCCGGCAGCGAAAAGTGGACGTTCTCCGCTTGCGCTCCATCCCGGAGCGTCGTGTCGTAGATGGTAACGGCCTCATCGGAACCGTGTTGCATATTTCCCCGGCTCGAAATCGTTCCTCTCTTTCTCGTAGAAAACCCCTGGACAAAGCGAAAGCCAGGGAAGAAACTCCACAATGATGCAGATCCAATGGAATCCGCAAGGAATTAAGCTGACTGCGCCTCTATACTCCTACATCGAAAAAAAATTACAAAAGCTGAAGCGTTACGAAGATCGAATCGTCGCCGCTCATGTTACCGTCCAACATGACCCGCCGAAGGCTTCGCTGAACAAGCAGGCCTTCGTCGTGAAAGTCCATCTCTCGCTTCCCGGGCCGGACCTTCACGCCGAGGATCACGGGCACGATCTCTACCAGGCCATCGACCTGATCACGGATCGCCTGGAAGGCCAGCTCCGGCGCCGGAAAACCGAACTGACCGAAAAACGCCGGCATGAATCGCGGGAAGCAAAGGGCGAGGTCCACTCCGGTCCTCCACCGGAATAGAAACGCTTCCGCGAGGGCCTCCGCGGGGAGTCGGGACCGTTTTCGTGGTTCGTCTATTTTCGCCGGGGATGCTCGGGGACGTCGGCATCGAATAGGCGGAGCCGCTTAGGGCGCCTCTTCGAGCTCCTGAAGGGCCTCCCGGACCGCCGTCACTAAGCTTTCCAGGTTCTGTCGGCCGAACGAAAACGGAAGCTCGGCTGCCGCAAAAAGCTCCGGGAGAGGCTTTGACCCGCCCAAGGTGAGCGCACGCCGATACGCCTCCAGGGCTCCGCGGGGGTCGCTTCGGGAGCGCTTCCAGAGTCCTAAGGCACCCAATTGGGCGATCCCATACTCTATGTAATAAAAAGGATATTCGAAAATGTGAAGCTGTCGGTGCCAGAGAGAGCGCAAAACCTCCTCATAACCGGACCAATCCTCCCGTCCTCCGAAACGCCGGCGCAACTCCATCCAGGCATTCGCCCGTTCCTCCCGAGAATGACCGGGATGCGTATAGAGCCAGTGCTGGAAGCCATCCACGAGAGCCATCCAGGGAAGAAAGCGAAGGATTCCCTCCAGATGGTTGCGCTGGGCTCGGCGCAGCTCTTCCTCTCCGTAAAATTCGCCCAAGTGGGGGGCGGCCAAAAGCTCCATAGCCATCGATGCCACTTCGCAAAACTCGAGAGGGGCGGAACGATACGCATAGAGGGGTTGCGTTCGGGCGAGAAGGGTGTGGAAGGCGTGACCGCTTTCATGCAGAAGGGTTTCTAGGTCTCGATGGGTACCGACTGCATTCATGAAGATGAAGGGGAGTCGCGCTTCCGAAAGGGTGCTCTGGTAGCCTCCGGGTGCTTTCCCCTTTCGGTTTTCGAGGTCCATCAATTCGGCCTTACGCAACAGCCGGAAAAGTCCTCCCAATTCCTCGTCCAAAGCAACAATCGTCTTTTCCGTCTTCTCCAGGAATTCCGCACCGGTTCGAAACGGGTGCAGGGGCGGCTTTCCTTCTATATCGACCGCCAAGTCCCAAGGCCGAAGCCGATCGACGCCAAGCCGCTTTTCCCGCCGGAGATCCATCTCCCGGCAAATGGGGACGACCACCGCTTCGATCGCCCGACCGAATTCGAGGCAGTCCTCAGGTGTGTAGTCGAACCGCTCGGCGCGGGCAAAGGCATAGTCGCGATAATCTCGGAATCCGGCAGCGACGGCGATCTCTCTCCGAAGGGCAAGGAGACGATCGAAGATCTCCTCCAAGGTTGCCGCGTCCCGCCCCCTCCGCTGTGCGATCTGCTCCCACGCCCTCTGCCTGCGGGATCGATCCGGCTCTTCGAGCACTTTCCCGACCTGGGCCAGCGTCTGTTCCCTCCCGTCGAAGTTTAGGGTCATCGCCCCGACGATCTTCTGATACTGCTGAGAAAGTCGCGCCTCCTCCGTCTCCCGAACGATATTCTTCTCGCGGAAGAGACGAACTTGCATCTCCACGCTGCGCCGCAGAACGGAATACGACTCCGGCAGAGATTCGACACAGGGGTGGTGACAAAAGGCGCGGAGGATTCCGATCTGCCGCGCCTTCCTCCACGGGTCGACAACGGTCAGGATCTCCAAATAGGCTTTTTCCCGCTCCGGGTCGTCCGTCTGGCAGGTCATCGCGATGTAGCGCTCGGCCCGCACCTCGTCCATTGCCGCCTGCACCTCGTCGTAGTGACCGAGCCAAGCTTCCAGCGCTGCAGTCGACCGAGCCTCGTGAAGCTCTTGCTCGAGCCTCCCGAAGTAGTTCTCCAGCTCCGAGAGGGAGCAGAGATCGGCTGCACCGGGAAGAAAGCTTCGAGGGACGAAGGGAGCCAAGGGGGGAAACGCATTCATCTCGTGGGATAACCCTTGCCATCCGCGGCCGAAGAGGGCAAGCCTCATCGATTTCGAAGCTTGGAGCCGAGGCAGAGCCGGCGGCCGGCC
>NZ_CABFUZ020000097.1 GCF_902143385.2 Methylacidimicrobium cyclopophantes
CCACCCAGGCACGCTCCCGCCTCCACGGCTCCCGCCTCCGGCTTCCCTGGCCGTTCCGGCAATGCCGCCGTCAGCTCCGGTTTTCTCGCCTCCGGAAGATCGCCCGGGATTGCCACCCCCGGTTGAACTGATCCCCTTGCCCCCAGCCGAGCTCCCTTGACCGCCCGCTACCGGGTGATCCTTGAGTTCGTGGGCTTTCTTCATGTCCTTCACGGCTTGGGCATCTTCGGCTTTCCCCTTGCGCTCCAGGTGAGCCGCCCTCATCTGATCGATTTGCGCCTGCTGGGGATGGCCCTCCTGCTTTTCGATTGAGGCCGCATCTCGGTATCCTCGCGCAAGTGCCTCATTCCCGGCGGCTTGATCCTGTAAGTTCGTGGCTTCTGCCCTCAGTTGGCTCGCGCTCTGGCCTTGGCCAGTAGACGCATTCTCCGCCAACGTCCCCAATAGTGGAGCCACCCCGGTGGCATCAGCAGCGTTAGGATTGTCTCCTCCCGCTTCTTGCGCCTGAAGTAGGGAGTAAGGGGTCGCGCAGATCAGGAACCCTGTCATCAGCCACCACTTTCGACCAAGCCGCCTCTGTCGTTTCATCTCCTGCTCCTCCTTTGGGTTGTTTGAATTACGTAATCGTCTGCAAAACTTGGACTCCTTCTTAAAAGCTGAGACGTATCCGCTCAGCGGGTTCTTAGAAAAAACTTTCGGAAAGAAGGGACGGGAAAATCGGTGCGGTCGGTCTTTCCCTCTCGGACCGAGGCATGGCGAGTACGAGCTCCCTCCGCTTTTCCTGGAGCGAAGGCCATGGTTTCCTGGTAGAGCTGCGGCGCTTCTCTTCTCCACCGAGGATGGATCGATCTCTCTTCCGCGTCGTGGAAAGAGCCTTCGAGAGCCAAAAACGCCCTGGCGCCACCGCCGGAACTCGTCAGGCAAGACCAATCACGTTGCCTATCCCTTTTGCCCGCGAATTCCCGCTCTTGTGTAGGAGCGGAGGGAAGGCCGTGGAAGAATAATAATTATATCGAAGCCTTCGCCAACTCGGCCTCCACTTCTTCGAGACGCTTCCGCCGGCTTAAGGGCGCCAGCAATGAATAGACGCAGGGGACGACGAAGAGGGTGAAAAACGTCGAGACGAGAATCCCGCTGATCACTACGACAGCTAGAGGCTTCCGGACTTCCGCGCCGGGGCCGACGCCCAATGCGGCCGGCAGCGCCGCCGCGATGGTGGCGAGCGAAGTCATCAAGATAGGCCGTAGCCGGATCGCGGCCGCGTCGAGTAGGGCTTCAGGGAGGGGCAGCGCCTCTTCGAAGCGCTTCTTATTAAAGAACTCGACCAGAAGAATCGAGTTTTTCATCGCCAGGCCCATGAGCAAAATGATCCCGATTCCACTGTAGATGTTGAGCGACATCCCGGTCAGATAGAGCCCTTGGAGGGCTCCCGTCAGGGAAAAGGGGATCGCCACGAGCACAACCAGGGGATAGAGGAAGCTGTTGAACTGAGCGCCCAAAAGCATATAGGCCAAAAGGATTCCCAGAGCGAAGGTCACGGGGAAGGCGGCGAACGTCTCCTTGGCAGTCTGGCTGCTGCCTGTCGGCTCCACGTCGTAGCCCGGAGGCAACTCTTTCCGGCAGATCGCCAAAGCGGTGTCCAAGGCCTTCGCCTGAGAAACCTCGGGCTTCACGTTGGCGAAAAGGGTGATCGCCCGCCTGCGGTTTTCCCGAGTGATGTCGAGCAGCTTCGGCACGATCCGTAGCTCTGCGATGTCTTTGAGCCGGATCATCTCTCCTCCATAACCCGACCAGAGCGGAAGATCGGCTACATCCTCGGGCTCTTGCCACTGCCGTGGTTCGAGTCGAATCCGTACGTCGTAGCGGCGGTTATCTTCCAGATTGGTATATTGCCCCTGGCGCACTCCTCCGATCGCCGTCCCGACGACATCGGCGATCGTCTGCATGCTTATGTTCGATCCGGCAGCCTTTTCCCGGTCGGGCACTACCTCCAACTCGGGCATCCCCGTTCGATAGTCGGTGTCCAAATCGGAATAGAAGCCGGTCGCCTCCATCTGGCGAAGAATCGCGTCCGCTTTGGATTGAAGAACCGCATAGTCGGAACCGCGCAACGAGAGCTCAATGTTCGTCCCTCGCTTGCTGCTGAAGGCACTCTGGCTGATATCGATTACCTTGATGTGCAAGTCGTCGTACGAAGGTTTCCGAAATTCCTTCCGCCAAGCACGAATGATCTCCTGCAGATGCTGACTCCGCTCCTTGCGAGGTTTGAGCGTGACGAAAACCGCCCCATGGTTCACTTCTCCACCCGAATAGCCGCCTACCGTGGTAAAAAAGTGAGCGACCGTCGACTGCTCCTTTAGGAAGGACTCGAGCTCCTGGACTCGGGTGCTCGTATATTCCAACGAGCTTCCTACAGGAGTTTCCACGCGGAGAAGAGCCATACCGAGGTCTTCGGAAGGGGCAAGTTCCCTGTGTAGCAAGGGGAAGACCCGGAGAGAAAAGAGGAAGAGTCCGAAAGAAACGAAGACGACGAGCCACCGGTGGTGGAGGGCAATGCCGAGGAGAGCTCGGTAGACCTTCCCCATTTTCCGATAAAAGCGCTCCAGCCAATTTTCGATCGGTCCAGGCCCGTGCGCCCCGCTCACGAACTCGGCGCAACGCATCGGGGCCAAAGTAACTGCTTCCAGAAGAGAGATGAGGACCGCGCAAGAAATCATTGCTCCGAACTGGAAGAGGAATTTGCCGACGACCCCCCCTAAGAATGCAATCGGAGCAAGAACGGAAACGATCGTCAGAGTGGCGGCCCCCGCCGCGAAAAAGATCTCCCGGCTTCCGTCGAGAGCCGACTGCTCCGGGCTCTTCCCCAACCGATGATGGCGGGTGATATTCTCGAGCACCATGATGGAATCGTCGACCACGATCCCGACGGCGAGGGAGAGGGCCAGCAGCGTGAAGAAATTCAACGTAAAGCCCATCGCCCGGCAGAAGATGAAGCTTCCCAGAATGGAAATCGGGATAGAGAAGAGCACGTTCACGGTGGTCCGAAAGGAGCCGAGAAAGGCGAGGCATACCAAAGTCGTCACAGCGATGGAAAAGAGTAGAGTGAAGGCGGTTTCCCGGATCGCCTCGATTGTAAAGACGGACGAATCGAAGCGCGGGCCGATCTTCATGCCCGGGGGCAAATCGGGCTTCAGTTCGGCCATAATCCGTTTGGCGGAATTCGCCACTTCGATCTCGTTGTATCCGCGAAGCTTTTGCAGCCCCAATCCCACGGAAGGCACGCCATCGCTCCGTGCGAACCGGCGAGGATCCATGATTCCATCCTCGGCCCGTGCTATCTGCCCTAGCGGAGTGAAGGAATCGGCCGGGCCTCGTACGTTGCTCAGGACATTGGTGGCAAAACTCGTGGCACCGGCGGCCCCGGTCATTCCGGGTTGCGCAGAAGCAATCCCGGTCAATGGGGGCAGATTGGCTCCGCCGGAGCCTCCTCGGTGGTTGAGGGCCAAGCCGCCCATCTCTTCCGGAGACCGAACCTCGCCCATGACGCGGACGTTGATCTCGTTCGTGGCGCTCTCCAAGTAGCCGGAAGCCGTTTCCTGGTACTCGGCTCGGAACAAATTGAGAACATCGTTGGGGGCGACTTGGTACTGCGCGAGCTTGGCCCGGTCAAGCCAGACACGGAAATTCCGGTCCGTCCATCCTCCGAGCTGGATATCTCCAACACCTCGAACGAGAGAAAACTTGTCGCGAACGTTCGTGTCCACGTAACGAATCAGATCCTTGAGAGGCCGATCCCACGTCACCGCAAGCCAGAGGATCGGGGAATCGTTCTGATTCACTTTGAAGATTACGGGCGGATCTACATTGTAGGGAAGTCGTACCGAGCGGATCTTCGAATTCGTCTCCTGCAGGGCGGCGTCGATGTCCCGATCCAAGCGAAAATCCAATTGAATCCGTGCAACCCCCTGCATGATCGTGCTCGTGACGTCTCGAATTCCCTGCACCGACATGAGCACCTCTTCCAAAGGGTCGACTACCTCAGCTTCCATCACCTCGGGGGAGGCCCCGGGCCACTGCGCGACGACGGTCAAGACCGGATAGGTCACATCCGGCAGGCGGCTGATCCCTAGAGAAAAAAGGCAGAGAATGCCGAAAAAGACCAAGGCCGCCATCAGCATCCAAGCGGCAACCGGTCTACGGATCGCAAGTTCGGGTAAGTTCACGGGATCCCATCCGGGCTCTGGGGTGCCTCCGCATGCTCCCATACCGCGGGTGCAGGACGCTCCCGAGCCGGAGGCGAGGGCTGGCGAGGTCTTCTTTCCAGCCGCGCGAGCACGCGGTAAGCGGCCGGGACGACGAAGAGCGTAAAGAGGGTGGAAACCGTCACTCCCCCAAGGATCGTGATAGCCATGGGAATCCGGCTTTCGGAGCCGGGACCGATCGCCAAGGCCGGAGGAAGTGCCGCCGCCAAGGTCGCCACCGAAGTCATCAGGATCGGACGGAGCCGGATCGGACCCGCCTCCAACAATGCTTCCCGCACCGGAAGCCCGTCGAGTCGCCGCTTTTGGTTGGCGAACTCGACGAGCAGAATCGAGTTCTTCTTCGCGATCCCCATGAGCAGCACCAAGCCGATCATGCTATAAAGATTGATCGACTGATGCGTCGCCCAGAGGGCGAGAAGGGCTCCGCTCAAGCTGAATGGGAGCGCAAGCAAGACGGTAAAAGGATGAAGGAAGCTATTGAATTGGGACGCGAGAACCATGTAGGCGATGACGACACCGACCCATAGGGCGAACTCGAGGCTGCCGAAGGTCTCTTCGAAGGCCGCTGCTCCTCCGCTCCAATGCACTCGATATCCGCGGAGGACATATTTCTCGGCGATCTTTCGGGCCTCGGCCAGAGCCGCTGCTTGCGACTTCCCCGGCGCGGCGTTCGCGAAGACCGTGATCGCCCGTTCCCGCATCCGCCGGCCGATCGTCTGGTAGGTAGGGACGGTCTCGAAATGGGCGACCGAGCCGATCGGCATATATTCGTTGGAGTTCGTGCGGACGAAGAGCTTTTGAATGTCCCCCGGCGTAACGCGCTCCCCGCCTTCCAAGCGGATCCGAATGTCGTAGCGCCGATCTCCATTCGTGAATTGGCTCTGGGCAATGCCTCCGATCGCGACCGCTACTGTGTTCGCGATGTTTTGAATCGGCATGGCGCAGGCATTGGCCGCGAACCGATCGGGGAATACCCGGACTTCCGGCATGCCGTCTCGGAAGTCGGTATCGAGATCGACGAAGTAGCCGGATTTCTTCATCTCCTCAGTGATCTTGTCGACCTGCTCCCGGAGGACCTTGTAGTCCCGACCTCGCACGGAGAACTCGATCGGAAACCCCCTTCCGGTAGTAAATCCCCGGATCGATAGGTCCTGGAGGGCCACCTTAAGACCTCCGAGGGCAACGAGCTCAGCCCGGAGGCGATCCCCCAACTGTTGCTGCGTGAGCTTCCGCTCCGCCTTGGGCTTGAGGGTCACATAGACCGTGCCCACATTGACCTGCGCATCGATCAGGTTGCCGTCGCTCGCCCCCGTGCGCTGCAGGAAACCGCCTACCTCCCCGAATACTCGAGCCACCTCGGGGTGGGCGGCGATGATCGCCTCACACTCTTCCAGCTTCCTTTGCGTAAGGTGAATCGAAGAGCCGACGGGCGTCTGGATACGAACCAGAAAGGACGACTCGTCTTGCGCGGGAATCAGCTCCTTGGGCAACACTGCCAGAAAGCGCAGGGAGAGAACGAAGAGGGCCGTAGCCGCAATGAGAATCAACCAGGGGTGATCTATGCAGATGCGCAGGAGGAGCCGATATGTCCGTGACAACCCGCAAAAGATCCGGTCCATGAGCCACGCGAGTCCTCGCCGGTGGCTCGGATCTTCCAGGAGCTGAGAACAACGCATCGGAGTGAGAGTGATCGCCTCGAGCAGCGAAAGCGCGACCGCCGCGGTGATCGTGACCCCGAACTGGTAAAAATATTTCCCGATAATCCCGCGCATGAACGCCACCGGTAAGAAGATGGCCAGGATCGCCACCGTTGCCGCCACGGCCGCAAAGGTGATCTCTCTCGCTCCGATCTGGGCGGCCAGCACCCTCCCTTGGCCCATTTCCCGATGGCGGACGATGTTCTCCAAAACCATGATCGCATCGTCGACGATGATGCCGATGGCCAGCGATAGGCCGAGAAGCGTGAAGAAGTTGAGCGTAAAGCCCAAGAAATAGAGGACGATGAAGGTCCCGAGCACGGAGGTAGGGATCGAGAAGAGGACATTGAGGGTCGAACTCCACGTTCCCAAAAACAGATAGCAGACTACCGCCGTCACCAGAGCCGAGAGAAGAAGGGTGAACAGGGTTTCCTGAATCGCCTCTTCGATATGCTGCGTCCGGTCATAGACCACCTTGACAGCGAAACCGGGAGGCAAATGGCGCTGGATCTCCTCGAGCTTCTGCTTCACCGCCCGGGCGACCGCGACTGAATTCGCTCCCGGCTGCTTCTTGATCCCCAGTCCCACGACCGGATGTCCATCCGTAACCGCAACCCTTCGGATATCATCGAGACCGTCTTCCACCCGAGCGACATCCCGAATATGAATCGGGGATCGATAGATAAGCTCGGTCCCTCGTTTTTTGATCTGAATGTTACCCACCTGCTCCGGAGTCAGACCTTCCCCCATCGCCCGAACGTTCATCTCTCGTCGCGAGTTTTCGAGGTATCCGGCCGCTACCTCGACCTGCTCCTGCTGAAGGGCGGTCTGAACGTCGAGGACGGTAAGCTGCAGCGGCTTGAGCTTCTCGTTGTCCACCCAGATCCGTAGGTTGCGAACGTTGTAGCCGGCCAGGACGATCTCCCCGACTCCGGGCACGATCTGGAACTCGTCGTGTAAGACCAAGTCTACGTAGGTGACAAGGTCGTGGAGCGTCTTGCCCGTGCCGGAAACCGAAAGGATCAGGATGGGCTGTTCCTCCGGGTTATCCTTGGTCAAGATGGGCTGCGCAACAGGCTGTACGGTCTGCGTGGCGGCCTGGGTGGTCGTGTCGTAGGGGAGCTTGACGGAGCTGACTTTCGACTGGACCTCGGTCAATGCCGCATCGATCGGCCTGCCGAGATCGAACTCGAGGATGACCGATGCCTGTCCTTGCTCGATAAAGGATGTGATATTCCGGAGCCCCTGCGCCGAAATCACGGCTTCCTCGATCGGATCGACGATCGCCGTCTCCAGGATCTCCGGGGCAGCGCCCGCCCACTGGAGGTTGATCGTCACTACCGGAAAGTCGATCTCCGGAAGATCGCTCACTCCTAGTCGGCCAAGAGAGATGGCGCCGAAGACGATGAGCCCCGCCATCAGCATCCATGCGAAGACCGGCCGACGAATCGAGAGATCGGAGAGAGTCATTCGGATGTCCCATCCCTCACTGGTCAGAGCCCGCGATCCGCTTCCCTACGGGGATCCTTCCGTCCCCTCCGGGCGGAGCTCCCCGAGAGAACACAAACGATTTACCGGACGATTCGAGAAAAAGTTGTCCGCTTCGTGCCGTAGCCCTCCCTCCCGAAGCCGCCCGCTAGAGGCCGCCCGAAAAGGCTCCGGTTTCCATTGCCTCATCCGGAATAAAGGAAGGCACGACTCGTTCTTGGGATATTTTCCCATGTTGTCCAGCCCGCGCTCCTTCGAAAGCGCCTGGCGCGGGTAAGCTGGGGGGGGTCGGAATCACGATGACCGGGCCATCCGAACGCTGCTGGAAATAACCGCCGCCCCCAGGGAACGTCCTCCACAAGCTCTTCTGCGCCGCGCCGCTGTCCGGCGATCGCTCCAAGACTTTGGTCTCGCTAGCCGTCGCGGCTCCCAAAGCAATCGAGAAAAACCATACGGCGAATACGAGAATAGCGAAGACAATCCGCCTTACACGCCCCATGGAAAAGAGTGTAACCGCTTATTCCCCGAGAGAAAAGGAACGAAAATGAGAAGAACCGGATCCTCTTGCCATCCGCTACCGCTCTCCCAGAAGGAACGGCAGGGACTTCCGCAAGGATTCTCGTGCACGGAAGAGCAGGGCTCGCGTCGCGCTCAAAGACAAGCCGAGCACTCGTCCGATCTCCTCATAGGAGAGATCCTCGTATCCCTTCAGGAGCACAGCCAGCCGCTGCTTCGGCGGAAGGGACGCGATCGCTCGCTCGACTAGATCGATCCGTTCTTTATCCAGAAGCATCTCCGCGGGAGAGCGGGCCGTGGTTTGGGAACTTCCCGCTCCTGGATCGTCTCCCGTCAGAATCAGAACCTCGGCGGAGGGGCGGCGGCGGAACTCATTCAACACAAGCCGTCGCAAAATCGTAAAGAGCCAAGTCCGGAATTTTGCCGTCGGCCGGTACCGTTTTGCCGCCCAATAGACGCGGAGGAAGACCTTTTGGGTAATTTCCTCGGCGAGGAAGCGATCCTGCAACATCTTGAATGCGGTGCCGAACACCGCGAGTTTGTGACGCTCGATCAACAAGCGAAAAGCCTCATCATCGCCCTTGGCGATCCTCGCCATGAGCTCTGCATCCTGGAATTGTTCCGGTACCACGCTTTCGTATCCCGTTTTGTCGCTCCGGCGGTAGGGAACGGAAGCCCCCTTCCCCTCAACCGAATCGCGCTATCTTCCGGACGCTCGGGTCCGCCCCCGGGGTCGTTGTCGTCCCTCGCAGAAGGAAGCCGATGGAAGAGTGCTCTGCCTTAGGGAGAAGAGAACGGCATCACCGGAGACGTCCCGGGCCCGGAAGGCGAACTGGTTTGCAGCATGTCATGAAGCGGAAGGCCGGTGCGATCTGGATTCCCCGAGGCCAAGCCCGCCTGGACAAAGAGATTTACCAATTGGTAACGCGCATTCATCTCGTTCTGATGGAGCGCGAGCCTCGCTTGCTGATAGGTATTCAAGGCGACGAGCACATCGAGAAGTTGCGCCACCCCTCGCTCGAAGTCCTGCCGCTGCGCCGCGTAATAGAGCGCGGAAACTTCGACCTGTTCCCGATATTGGAGAACCTGCCCTACGGCGGCATTAAAGAGAGCAAAGGCGATTCGAAGATTTTGATCCGCGGTACGCTTCAAATTCTCCACCTGAAGCTCGGCGGAATGGACGAGCGCTCGCTGCTGGCGGACATATCCCACGTAAAGGCCGCCGGTAAAAAGCGGCATCGTCGTCACGATATTCGTGTTCCAGACTACGGGAGAAACAGGCTGATGGCTCAGGAAGTACGTGCCGGTCAACGCAGTGCGAGGGCCGAACTCGCCAATGGCCACCGCCAACGTCGCTTTCTGGGAACGCAAAAGCTGCACCTGGGCAAGAATGTCCGGGCGGGTCCCCACGTGCACCAAGTATTCTTCCAAGGATTGGGATCCAGGGAAAGCTTGGCTCTCCTTCAAATCGATCTTCTCCGTGCCGATGCCCAAATAGTAATTGAGCACCGCTTTGTACTGGTTCCTCAGCCCGACATAGTTTTCCCGCGAGGCGACCGATGCCGCGAGATTTGCCTGTCCTTGAAAGACGTCGGCCGGACGAGAACGACCAACTTTCCATCGGTACTGAAGCTCGTTCACGAGCCCCCGGAGGGCGGCAATCTGATCTTCCAGGATGATCACGCTGCCTTCATAATTCAGTTCCTGATAGAAGGCTTGGGCGACATTCAAATAGAGGTTCTGGTAGTCCCACTGCATCGAGTAGGTCTGCGCTGCGGCGGTCGCCCGCGCCGCCGCGACTCGGTTTTGTTGCCGCAAGCTATCGAAAAGAAGCCAGGTCGAGTTGATCGAGTTGAAGGAGAAGTAGCCCTGGGAAGCTCCCACCGCCACTCCGCCCACGGTGGGAATCACTCCGGTCGTGTTTTGGAAGCTCTGCATGTTCTCCCAGGAAAATTGCGGAGCGAATGCCGACTGCGTCTGCGCTACCACCGCCTGCTGCGCGCGCACGGTCTGATAATCAATCTTCAACTGATCCCAACGGATCGCCGCCAGCCGATAGCACTCAGCCAAGTCGATTGCTATTGGATCGGACCGTTTTCCGGCGATCGGGGAAACGGCTTCCAGCATCGTTTCCAGAGAAGGGAGATTGGAAACGGCGGGACGACTCGGGGCCGGCAGAGCCTGAGCCGGCAGGGCCCGTGCGGGCCAACCCGGCCGCCCCGTTCCCACCGCCTCCTCCTTCTGAGCCGTGACTCGGCACGGAAAAAGGGCCGGCAAACAAAACGCTCCGGCGGCGAGAATCGCCAATGATCGCTCCGACCCTTTGCGTCTCCTGAGCTCCTCTTTCATAAAACGGACCTTCCCGCGCCGACTGTCGTTCACCGACCGCTACGGAATCGAAGCCTTCAACACCGGCGGGCTATTCGGACCCACCGGCGGTCCGGTGCGAAGGACATTCTGCAAAGGGAGGCCGGTGGCATCGATATTGGTCGGCGTCAGGCCCGCTTGGACGAAGAGATTCACCAACTGGTAGCGAGCATTCATCTCGGTCTGATGCAAAGCAAGCCTCGCCTGCTGATAGGTGTTCAAAGCCACCAAAACGTCGAGGAGTTGGGCGACGCCACGCTGAAAGTCGTCCCGCTGCGCCGCATAATAGAGAGCCGAGACTTCGACCTGCTCGCGATACTGGAGTACCTGCTCGACCGCGGCATTGAAGAGAGCAAAAGCAATCCGAAGGTTCTGGTCGGCCGTGCGCTTCAAATTCTCCACCTGGAGTTCCGCGACATGGACGAGTGCCCGCTCCTCTCGAACGGTCGAGGTGAGGAGGCCGCCGGTAAAGAGCGGCATCGTCGCCACGATGTTGACGGTCCAAACGACCGGAGAGTCCGGCTGGTGGCTCAAAAAGTAACTTCCCGCCACTCCGGCACGCGGGCCGAAATTTCCAATGGCGACCGCCAGCTGAGCCTTCTGCGCACGCAAGAGCTGCAGTTGGGCGAGGACATCGGGCCGGCTCCCTACATGCACCAAATACTCTTCCAGGCTCTGTGAGCTGGGGAAAGGCTGCGTCTCTTTGAGGTTGACCTTCTCCGGACCGATTCCCAAGTAGTAGTTGAGCGTCGCCTTATACTGATTCATGAGCCCGACGTATCCCTCTCTCTGGGCGACCGCCGCAGCCAGGTTTGCTTGCCCCTGGAAAACGTCCGCGGGACGAGACCGCCCGATCTTGAGCCGATACTCAAGCTCGGTTACGAGTCCTTGCAGAGCGGCAATCTGATCCTCCAGAATCGAGACGCTCCCCTCATAGTTCAACTCTTGATAGAACGCCTGGGCGACATTGAGGTAGAGCATCTGGTAATCCCGCTGCAACGTGTAAGACTGCGCCGCAGCGTCCGCTCGAGCTGCGGCGACGCGGTTTTGTTGTCTCAAGCTGTCGAAGAGCAGCCAGGTAGTGTTGATGGAATTAAAAGAGAAATACCCCTGGGATGTTCCCACAGCCACCCCGCTGACGGTGGGAATGACCCCAGTCGTATTCTGGAAGCTCTGCATGTTCTCCCAAGAAAACTGCGGGAAGAACGCCGACAAGGTCTGCGTCACCACCGCCTGCTGAGCTCGTAGGGTCTGATAGTCGATCTTCAACTGATCCCAACGGATCGCCGCCATCTGATAGCAGGCGGCTAGATCGAGTGCCTTCGGGTCGGACCGCTTCCCGGCGATCGGCGAGACGGCTTGCAGAAGCGCCTCGAGAGGAGGAGCATTGCCAGGAGCGGGACGTCCTTGCACCGGCTGCTCATAGGCCGGCAGCGCCCTGACCGGCCGAGTCGCCTGCGCTTTATCCGCCTCCAATTCGAGTCGAGCGAGAGCCGACCGGAACGGGAGACTGAAAAGA
Source organism: Methylacidimicrobium cyclopophantes (assembly GCF_902143385.2). Lineage (GTDB taxonomy): Bacteria > Verrucomicrobiota > Verrucomicrobiia > Methylacidiphilales > Methylacidiphilaceae > Methylacidimicrobium > Methylacidimicrobium cyclopophantes. Next base: position 11,850 of record NZ_CABFUZ020000097.1, read on the forward strand.
AGGACTACTCCCACACCCGCAGCGGTCAATCGCCGCGTCGGCCTGCTCTGCCTCGCCCTCGTTTGCTTCACAACACCCAATCGCTCCCAAGAGGCTCTTACCAAGCTTAGCGCTTCCTCCCGAAGAGCCGGTTACCGATATAACCGGGTGGCGCGAAAAATGTCTCGCTTCCGCTAGCGCCATTCTCCCGATTCGCGAGAGCGTGTCAACGGACAGCGGCGCTGAAACGGATCGGCGTCCACGATCCTTCTCGGCTTCGGAAGGCCAGCCGGTCCAAGCACTCCCTCTTTGACGGGCGGACCCTTGGATCGGATCGCAGCCGCCTTCCCCGCAATTCGTATCCGCCACGCCGGATAGGGCGTGCATGCGGGGCGAACGGCGCTATACCTGCTCTCCAAGCTCCGGGAAGAGCCGCTGCAACGCCTCCCGATACTTCGCTTGCGTTTTTGCCACGATCTCCTCGGGCAAAGGAGGTGCAGGCGGCTGTTTATTCCAGGGAAGCGCTTCGAGGTAGTCCCGCACGAACTGCTTGTCGAAACTGGGACAGGGTCCTCCAGGATGATATTCCGACAGCGGCCAAAGCCGCGAGCTATCCGGGGTCAGAACCTCGTCGATCAACAGGAGCTCCTCTCCTTGCATTCCAAACTCGAACTTCGTGTCCGCGACGAGGATCCCCCTCTCCAGCGCGTATCGCCTCCCCGCTTCATAAAGCTCCAAGGAGAGCGAAGAGACTCGCGCATGCAAGGCCGTTCCCAACAACTCCTCCGCCTCCGATGCGCTCAGCGGCAGATCATGCCCGACTTGGGCTTTGGTCGTCGGAGTGAAAATCGGTTCCGGCAAGGAATCCCCTTCCCGCAAGCCAGCGGGAAGAGAGATCCCCGCCACGGTCCGGCTCCGGCGATACTCCTTCCAAGCGGAGCCCGCGAGATACCCGCGCACCACGCACTCGATCGGCAACGGTCGACACGGCCGGGCTCGGGTCAGCCGTCCGGCCCACTCCGGAAAAGGAATCTCCGCCGGGAGGTCGTAGCTCAAGGCATGGTTGGGGCAGAGGGAGGCCAGAAGGGAAAACCAGCCTCGGCTGATCTGCGTGAGAATTTTCCCTTTGCCCGGAATCGGGGTAGGCAAGATGCAATCGAAGGCCGAAATCCGATCGGAGGCGACCAGCCAAAGCTCATCGCGCCAGGCGTAAAGATCGCGCACCTTTCCCTGGTGAACCAGCCGGAGACCGAAATGGGCCAGCTCCTTTTGCGTCCTCACCGTCTCTGTCTACTCCCTCCGCTTCCGTTCCGTAAAGCCTGCAACTCTCTGCCAGTTCGGCGGGCAGCCGCCTTGCCAACCTTCCCAAGGAATCGCTAGGATTCTCTCCGAGAGCCGCTTAGCGGCGCAGCGCCATGCCGGGTGCTGCTCCTATCGTGTATGGGCATCGCCCGCGTCCAAGTTCGCGCGAAGTTTTTCTTCGAAGAGGAGCGGAAGTTTCCTATTCAAGGAGTAAGCTACGGACCGTTTGCTCCTCGTTCGACCGACGGAGCCCCGTTTCCTGAGCCCGCGACCATTCGCAGCGACTTCTCGCAAATGAAGGAGTGCGGCTGCAACGTTCTCCGCGTTTATCACATTCCTCCCCTCGATCTGCTCGATTCGGCGCTCGATCACGGACTGCGGGTTCTCATCACGATCCCATGGGTCGAGCGCACGCTCTTTTGGAAGGATCCCGCGATTCTTCGGAGGATCGAGGAACATGTCCGACAATCTGTCCGGGCAAGCGCGGGTCATCCGGCGATTTTCGCCTACTTGGTAGATAACGAGATCCCTCCGGATCTCGTTCGCTGGGCCGGGATCCGGAGGATCGAGCGCCACATCGATTCGCTGATCCGCTTGGTACGGGAAGAAGATCGGGAAGCGCTGGTAAGCTACGCAAATTATCCGCCGACCGAATACCTCCGTCCCTCGTCGGTCGATTTCGTCAGCTTCAACGTATATCTTCACCGACCGGAAGAGTTGCGCGCCTATTTGGCGCGCTTGCAAAACCTCTCCGGTGAGAAGCCTCTGCTGATATCCGAGTTTGGCATGGATACTCGCCGCCATTCGGAAATCGAGCAAGCCGACCTGCTCGCGGGCCATATCGAAGCGGTTTTTCAGAGCGGCGGAGCCGGCACGATCCTTTTCTCATGGACCGATGAATGGTTCACGGGCGGATCCGAAATCTCTGATTGGGCATTCGGACTGGTGAGGAAAGATCGCACTCCGAAAGAAAGCTTCCATCGGGTAAAATCTCTCTTCCGCTCTTGGAACGATCCGCTCTTCCGCCGCTTCCCCCTTCGACAGCTGCCAAAGATCTCCGTCATCGTCTGCAATTTCAACGGCGGCCGCTTCCTGGGAGACTGCATCCGCTCTCTCCAGCAACTCCAATATCCCGATTTCGAAATCATCGTGGTCGATGACGGTTCGACGGACGGCTCGCGCAAGCTCCTCGAAACCTTTGAAGGAATCCGAGTGATCCATCAGGAGAACGGGGGCTTGTCGGTCGCGCGAAACCGAGGAATCGCCGCTGCGGAAGGAGAGGTTCTTGCGTTCACCGATGCCGATTGCGTAGTCGACGAGGATTGGCTCTATTTTCTGGCGAGCGCTTTTCAGTCTGGCGATCTCGCTGGCGTGGGAGGACCGAACATCGCTCCCCCTCCGGCTACCGCAGTCGAAGCCGTCATTGCGGCGGCTCCCGGTTCCCCGTCTCATGTCCTGCTCACGGATCGGTTAGCGGAACACCTTCCCGGATGCAACATGGCCTTTCGGCGTACCGCCCTGGAGAAGATCGGAGGGTTTGTTCCGGAATTTCGGGTTGCCGGGGACGACGTCGATCTCTGTTGGAGGCTTCTCGATCAGGGTTTCGCTCTCGGCTTTTCGCCCGGCGCCCTGGTTTGGCACCGCCGGCGTTCAACCGTTTCGGCTTACCTCCGACAGCAAGCCGGCTATGGGAAGGCCGAAGGCCTGCTGCGCTTCCGCCACCCGTCGCGTTTCCGGTCGAGCGAGACAGCCTTCTGGAGAGGTCGAATCTATCCTTCGCCCGCTCCCCGCATTCCGATTCTCGAGCCCATCGTTTACCGCGGCGCTTTTGCCAGCGGCCTTTTCCAATATCTCTACGCTCGCCCTGCGCCTTCCTGGTTCTGGGTCGTCACCAGCATGGAATGGTTCGCGCTCGCTCTCCTATCCCTTGCGCTGAGCTTCCGCTGGCCCTGGTTTCTCGCTCCGACGCTCCTACTCGTTTTGGCTGGCATCATTCCGGCGGCACTCTACGGATTCCAGAGCCGACTCTCTCCGCGATTCGCAACGGGAACCAATCGATTCCTCCTGTCGGCCTTGGCGCTTTTACAACCGCTGGTTCGAAGCCTTCTCCGACGGCTTACCTGGCTGCGCGGCAAGCCCGCACCGACCACCCCGGAACCGTTGCCGGAAATTGCTCGGCTGGAGGGAGCGCTCTTGCAGGAGGGAGTGGCCCTTTGGAGCGAATCGGGCATCGAACGCATCGGCCTCCTGGACAGGATTCAGTCGGTGTTGGAGGAGGATCGCTATTTTTCCGTCGTAGACGACGGCTGGAGCGATTGGGACATCCAAGTCTTTGCCGGACCATGGTGGCAAGTCCGCCTCCGCACCTTGACCGAGGTCTATCCTCAAGGCGCAAGGCTGCTGCGAGTGGCTATTCTGCTCAAGCCGAGCCCTCTCTCCGCGCTTGCCTTGGTAGGCGGCGGCTTCTCGATCGCCGCGGCCTTCGTCGCCTTTGGTCGACCCGCCCTGCCTCTCCTCGCAGGCGGCATTCTGACCTTGCTTCTCTGGCTCCGAGAGGGGCTTCGTCTTCGCCGCTGCCTTGCCACCCTGATAGGCAGGGCGGGTCAGCGACTCGGTCTGATACCGGTTTCCTGGCATCCTTTCGGCTCGCGTCCCGGCCCGCGCTTCGACCCGCCGCAAGAGGAGCGATAATTCTCATGTCGCGAAAAGCGAAAATCGGGGATGCCGCAGCGAACCGCCGAACCCGACTCGGCGATCCGCTCGGAACTCGAAACTCCCCGTGGACCGTCTATCGGGACGCCCTTCGCTTCTTTTCCGAGGTCTCCGGCGCGGCGCTCTTTGCTTCTCTTCTGCTTCTGCTCACCGTGGCGGCGAGTCTTCTGCGCCCTTGGCCAGTGCAATGGCTGATCGACAACGTGCTGCTTTCGCCCCACGCTCCTCTTCGCTTCCTCGGCAAGCCGCTCTCCCTCTCCGAAGCCGCCTTCGGCGCCGCCTCGGCCCTGGTTGGATTTTCCCTTCTCCACGGAGGCCTCAACCTCTGGGCCAATTCCCTGCTCTATCGGATCGGGCTGCGCGCTCTAGTCTCGCTCCGCACCGAGCTCTTCGACTGCTTGCAAAACCTTCCTCTCTCCTATCATCGAGGCCATCTGACCGCGGACTCGTCCTATCGAGTCGCATACGACGCACAAGCGATCCAAACGGTTCTTCAGAAAGGACTCGGTTCGGTTCTCGGATCGAGCGCCACCTTGATCGGGGCTGCTGTCGTTCTTTTTCGGATGAATCCGCTTTTGGCGGCCTGCTCCCTCGGCATCCTTCCCTTCCTCTGGATCGTCATCATCCATTTCGCAGGCCGGATCCGCAAGGAGAGCGGAGAAGTCCAAGAGAAGGAAAGTCTTCTTCTCGCTCAGGTCTCGGAAGGTTTGAGCAACGTGCAACTGCTTCAGGCTTACGGGCGGGAGGAGGAGTCGCTCTCTTCCTTCCGTCGGCACGCCGAGAAGAGCGGGCAGGCCAATCTCCGATTCCTTTGGACCAACAGCCTGTCGGCCTTGGCCGCGACGGCCATTACCGCCCTTGGGTCCGCTCTCGTCCTCTTCGTCGGCGCCCAACAAGCCGCCGTCGGTCGCCTGACCGTAGGTGAGTTGTGGATTTTCCTGAGTTATCTGGCATTGCTCTACCACCCTCTGGAACAACTCTCTTATACGGCATGGGCGCTGGAGGACGCGGCGGCTCGGCTTGGCCGCGTCTTCGAAGTCTTGCGAGTCGCAGACGCAATCCCGGATCCGCCAGGCGCAAAACTCTTCCCGCGCACCCGAGGGGAAATCTCCTTCGACCACGTTTCCTTCTTCTACGATGCGCGGCGACCGATTCTCCGGAACCTCTCCTTACACGTCGCTCCGGGGCAGCGGATCGCAATCGTCGGTCCGACCGGAAGCGGAAAAAGCACTTTCCTTTCCCTGCTTCCTCGATTTTTCGAACCATCGGATGGCGCTATCCGAATCGACGGCATCGACATTCGTACGGTAACGAAGCGCTCGCTGCGCGAGCAGATGGCGATCGTTCTCCAGGACACGATGATTTTTCAAGGGACCGTTCTGGAGAACATCGCGTTGGGACGCGCTTCCGCTTCCTTTCCGGAAATCGAGAAAGCGGCGCAAGCGGCGCGGGCGGATGAATTCATCGAGCGGCTCCCGCAAAAATATGAGACTCGGATCGGAGAGCACGGACTGACCCTGAGCGGCGGGCAGCGGCAGAGGATCGGGATTGCCCGGGCCTTCTTGCGACAAGCCCCGATTCTTTTGCTCGACGAGCCGACAGGATCTCTCGATCCGGCGGTCGAGGCCGACATCATCCAGAGCTTGCGCCTGCTCTTTTCCCGCCGGACGACCTTACTAGTCACCCATCGGCTTCATCTCGCCTGCGAAATGGATTGGATCTACGTCCTGAACGAAGGTCGCTTTGCCGAATCGGGCCGACATCGCGACCTCCTCGCTCAGCACGGCCTCTATCGTCGGCTTTGGGAAGCGCAGAATAGCGGAGGAACCTAGTCGTAGCCGATCAACCTTTGTTGGACCGGTCGCGTTCTTTCTCGAATCGCGCCGCGACGGTGCCGATCCGGCTCACATCGTATCCCGGAAGAGCGGCGAACTCGGTCCGCAACCGGCGGTCCGAGAGGAGGTCGAGGAGCAAGGCAACCGTGGGATGTTCGGTCTGATCTTGCGGCACGATCCAATCAAATTCGCTTGTGCCCAGAGGAAGGAAGGCTACCCCTTGGGCCTCCGCACAGGCGCGGTTGGTCAGGGATGCATCGGCTACCCCGAGACGGACCGCTCGAGCCGCAGACACGGGGCTGGGAGCAGCCGTTTCATATCCTCGGATTGCCTCTTCCGGAATTCCCCGCTTCCGAAGCAGATCGTCCAAGAGGGCTCGGCTTCCCGACCCCGGATCCCGATTGAGAAATCGCAATCCTGGATTGATCAAATCTTCCACCGAACGGATGCCGGCCGGATTGCCCGGCGCGAGAGCGATCCCCTCCTCCCACTGGGCGAAACGGATCAACATTCCGCCGAACTCTCGCAGAGCTTCCCGTGCGAGCACGACGTTATTGCGGGCCTCGTCTGCGGGGAGATGGCAACCCGCGAGATGCGTCTGCCCAGCGCGAAGGGCTGCCGCAGCCTCTTCGCTCGCACACGAGATCCAGCGCAGGCGATCCCGACTGACGGCGGCGAGTCTCTCCACGAGCAGACCGATGCCCGGGTCGCAGCCGAGAAAGAAAGCGCTCCGTTGAATGGCGGAAGCCGACGAAAGCAGCGTCCACCCGCCTCCCCGGCCTTCTCCCGGGAGAAGAGCATCGGCCGCCGTGAAGGCACCGGAGCCCTCTTCGATCCTTTCCACGGGGTAGGGCACCAACCGGCCGCGCACGTCCGCCAACACGATCCGCCTCCCCCCTGCTACCCCGGGAAACGGGCCGGACAAGAGAGGAAGATCGATTCTGTCCCAGCAAGGAAAGAGCTCTTCGACACGGCTTCCGAGCGTGCGAGCAAGACGGATCGCCACGAGAGTGTTCGGAATGTAGCGCCCCGTCTCGATGGAATGCAGCGCTTGGCGTGTAATCCCGATGAGCTTCGCTAGCTCTTTTTGCGAAAAGCCTCTTTCGATCCGTTTTTGCCGGACGGGCTTCTCGAACTCCGCAGCGCGGGCCTCGGATCCCCGAATTGGTTGTCTGCCATTTGCCATGAGTCCTTTTCCGAGATCCCCTCTCGCCATGACCGCGTTCGATTACAGAACCAAGGAAGGATCGGACCGATTCATTCGCCGGCGAATCGGCTCCCGCTTCTGCGTCGAAAGGCGGGAATATCGAGATTCTCCCCCTTGTGCATGGTAGCCGTGGTCTTGGCAAACGGAGCACTCTCCGCAGGGAAAGAAACCCGCCGTCCCTCGCGTTGTACTCCGACCGCCGCTTCTACGGGAAGCTCGGAGGACGTCCGCATCGGCTCGTTCCGAGCCTCCTCCGAAAGATCTTGTTTCTGGAGCCGAGAAACGCATCGCCCGAAAAGAAAGAGCCCATGATTTCGCATCGGGCGAGCTGGCGATCGCCCCAAAACACAGACGGGCGTCCCCCTCGGGAGAAGTTGGGCCAGCTTCTCCCGGGCTTCGTCCTGCATACCAAAAATCTCCTCATCCGTCTCGAAGTATCCCACGCAATAATCGGCACTTTCCGCCGCCTGCCGGAAGTCGCTCCTCTCGAAGAGGGCCAATGGGGATCCATCCGCGCGGGGCCCCTTTTCCCAAAAGACGCGGCAATCCTCAACCCTACGACCGGCGGAAAAGGGCGACGAGTCCGCCCCACCTTCCAGGGAAACGGATCGGACCCCTCCGGAGGCGATCTCCCGCCATAGGTCCACCCATTGTCCGACCCCGGCCTGAAGATCCCGCAGCCGGCGCCGCACATCGGCGACTCCGGGGGTTGACCCGTTTTGTACGACCGGCGCGGTCGAGAAAAGAAACAACGAGGCCTCGGCGGGGAACTCGTCGCGAGCGATCTCCGCTGCCTTTCGTCGCTCCTCGGCTTCGAAGGGAAAAGGAAGAAACGCGAAGATTGCAGTGGGAATCTCCCGCTCCACCGACTTGAGAGAAAGAGCTTCCGCCACCGTCGCTCCTGTCGCGCCGGCAAGCCCGGTGAGAATCAGCAGCGAAGAGCAGCCCGTCAGCAGACTCTCGAGCCGCTGGTTCTCCTGCCCTACCATCCGCCATGCAAGATCCCGACTTCCAAAACAGCCGAGCCCTCCCACGAGGTTGGGAGCCAGAAGGAGCTTTTCCCCTGCCAGCGACCCTTCCACCGCGGAAAGCTCTCCATCGCATGCAAAGCTCCCCTCCGGGGAATCCGACAGGAGAATCCACTCATCCAAGACGTTGATCCCCGCCGAACCTGCTCCGACGATGCGAACGCTCATTCTCCATTTTCCCCAGATCGCGCTGCCGCCTAAAAAAATCGGATCCCGGAAAGAAATCGTCGCAGCGACCTGCCCATACGGTTCCACCGACCACCTTCGCCCTCTTGCATTTCTGCGATCCTCCCATAGCGCAAGAGACCCAAGACGGTCGCCCAATCCTGTTTCCCCTCGCAGGAGACTTCCCCGTCAAAGGCGAGAAGCCTCCCGGCTTGCACGGGCCGATCAAAGATCTTTCCCGCCAATCCCTGGACTCCGTCGAGCCGGGATCCTCCGCCCGTCAGAATGATCGTTCCGGAAAAGCTCTCCCAAAACGGCTGCGCCTCCAAATCCTCTCGGATGATCTCGAAGATCTCGGCCTGCCTGGCCCGAAGGACGTCGACGATCAGGGACATCGGCACGAATCGCTGCTCATAAGGCCCTTCGGCCGGTAGACTGACCCGCCGGTACGCCACATCCTCCCGTACTTCCACCGTCCCGCTGCTTTTTTTGAGTTCCTCGGAGCGGGGGAACGGAATTTTCACCGCGACGGCGAGATCGTTGGTGAGATGATCTCCTCCCACCCCGAGCGTCCCCGAATGGGCGACGTAGCCGTTCCGATAGACGATATAATCGGTAATTCCCGCCCCGCAATTGACCACCACCGCACCGGAGCTTTTCTGCTCCGGCGCGAGAAGGGCCTGTGCGGTAGCATAGCTGGATAGGGCATACCCCTTGACGCGAAGGGAAAGTCCCGTCACGCAATGGATGGTCGTCTGCAGACGCGTCGCAATCCCGGAAACCAGATGATAGTCGGCCATCAAGCGGCGGGAAAGGAGTCCCACGGGGTTGGCGGTCGGCGTGCCATCGTCGAGAATGTAGGTCTGCAACAAATCGTGAAGCAAGATCTGACCTGGTGGTAGCGCTTGCTGCCGTACGAGTTGACGCAGCTCTCGCAGATGGCCCTCCTCGATCATGGCTCCCTCCGCCCCTAAATCGAGGGCCAGGCGACTTTGGAAAGAGCGAATATGCGCCCCCGAAATCGCCAAGTAGACCTCTCCAATGGAAACCGCAGTCTTTGCTTCCGCATCCAAGATCGCTTGGTGGATTGCCTTTTGCGTCATCTCGAAATCGGTGATTTCGCACTTACGAACATGCGTCGAAGGGCTCTCCGCGACTCCGAGAAGAGAGAGAGAGCCTTCCGCATCGAGCTCGGCAACCGCGACTTTGATTTTGCTCGTTCCCACCTCCAACCCGACAAGAACCGACCGAGACCTGCCGCCAAACATCGACATTCTCCTAATATTCAAAAATTACCGGAACATTCTGCTCCGGAGTCAAATCGACGGAAGCTACCTTGCGGCCGCGACTCTGGGAAAAGGCATAGATCTTTTGGAGCCGCTTCATCTGCCTTTCCAGATGATCCAACCTCAAGACGATGCCAACCCCATCACGGGTCACCACCTTCAGGCAGAGATGGCCGGAAACATCGAGACTCGCCGGATCGAGCAAATTTCGCAAAGAGGGCGTCCCCTGAAGCAGTCGAAGCAGACGGAGCGCTGCGCGGCATTCCTGGCTATCCAACCGGTTGCCGATCTCCAATTCGTCTGCCGGTACCCCTTCGATCTCCGGCAAAAGCGCAAGGACTTCCCCCTTTCGCGCCAGAAAAACGACCCCGTGGAAATCCACACACAAGTTCTGACCCGCAAATCGCTTCCCCTTCGTCCAAAGTTTCGCGAGCGGGATCCGTTCCTCGACGGTAATGGCAATGCGATCGGGCAGGTCTCGACGAACGGAGACTCGCTGTACATAGGGAAGCGAGGCGATCGACTGATAGACCTCCGGCAACGAAATGCTCAGGAGATTTTGCCCTAAGCGAAGTTTCGAAGCGGACAAAATCTCCTTGCGAGGCAGGTGATCGGTTCCATCGAGGGTGATTTCCCGGAGCGCATAGCGAGAGTCTCTCGCAAAAAAGGGGAGAGCCAGTCGCGTCCCGGCATAATAACCGGCGCCACCTAGGAGGATGAGAGCCGCCAAGATCAGCACGAGCGCAGAGATGCGCCGCAGAAAAAGCCGCCTCCGCTGCTGCGGACCCCCCTTGGTCTGCAACACGCTCTGCTTGGCTCGGTTTCGGCGGTTCGGTTTGCGAAAGCGATTCATCTTGCGTTGCGTTCTTCCCAAGACAAAAGGAGGATCTTTTCGCAGAGCTGCGGAAATTCGAGCCCGGCCGCCCGTGCGGCTTTCGGGAAGAGGCTCGTCTCCGTCATTCCCGGAATCGTGTTCACCTCGATCACCCAAGGCTTCCCGTCTGCATCCAAGAGGAGATCCACTCTCCCATAAACCGTGCAACCCAAGGCTCGGTAGGCGGCAAGAGCCGCTCGGGCCGCCGAGTCGGCCTCTTCCCCCGTAAGTGGGGCCGGGCAGAGGTATTCCACCGCTCCGGGGGTGTACTTATTGCGATAGTCATAAAATCCGGCCTTGGGTCGAATTTCGACGACTGGCAAAAGTTCGCTCCCAAGGATACCGACCGTAAGCTCTCGTCCTTGGATATAGGCTTCGGCGATCACGAGATGATCTTCCTCGGCCGCTCGGATATAGGCTTCTCGATATTCTCCTTTTTGAAAAACGAGGCTGATTCCGATGCTCGATCCCTGGCGCGCGGGCTTGATAACAAAGGGAAGCGGCAGCGGCAGCTTGTCCCCGGAGCGGGCGAGAGCCCAATCTGGGGTCGGCACACCGCTTTTTCGGAAGATCTCCTTGCTCCACGACTTATCGAAAGCCCGCTCGCTCGCTTCCGCGCCACTGCCCGTGAATCGAACTCCTCGCCGCAACAGCAGCCTCTGCACCTGGCCATCTTCCCCGAAAGTTCCGTGCAAACAGAGAAAGACGATGTCTGTATCCTGGGGAAGGGAAAGATCGACATCCCGCAAATCGATCTCCTCGACCGGGTAATCGAGCTGGCGCAATGCCGCCGTCACGGCTCGCCCGGTTCGCAACGAAACCTCTCTTTCGTGGGAAGGTCCGCCTTCCAAGACGACCACTCGCAACTTCTCCTTCACGAATTCTCCTCATCTCCGAGCACGGCTAGGTCGCAAACCACGTTTACCTCCCTTTTCCGGCAGAGCTGCCGGACGATCTCGACGATGGCCAACACATCGGCAATCTTGACCTCGTCCCGCAGCTGGATGCGGTTCGGCACCCGGGGATTTACCGAGGCCCCGCCCACCGCGATTCCCTCACTGCCGATCTCCGCCCACACATCGTCGATCTCCCCTCCCTCGGCGGTTCGAAAGATTCCTTCGAGCCATCGACCCGTCATTTCCGGATCGGCTTCCACTCTTGCAGAGCGCATGGATGCAACGGAAGCCGCCGCTTTCGTACCGGGCGCGGTTCGAAAGGAGACGCCGACGACAACGCCAAGATGCGCGAGCGATCCTCTCTTCGAAAGAGCTTGCAGGTCGTGCCGCAGCAACGTCCGCACCTCTCCTTCCCGGTCGATCAGGACGATCTTTTCGATCCGATGAGCAAGCCGTCTCTCGAGACGATCCACGCCTCGGATCAGCGCTCCCCCTACGGTTCCGCAAACCCCTGCACCGAGCGAAGAGAGGCTCGTTCCACCTCCGGCTTCCACTCTCCCGTCTTCGACCACCACCCGACAGAAGGACGGGTGGCGGAGGCTCAAACAAATCCCGCGCATCCCCCCTTCCCGAACCAAGCTCCCCGTTCCCATGCCGACGACATTCAAGGAGATCTTCTCGCGACAAGCGATCTTCGCCAATCGGCAGACATCTTGCCGAGTCGCCGGCTCGCACCAGAATTCCGCAGGGCCTCCCAGCCCCGAGGAGGTATGCTTGCCGAGAGGCTCCTCCATCGCGAGGATGGCCGACGGCGACAGCGATCGCCGCATCTCCTCGTAAAGAGAACATTGACCCGCGAGCGCGCGAGCCACACGGTGCACGTCACCGGCCCCCAAGGCCAGAAAGAGATCCCCCGGGCGGAGCGCCGCAGCAGCCCTCCGCCTGGTTTCCGAGGGGGTGCGTGCGGAAAGCACCTCGACCCCGCTCCCCTCGGCGATCGTATGCGCCAGCCGCTCGGAGTTCACTCCCTCGATCGGTTTCTCGCCGGCACCATAAATTTCCGTCACCAAGACCAGATCCGCTCCGCGGAAGGCGGTCGCAAAGCCCTTCTCCAACCCATGGGCACGGGAATAGCGATGAGGCTGGAAAAGGGCGACTACCCGCCTTCGGCCCGCCCCTCGTGCGGCAGCGAGCGTTGCTCGAATCTCCGTAGGGTGATGGGCGTAGTCATCGACGACCAAGAACGACGAACCCGCAAAGAGGACCTCGAAACGCCGTTTGACCCCCCGAAAACCCGCCATCGCCGCTCCGATATCGCCGAGCGGGAGTCCAAGCTCGAGGCTCAAGGCAATTCCGGCCAAGGCATTCTGCACATTCTGGCTTCCCGGCAGGGGCAGGCGAATCTCTCCCAGCGGTCTTCCCTCGTCGACCAAGAGGAAGGTACTTTCGAACGGCTTCAGCTTGACGCTCTCCGCGCGGTATCTTCCACCCGAGCCCAAGCCGTAGCTCACCGCATTCTCCCGATGAGCGCAGAGCTTGGATGCATACGGATCGTCCGCGCAATAGATGATCTTTCCGGAACATCGATTCAAAAATGTGGCAAAAACCTCCAGGATGGCATCCATCCCCGGGTAGAAGTCGAGATGCTCCTCCTCTACGTTCAGAAGCACGGCGTGGGTCGGTTGAAAGGACGCCAGCGTCCCGTCGCTCTCGTCGCCCTCGATGACCATGTAATCCCCCTTCCCCCAGTCGGAGCTCGGGCCCAGAACGGGAACATCGCCGCCTACATAGTAGGACGGCTCCCATCCGCTCTGACGTAGGATATGAGCCAACAGGGCGGTGGTCGTTGTCTTGCCGTGCATTCCTGCAACGACGATCGATTTTTTCGTGCGGCAGAGTTCCTGAAGCAAGTCGGCTCTTCGTGCGGTCGGAATCCCCCGTGCAACCGCGATCTTTCGCTCGGGATTATCCTCACGAACGGCGGAAGAGTAGACCAGAAGGTCTACTCCTTCCGGGACGCCGCCGTCATGGCCGCAGGAGAAGCGCAAGCCCAATTCTTCGAGATCCTCGATCGCGGCCGTTCGGCGCCGATCCGACCCCGAGACCTGATGGCCTAGCAACAGCAAGAGGCGAGCGAGCGGCCCCACGCCCGCCCCCGCCACACCCACAAGATGAATCCGCGCGGGCCGGCTCAAGCAGCCGTTCCACGAACGCGTCAACGTCGCATGCACCTTTCCACCTCCTCTGCGACGAGCCTTGCCGCGTCCGGACGCGCCAAGCTTGCGGCCGCCTCGCTCATCCTCTGGCGCTTCCTTGCGTCGTTCAAAATCTCCTCTACTGCTGTCGCCAGCACCTCTCCAGACAGAGCCCCTTGATCGTAGGACAAACTTGCTCCGGCTTCCACGAAAGCTTTTGCATTGGCACGCTGATGGTTGTCGGCGGCGTAGGGGAAGGGTATCAGGATGCTCGGCAGCCCGTAAAATGCGACCTCGGCCAGAGTAGCTGCTCCGGCGCGCGCAACGGCGACATCGGCCAAGCTATAAAAGAGATCCATCCGATGCGAAAAGCTTTCGACTATCGCGGGAATCCGATGCGCTCGATAAGAAGCCAGACAGGCCTCACGATCCGCCAGACCAGAAAGGTGGAGAACTTGTACCGGGCACGACGATCGAGCCAAAGCGCCCACTGCTTCCTGCAAAAGACGATTCACTGCTCGGGCTCCCTGGCTTCCCCCCAGGATCAGAATCGTCGGCCGGTCCGCGGATAAGCCGAGCGCATCGGCCGCCTCGCCCCGAGGAATCTTCCGTAGGCGCTCGCGCAGCGGCGTACCCGTCACGACCGCCGAGGCACCTCCTAAAAGCGCCCGGCATTGAGCAAACCCCAAAAGGACCCGGTCGACCTTACGGCAAAACAACCGAGTAACAAGACCGGGCACGGCGTTCGACTCGTGCAGTAGGGTAGGAATGTTCCGCTCTCCTGCCACGAACAGCGGCACCGCACTCAGAAAGCCACCCATCCCAAGGACCGCTCCAGGCTGCAAACGACCGAAGAGAGAGAGGCAACTTCGCCGACTCCGCCAGAGCCGCCAAAAGAAAATGGGGGTGTTGGTCGAAAACGGCCCAGGCCATCCCATGGTGGGAAGCGTCTCCCACGGATACTCTCCCTCGCCTTCCAACGCGGTGCGGTCGATCTCTTTTTCCGAAAGGAGCAGGCAGATCCCCTTCCCCCGCCGTTTCAACTCCTCGGCGACCGCGAGGCCGGGCAACAGGTGTCCGCCTGTTCCGCCGCAAGCGATGACGACGCAAGGAGGACTCATAGCCGCACACTCCGCTGGGCTCCCTGCGACTCCACCGCAAATGCCGATCCCCTTCCCCCTTGCCGATGGATATTGAGCAGAGTACCGAGAGCCATGAGGCAGAATAGAAGATTCGAGCCGCCATAGCTAATGAAGGGCAAGGGCAACCCCTTGTTCGGCAATAGACCCGTCACAACGCCCAAGTTGGCGATCGCTTGAACCGCAATGAGCGTAATCAGGCCCATCCCGAGCAAGAGCCCCTCTCCGTCAGCGGCGAGCAGCGCGATCCATCCGCCGCACAAGGAGAGCACTAGATAGACCAACACGACTCCCAATGTCACCCAAAGACCGAGCTCTTCTCCAAGAATCGGAAAAATGAAATCGGTGGTCGCTTCCGGCAGATAATACATTTTCTGGCGGCTATTCCCCAGCCCCAGCCCGGTAACACCTCCCGAACCGAGGGCCACGAGCGCTTGCCACACCTGGTAAGCCTTCCCCTGCTTGTCTCCGTCCATATTCCAAAATGCGAGCAATCGAGCTCTCCGCTCCGGAATGCTCAAAGCTACCCCGAGAAGCCCGCCGGCCACCGTGAGGAAGCCCGGCACGATCAGCCAAAGCGACACCCCCGCAATCACCAAAACCACCATGGCCAACGTCATGTAGAGAGCGGCGCTCCCGAGATCGCGTGCCAGTAGGAGAAGGCCCGCGAATCCACTAATCACGAGGAGCACCGTGAGATAGCGACGCCATCGCTCCCATCGACGCCCGGTTGGCCTCCCCAGTTGGTCTGCGGCAAAGATGCAGAGGACCCACTTGATCAACTCCGAGGGCTGCAAGGTCAGAGGCCCGAGAGAAATCCAGCGAGCGGATCCGTGAACCTTGTGCCCGATACCGGGAACAAAGCAGAGCAAGAGAAGCAGGAGCCCGACGCCTACCAAGATCCAAGACCGCTTCAAGAGCCAATGATAATCGACGCGCGCCAGAAGCAGCCCCCCCCCGATTCCCACCCCGATCCAGCAGAGCTGCCTCTCCACAAGGGGAAGAAGAGAGGTGTCCTTCTCTCCCACGAAGCGGCCGGCCGCACTGTACAATGCGATCAGGCCAAGACCCATGAGGGCAAAGGCGGTCAAGGTCAAGACGTACCCGACCCACCGGTGCAGCTCTCTTTCCCTCACCGATCCTTTCCCCCTTTTGCTTTAACCGCCCCGCGCCCCGACGATCCGACGGGGGGAATTCGTTTTCGCGGGCGGTATGCGAATCTCTTGACCAATCTGGAGCTTGCTGGAAGCAGTCAGCCCGTTGAGGGCCATCAAGTCGGCCAGCCCGACATGAAAACGGCGCGCAATCCGCCAGAGACTGTCTCCTTGGACGACATGATAGACTCGAGGCGGACTCTCCGTCGAAGGTCCCACGGGGGTCGAGGAGCTTCGCAGTTCGGCAGGCGGAGACGCCCCTCCACGAGTTCTCCCTGTCGGATCGGTCACAGGCGCAGGTTCGAAGGAGCTCGATGGACGCATCTGCCCATCGGACGAGGTTCGCCGAAGACGTTTTTTGGACCCTTTCTTTCGCTCGGGATCTTCGGAGTTCGACAACCGAAGGGGATCGTTTTTCCCATGCGCGGCACTCCCGCGAACGGGAGTGGCTCCCGCAAAAGACGGCTTGGCCTCCGAGCCCGCACCCCCGTCCGGCCGGGGGCCTGAGAGCGCGGCACTGACCGTGCCTTTTCGGCCTCTGCTTTCCGGCCGCACCCCTTTTTCACCAACTCCCAAGAGGTTGTAGAGCGCGATGCCTCCAATGAAGAGAACGTGGAGCAACATGACCGCGAGAATCACCGTGATTACCTTCAAGCCAGCCGTGCTTTCCTTCAGTGGGAGATCCTGCTGCACGAGATCCATCGAACCGGAAGAGCCGCCGACGGCCCCTCCTCCGAGAGGGTTCGCGGCCTTCCAGCGAAGCACCCGGGCGGAAGTTCGGGTCTTTCTCTTCATTCGCACCACGCGCTCCGAATAAACCCTTTCATCTGAGCTTGAGGCTCGAGAGAGCCAAAAGCCCGCAGAGCAGGCTCAAAATCCAGAAACGTACGGTCACCCTCGATTCCCCCCACCCTTGCAATTCGAAATGGTGATGGAGGGGCGCCATAGCGAAGACCCTCTTTCCGGTCAACCGGAACGAAGCGACCTGAATGATGACCGAAAGGGCCTCGATGACGAAGATCCCCCCGGCGAGGACCAGCAGAAGCTCCTGACCGATCGCAATGGAGACCAACCCGAAGGCCCCGCCGAGCGCCAACGACCCGGTGTCGCCCATGAAGACCTCCGCCGGATGACAGTTATACCAGAGGAAGCCGATAGACGCTCCAAGGAGAGCCGCGCAGAAAACGGCCAGCTCATCGGCACCCCGGACATGGGGAACGAAGAGATAGGAGCTCCAATCCGGACGTCCCGCTACGTACGAGAAGACGGCGAAAACCAACGCCACTCCGATGGAGCAGCCGATGGCCAGCCCATCGAGTCCGTCGGTCAGGTTGACCGCATTCGAAGAGCCCATGACCACTAGCAAGAAGAATGGCAGCGCCGCCCATCCGAGCTCGATGCGGAAGACCGACTTCAGGAAGGGCACCGCCAGCTTGCTCGCCTCTCGGCCGGTCTCCGGACTTCCGAGAAGGAGCACGCCGGCGATCAGGGCGACGGCTGCCTGGACCAACAGCTTGACGCGACCGGGAATTCCGGCCGACTTTTTTTGCACCACTTTGAGGTAATCATCCCAAAAACCGAGCGCGCCGAGCGCGGAGGTTCCCCCTAAGCAGATCCAGAGAAAGCGGTTGGTGGGCACCGCCCAGAGCAGGCAACTTCCCACAAGGGCGGAGAGAATCAGCAAGCCGCCCATCGTGGGCGTTCCGGCCTTCGATCCATGCAGATCGGCTAAATGCCTCACCTCTTCCTTCCCGCGAATCGGCTGACCCATCTTCAAGCGTCGGAGCAGAGCGATCGTGGGCCGCCCAAGAATCCAAGAAATGAAGAGCGCCGTGAGAGTAGCGGCGATCGATCGGAAGGTGATGTAACGAAATACATTAAAACCGATAAAGCTTCCGGAAAGCAAATGCAGGTAGTAGAGCACCTTGATTCTCCTTTCGCTCCGTTCTCGTCGTCACCCCTTGTTTCCGTATCGTGCTTCTCCGCCGCCGCTATAACAGAGCTTGAACCAAGCGCTCGAGCCCAAGAAATCGGGAGCCTTTCACCAAGATCACATCGTCCGCCCGGCGCAAGCTCTGCAGCTCTCGAAGCGCTTCCTCCGCAGTGGGACACCGGCGGACCTTCTCCTCGGGAAGTCCCCCCAAAACCGCACCCTGGGCCAGCCGGTCCGCCTCCGGACCGACCGTGATCAAGAACGCCAGGGGCAGTGCACCGGCCTCCCGACCAACACGTTCGTGCAGAGCCGATGATTGGGAACCCAACTCCCCCATGGAACCGATGACCGCCGCCCTCCGGCTCCCCTTGGGAAACTCCGCCAGAGCGCGAAGCGCGGCGCACGCCGAATCCGGATTCGCGTTATAGCTGTCGTCGATCAGCCAACCCTCCCGAAACCGCCGAACCTCCATGCGATGTCCGGGATAGACCGCGGTTTCCAACGCCCGGGCGATCTCCCCCGCCGATACTCCTGCGAGCTTCCCTACGCCCGCGGCCAGCAATGCGTCGGTCACCACCGCTCGGGAGGTCGTACGAAGCTGCACAGGCAGCTCTTCCGAATTTCCCTGGAGCAAAAAATGAATCCCTTCCTCTCGCACTTCGATCCGTCCGGCTCGCCAAACCGCCTCGGGGCCCGAGCCGACCCAGAGAACTCTACCGCGGCACCGTCCCGCCGTCCGGCGAACCCAAGGATCCTCGTCCGGGAGAACCGCCCATCCGTCCGGAGGGATCGACTCGAGAAGGGCACCTTTTTCCTTCGCTATGGCCTCGTCGCTTCCGAAGAAGCCGACATGAGCCAAGCCGATATTGGTGAGAACGCCGATTTCAGGCGCGGCGACGGCGGCCAAGCGGACGATTTCCCCGGGGTGGTTCGTTCCCATTTCCAGGACGCCGAATTCCGTCTTCGAAGAGAAGTCGAGAATCGCTAAGGGCAATCCGATCTGATTGTTGCGATTTCCGGCATTGCCAAGGGCGACAAAACGACTTCGCAGCACACTCAGAATCAATTCCTTGGTCGTCGTCTTCCCACTGCTCCCGGTCACCGCGACGATTTTCCCAGAGAGAGTCCGGCGATACCGATGAGCGAATCGGTGGAGGGCGGCAAGCGTGTCCTCGACCAGCACAATGCCTGCATCGTCGGGGAGAAAACCCAGGCTCTCGATAGGGCGAGCGACGACAGCCGCGCGCGCGCCCCGACCCAACGCCTCTCGGAGGAAGTCATGGCCGTCGAAGTTCGCGCCGGAAAGAGCCCAGAAACAATCGCCAGGCTGAATCGTTCGCGAATCGGTATGGATACGAGCGAGGAGCAAACCAGGATCTCCCTTCCTTCGGAATCCTCCGCACCATTCCGCGATTCTTTCCAGAGAAACGGATTCCATCTTCCCTTATCCTCTCTCCGCCAAAATCTTGCTCACGATGCTCCGATCGTCGAAAGGATGAAAGACGCCCTGAACTTCCTGAGTCGTTTCATGCCCTTTGCCGGCGATGCAGATGAGATCGCCGCTTTCGGCTTCCCACAAAGCGGCCCGAATCGCGGAAAACCGATCCGGAATCCAAGCGGGGCGACTGCCCGCCGGCACGCCTTTTGCCATATCCGCAAAAATGTGATCGATCGATTCCGTTCGCGGATTGTCCGCGGTGAATAGGACTCGATCCGCAAGCGAACAGGCCACCGCCGCCATTCTCGGGCGTTTGGTTGGATCCCGGTCCCCCCCGCAGCCGACGACGACCCCCAGTCGTTTCGGTGCCAGTTCCCGAAGGGCCTGCAGCGTCTTTTGCAGCGCGTCTTCCGTATGTGCGTAATCCACCACGGCGATGACCCCATCGCGGGAACGAAAGCGCTCCATCCGACCCGGTACTCCAGGAAAGTCTTCCAGAGCCTTTACGCTCTCCCGAGGAGAAATCCCGAGTGCGTAGGCGGCCGCGAAAGCCCCCAGGGCGTTCTCGACATTGAACGACCCGAGCAAGGGGATCGTGACCGAAAACGATCCGCCGGGATAGCATAAACGAAACGAGCTTCCCGAGGGTTCCTTCCTCACCTCTTCCGCCCGAAAATCGGCACCGGCAGCCCCTGACGCGCTATAGGAAACAACTCTCTTCGGTTTTCGAGGCGACGAGCGGAGCGCCCGCCAGGCCGGATCATCCTCATTGAGTACGGCAACCGCCGGCCTTTCCGACGCCGAAAGCCGCTCGAAGAGCAAGGTCTTCGCGGCCTTATAGCTCTCCACGTCTCCATGAAAGTCGAGATGATCCGACGTCAGATTGGTAAAGACCCCGACAGAGAAAGTAGCTCCGGCTACTCTCCCTTGCGCTAAGGCATGAGAAGAGACCTCGAGGACGGCGTTCCGACATCCGCTCTCCCGCATTTCGGCGAGAAGTCGCTGGAGATCGGAACCTTCGGGAGTCGTTCTGCGCGCCGGGAGAACCAATTCCCCGAGTTGGTACCGCACGGTGCCGATAAGACCCGTCTTTCGCCCGGATCGCTCGAGAATATGGTGGACGAGAAAGGCCGTCGTCGTCTTCCCGTTGGTTCCCGTGATCCCCACCAGCTCCATAGAGCCGCTCGGATGCCGATAGAACCGATCCGCCATCAAGGCCAGCGCCTCACGCGCATTGGCGACCCGAACGTAGGGGACCCGTAAGGGCGATGCTGCTTCTCGGCCGCGCTCCCCGACGATCGCAACCACTCCCTTTCCCACGGCTTCGGAAAGGAAGCGGTGACCGTCAACCCTCACCCCTTGCCAGGCAAAAAAGAGATCTCCCGGCTTTGCGCTTCGAGAATCGTAACAGAGCCCGCGTACCGGAGGATCTGCGTCTCCGGTCACCTCGCAAGGCTCTACAGCAGCCAGAAGATCTCGAAGCGTCACAATGGTCCTACGTTCGCCGCCCGAGCCGGCGCGCTCCTCGGAACAATCCCCAATGCCTCCGCAATTTGGGAGGCCATCGAGCTAAACGCGGGCGCGGCTACGTCCCCGCCGTAGTACCGACCTCCCTTCGGCTCATCGACCATGATGAGAAGCACGAACTGAGGGTCTTCCTCCGGCAGATATCCCACAAAAGAAGAAATGTATCGGCCGTGTCCGTAGCTTCCCCCGACCGCCTTTTGGGCCGTTCCGGTCTTGCCCGCCACGGTGAAGCCCGGCACGGCCGCCTTCGTTCCGGTTCCCCCTTTCGCCACCACGCTGGCGAGGGCGAGCGATACCCATCGCGCCGTTTTCTCGGAAATCACACGTCGCACCTGCTCGGGGACAACGTAAGAGATGGGTCGGCCGTCCGACGACACCCATCCGCGCACCAACAGCGGCTTCATGAACCAACCTCCGTTGGCGATCACCGACATCGCTTGCGTCATCTGCATCGGAGTGACCATGACCTCTTGGCCCATAGGAATGCGACTGATGGAAAGCTTCGACCACTGCCAGGGCGGCCGAAGCACACCGGCCGACTCCCCCTGGGAGGGCAAAAGGCCGGTTGGCGCACCGATCCCAAAGGCACGGGCAAAGCGATAGAGCCGGGCGGATCCTAAGCCGATTCCCAACTTGGCAAACCCGATATTACTCGATTTGGAGGTCGCCTCTCGCACGGTCAGGGTCCCGTGCGCATGGCTGTCGTGCAGAACGTAGCCGGCGTAGGAGAACGCACCGTTTTCGCAATTGACCAAGGAGTTCAGCGTCACCTGTCGTTCTTCGAGAACACCCGCGAGAGTGATGATCTTGAAGATCGATCCGGGTTCCATCGGATCGGTCAAGCAGCGATTGCGCAACAGCTCCGGACGAACATGCTCCCCGTCGTTGGGATCGAACGTGGGTCTTACCGCCATCCCGAGAACCTCTCCGGTCGAGGGCCGCATCACGACCGAACAGATCGCCTTCGGACGAAATTCCCGATCGAGATCGTCCAGCCCTTTTTCCAAGATGTGTTGAATCGTCAAATCGAGGGTCAGCCTCACCGTCGCCCCATCGACCGGCGCGACGTTGAATCCGCGATATACCGGAATTTCCCTACCCAACACATCCTTTTCGATCCAGCGCTCTCCGGGTAGGCCGCGGAGCTGGCGGTCAAAAGCTCGCTCGACTCCCGCCACTCCCTTCCCCTCCGCGTCCAACATCCCGACGACTGCAGCCCCCTCCCGCCCGTTTGGGTAAACGCGGATGAAGTCTTCGCGGAAGAGGAGGAACGGCTCCGGACTCCTTCCTCCCACGCGCCACTGTCGCAACTTCTCCTGTTCGAAATTGTTCAGCCTCTGGACGACATCCTCGCCCACCCTTTTGGCCAGCAGCCGATACCTCTCGGTCGGTCGAAAGTTCGCCGAAATCGATCCGGGGGCGAGGCCAAGCAGGCTTTCTAGCTTAGGAACGGTCTGCTCAGGATCGCGAAGGTTCTTGCCATCGAGCCGGACCTCGTAAACCGCCTGGCTCTGGGCTAGCGGCGTCCCATGGACGTCGACGATCATGCCTCGATGAGCCGGCAGCTCGATCCGGGCGCAATGGTTGAGCATCGCCAGTCGGGCGTACTTCGAATGCTCGACGAGCTGAAGCTCGACCAGCCGATGCGAAACGACCGTAAACCCGAAAGCGAGCAAGACCAGAATCCACAGGGATCGTTGCCGAGTTTTCACGGCAGCCGCCGTCGTTCCCTCCCCGTCGTTCCCGCAAGAACATCGGAGCGCTTCCCTTCCTCCATGCGAACCACTTCCAGTTCACTCGTCTTGACCAAGCCGAGATGCCAAGAGGCGATTCTTCGTTCCAGCTCCAGAGCGGAGCTCGCACGGGCAATCCCCACCTGCACCCGCATGTTCCGTTTTTTCCACTGGACTAGCTCCTTTTCGTAATGGGCCACATCCAGGGAGAGCCGGGCAATCTGGTTCTTGAGGGACAAAAACGCGATACCGACTCCGGCAAGGAAAAGAACCGCGACGATCCATCCCCCCAGAGTGCTTAATGGGAATGGCTCGAGATGTCGTACTTGGTTTCCGCTCATAAATCCCTTCCACCTTCCTTCCAACCCACTCGCAAGCGGGCGCTGCGCGATCTCGGATTGCGCAAGATCTCCTCTTCCGACGGCAGAACGCGCACCAGCCGGGCAAAGCCGCCGGCGAGTGGCAAAGCCTCCTCCGGCGCGGTAGGTTCTTTCAAGCGCCGACAGCTCTGCCCGCGCAGGAAATGCTTCACGCGACGATCTTCCTCCGACTGAAAACTAATCACCGCCAAGCGGCCTCCGGGACTCAATAGGCGCAATGCCGCCGGCAGAGCTCGTTCCAGCGATCCCAATTCATCGTTGACAGCCATTCGCAGAGCCAAGAACGCTCGGGTCGCCGGATGGATTCGCCTGCGAGACGGCCGGGCCGCGCCGATGGCCGCGACGAGCTCTCCCGTCGTCCGCAAGCGTCCCTTCTCCCGAGCGCGCAGGACGGCGCGGGCCAACCGCCGGCTTTCCCCCGGAGAGGACGTCGTCGAAAAGAGTCGAACCAGATCCGCTTCACCGAGATCCTGCAAGAGATCGCCCGCAGTCATTGGACTCGCCGAATCCATCCGCATGTCGAGCGGCGCATCCCAACGGAAGCTAAACCCTCGAGAAGGATCCTCCAGTTGCCCCGATGAGATCCCTAGGTCGAGGAGGACTCCCTCGACGGATCCCCAACCCATCTCGACCGCAGCCGCAGCCATCTCGACAAAATTCCTCCGAACGAAGCGGAATCGGTCGCCCCAGACATTCCCCAAAAGGGCCGCCCTTTGCTCCGCCTCGGGATCGCGATCCATCGCCAAGACCCGACAACCGCAAGCGAGCAGGGCGGAGGTATGCCCCCCAAAGCCGAAGGTGCCGTCGATCCAACGTTCCCCCTGCGCAGGAGCGGCTGCCTCCAGAAACTCGCGCAACAAGACCGGCTCATGCCGCAGTCCGTCCATGATCGCCTCAGCTGGAAGAGACCCGTTCATGCTTCTTCCTCGTTGCCCCGCCCTCTCGATTCGAGTTCACAGGCCCGCCTTCTCCATCACCTCTTCCAAGGTCGTAGGACCGAGCCGAAGCGCATGCCAAGCCTCCGCGCTCCAGATTTCAAAGTGGTCGAAGCATCCTGCGAGCACCGCTTCCTTCCGTAAGCCCGCTTGGCGCCGAAGCCGCTCTTTCACGCTAATCCGCCCCTGCTGGTCCCAACTGACCATCTGAGCGATGCGAGCCAACGCCTCCAGCTGCAAACGCAAAGGATCCTGAAAGGAAAGGTTGCCGACTCGTTCACGAAGCTGGGCAAGCCAACTTTCGGGGTAGACCTTCAGGCACTTCGATCGGGAAGGGAAAGCAAAAAGCCGGGCCTCGTACCCCTCCTGCCTCCATTCCGAGGGTATGGTTATCCGTCCCTTTTCATCGAAAGCGTGCTCGAAAGCATCGGTGTAATTTGCGCTCATCGGGGCACCCATTCCCCCGTTTCGCGCCACTTTCCTCCATTTTACACCACCCGTCAACCGGATTTTCTCTGGAATTCTCGCCGAGTTCGGCGAGCTAGCAGGATCGAGGCGGGAGATTCTGCTTGCGAGCCGGTCGCTCAATCCATTAGGGAGCGGCAATGCCCGCGCCTTTGCCTCCCTTTTCCCCGGAAAGCCTTCTCGACTTTTCCGGGACGGCTCACAGCTCTCTGTTCCAGGGCCTCTCTCGGGTTTGGGAGGTGCTGCCACGCATCGCACGCTACCTGGACGAACGGCTGGAGCCTGCTCTTCTGGGGGAAGTCTCTCCCCTAGCGACGATCGGCCCCCGAGTGCGGATCGAGAAAGGGTGCATCGTCGAGGCGGGCGCCGTGCTTCTCGGGCCGGCGTGGATCGGAGAAAACTGCACGATTCGGCCGGGGGCGTTCGTGCGGCAGAATGTCATCGTTGGATGCCGCTCCGTCCTCGGCAATTCCTGCGAGTTCAAGAACGCCCTTCTCTTCAATGACGTACAAGTTCCCCATTTCAACTATGTGGGCGATTCGATCTTGGGAGCTCATACCCACCTGGGTGCGGGAGCGATTCTCTCGAACCTGCGTCTGCGCGGCGACGAGGTCCAAGTCCGTCTCGGACGGACCGTCTTCCCCACCGGTCTCCGCAAATTCGGCGCCATCCTTGGCGACCATTCCCAAGTCGGGTGCAACGCGGTCCTCAATCCCGGATCCATCCTCGGTCGAGGATCGCTGGTTTACCCGGGCGTCGTCTGGAGCGGGTATCTCCCGGAAGGGGCGATCGCCAAGGCGGCGTCACGGCCGGTCGTCGTGGAAGGTGGCTCCGCCGATCGATAAGAGGCGGGCAGAGAAAGTCTAGGCTCGGCTCACGCCGGGAGACGGCGGCGGCTGAAGAAGAGCCCCAACCCCCAGAGAAGAAGGGCGGGAGTCAGAAAGTAGGGGTAGAGCTCTTCGGTCACCAGCCCGGGGCGATCGGGAAACGAGACCTTCTTCTCCGCATCGATGGCGGCAAAGGCATCCCGTATCGTTCCCTCGTCGAGTGCGCGAAAGTAATGTCCTCCCGTCTGGTCCGCCATCCGTCGCAGCAGATCCTCATCCAGGTCCGACGAGCTCATCTCGTTCCCTACCTTTTGTCCATCGTCATCGAAGACGGGTGCGCCGCCTTCGCCCAAACGTCCGGCACCGATGGTAAAGATTGGAATCCTCTTCTGGCGCGAGAGCGCAATCGCTTCCTCGGGGGAAAGCGCTCCGCAATTATTTCCTCCGTCGGTTAGCAGAATGAGAAACTTTCCCTTCCTCTTTTCCTCTTTTGCCTCTCTCCCGGTCAGCCGGGCAAGGGCAAGGCCGACCGCGTCGCCGATCGCCGTCCCATCCTCGATCATCCCCACCTCCAACCGATCGATTTGCCGATCGAGCCAACGATGATCAAAGGTGAGGGGACTCACGGTATACGCTCGTCCCGAAAAAGCGACGAGTCCGATCCGGTCAGCGACGCGCTTGTCCAGAAAAGACTTCACGACGCCCTGCACCGCTTCGAAACGGCTCACCGCTCGGCCGCCCCGTTCGTAATCTTCTGCAAGCATGCTCCCGGAGAGATCGAGGACAAGCAGAATGTCATATCCTTCCTGTGGAATGCGCAAGAGCCCTTTCTCCTCCACCGGACGAGCGAGCGCCAGAATCACCAGAGCCAAACCTCCATAGGCGCAAAAAGCCGCGATTTTCCCGGAACCGACGCCTCGTGGGGGCTTCCAGCGCCCGGCAAACGGGAGGAGCCAAGCAGATGGCTTCCTTCGGCTTCTGGCCCAACCCAAAAGCGGGAGAAGGGCGAGGCAAAGGAGGAAAAGTGGCTGAGCGAGTCGCAAATGCCCCATGACGAACTTGAAAAGCGCTCCCGCCGGTCCGGCGGCGATGGTCTCTTTGCTTTGGCTTAAGCAACGTGCATTCTGCGCATCCGTGCAAGAAGGAATTGCGCGAGCGCCGACGAGATCGGCCGATCGGTGCTCAATACACATCGGGCTTGAGGATCCGGAAAGAGGGTCCTCCATCGCTCTTCTCGTTCCCGCGCCCACTCCTCCTGACGCCGACGAACGGATCGGGAGGAAGTGTCCAAGGAGAGGAATTCTCCGGAGGTCGGATCGAAAACATCGATGACGCCGATCTCGGGTAATCTCCTCTCCCAAGGATCCTCAACCCGTACTCCCACCAACTCGTACTTGGATCGCAACAGCGCCCAATCCGAGGGCTTCCTCTCGCCCGCAAAATCTCCCAGCCAAACCAGTACGCCTCCCTTCGATAGCACCGAATGGACGATCTTCCACGGAATCTCCGGATCCGGCAAAGGCCACTGCTCCGGAGGTCGGCTCCTCAAAAGCTGCAAAAGCGAACGAAGGATTCCGCGCGGTTGCCGCTTCGGCGGGTAGAGGGCGTATCCGCCGGAATAGACATGCAGAATGGCCACGCGATCCCGATTATCGGCGGAGAGCACCCCGAAGAAGCCGGCTGCCTCCAAGACGGTCTCCCGTTTGGTCTTGCCTTGGGAGCCAAAGCAAAGCGACGGGCTATCCTCCACCAAGAGCAACAGGGAAAGCTCACGCTCCTCCACGAATTTCTTGCGGTATGGCTCACCCTTTCTGGCCGTGACATTCCAATCGATGTCCCGCACGTCGTCGCCGAACTCGTAGCGAACCACCTGCTCGAACTCCATCCCCTTGCCCCGAAAAGCAGATCGGTAACCGCCTTCCAACAAGGATCTCGTGGAATGGCGGACCCGCCATTCCAAACGGCGTAGAAGTCCGCAAGCCGCGACGATTTGTCTGAGATCTTCGGAGGAGCCCACGACTTCCCGCTCGCGCTTCCGCTCAATCCTTCTCCGGGATAGCGGTCCTTTCCAGAAGCTGCTCCAAGACGGCTCCCACCGCGATCCCTTGGGCTTCGGCTTCGTAGCTCAACCCCACTCGATGGCGCAAAACATCGGGGAAGAGTTCTCGAATCAACGCCGGACTGACATAATCGAGCCCCCGGAGCCAAGCCATCGTCCGACCGGCAAGGAAAAGCGCCAAGGAAGCCCGAGGCGACGCTCCGTAGGAGAGGAGATTCTCTCCTTCGAAGACCTCTTTCCGCCGGGTCGAGCGCACAAGCTCCAAGATATACCGCTCGATGGCCGAACTCACATAGATTTCATCGATCTGCGACCGGAGCCGGCGGATCTCCTCAGCGGAAGAGACCCCGGAAACCTCCGGCGTCTCGGTCAATCGGCCCCAGAGACGCAACATCGAACGTTCTTCCTCCTCCGATGGATAATCCACCAGGACCTTGAAGAGGAAACGGTCCGCCTGCGCCTCCGGCAACGGGTAGGTTCCTTCCTGCTCGATGGGATTCTGGGTAGCAAGAACAAGAAACGGATCGGGGAGCCGATGCGCAGTGCCCCCCAGCGTGACCTGCCTTTCCTGCATCGCTTCCAGCAGAGCGCTCTGCACTTTGGCCGGAGCGCGATTGATCTCGTCGGCCAGAACGATATTCGCGAAGATCGGGCCGAGATGAGGATAAAACCGTCCTTCTTGCGGCTGAAAGACCATCGTGCCCACTACATCGCTCGGGAGCAGGTCCGGAGTAAACTGGATGCGCTCGAACTGCACCCCGACCGCTGCCGAAAGGCTCTTCACCAAAAGGGTCTTGGCTAAGCCCGGCATGCCTTCGATCAAGACATGCCCTCCCGAAAGAAGGGCGATCAGCAGCCTTTCGATGATCTTATCCTGGCCGAGTACGGTCTTGTGGACTTCGTCGAGAATCCGCTGCGCCCATTCCGGTCCTTTTATCATATCTTTGCGAAGCTCGGCTCAGTATAGCCAGCAGCCCCTTTTGCTACGCGAGGTTCTTTTTTCGTCCGAATCCTCGGTCGGACTCCGATGTTTCGGCTCCGATCGGGGATCGGCCGACCTTCCCTAGGTTTCTCCAGTAAGCCTGCTCTCGACGAAATGAGGCGTGACAGGCGGAAAAGAATCGGAGTAGGTAAATGGTGTAAGGATAGCTTCCCTTGGAAACGCAACGCCTTTCCCCCTCGAAGGCTCTCCATTGGTTTTGCGGAGCCCTGGTAGTCGCCACGTTGATATTGATCGGCGTCGGGGCTCTCGTAACGAGTACCGAGTCGGGCATGTCCGTTCCCGACTGGCCCACGAGCTTCGGCTACAATATGTTCTCGCTCCCTCTCGCACGCTGGGCGGGCGGAGTGCTCTACGAGCATAGTCATCGGCTGGCCGCATCTGCCGTCGGTTTCCTCACGATCATTTTGGCGGGCTGGCTCTGGTTCCGAGAGCGAAGACCCTGGCTGCGTTGGGCGGGGGTGGTCGCCCTCCTCCTCGTCATTCTGCAGGGAATAGTGGGTGGACTCCGAGTCGTCTGGGTGGCCGATCGGTTGGGCATTCTTCACGCCGCGTTGGCCCAAAGCTTCCTCGCCCTCGTCGCCGTCATCTGGTTGGCAACTTCCGCTCGTTTGTGGCTCGGGGCCGACGGCGGCGCCACGGGGAAGACAGAGTCTCCAAACGTCCCTGCTTGGCTTGCCAGCGCCTTTTTGGGTCTCAGCCTCTTGCTCTTCCTCCAACTCCTGGTTGCCGCCGCAATGCGCCACGCGCATGCCTGGCTCTCCATTCCGGACTTCCCGACGGCCTACGGCCAACTCTGGCCCCATATCGGAGAAGGCGATCTCGCCTCCATCAATGCGCAGAGAGCAGCGAAAAACATCCCGCCCACGTCTCTGTTTCAAATCCATCTCCAGTTGGTCCATCGGGGACTCGCCTTGCTCATCCTCCTCTGTGCGATCGCGCTCTCCGCGGGCGTTTTCCCGAAAACGAAACGAGGGTCCCTCCGACGGACCGTCCTCTGGTTCCTGGCGCTCACAGCCGTACAGATCGGGATAGGAGCGTTCGTCATTTGGAGCGGAAAATCTGTGTTTCCGACGACCCTTCATGTCCTCTTGGGAGCCGGTCTCTTCCTTTTGGCTGTCCTCGGCACCGGCATCGCCTACCGCCTTCGCTGGCTCGCCGGCAGGGAAGCTCTGGTAGGCGAGAAAACCCCCCTAGGCGATGCAGGGAAAGAGTGCCCGGCCTAGCAGCCATTGCATCCAAGCCAGTGAAACATCTTCTCCGCCATTCGGGCCAGCCTTCGATTCCATCGCTCCCCGCAGGGAGAGCGGTCCCGACGCTTTCTCCACGGCCGTTGTCGGCAGCCGTTCGGTGGTGGCAGGAACTCTCGGCGCTCATTAAATTCCGGCTGACCCTCCTGGTCCTGCTCACTACCTTGATCGGCTACTGCATCGGATCCGATCACCCGATCGATGGGCTGCGAGCCCTGCACGCCGTTTTGGGAACGGCCCTCGTGGCGGCCGCTGCCGCTATTCTCAACGAGGTAATCGAACGCCGGCAGGATGCGCAGATGACCCGCACGCAAAATCGCCCGATCGCAGCTGGCCGTGTCGACGGCCTCCATGCAACCGCCGCAGCGGTGGCCTCCGCGATGGCGGGCATCGCCTATCTCATCTTCTTCGCCAACATGCTCGCCGGGCTGGTCGCGGCTGCGACCCTCTTCACCTATGTCTGCCTCTACACCCCCATGAAGCTGATCAGCCCGTGGAATACATGGGTAGGAGCAGTTTCCGGAGCTCTGCCTCCCGTCATCGGCTACGCGAGCGCCAAAAATGCGGTCGACGGCACGGCACTCTTCCTCTTCTCCCTTCTCTTTTTCTGGCAGATGCCGCACTTTTTCGCCATAGCGTGGCTCTACCGCAACGATTACGAGAAAGCCGGATTCCGGATGCTCGTCGTGGTCGACGTCACCGGTCGAAAGCTGACCTCGCAAACCGTCTTCTTTACCTTGATCCTCTTTCTGGTCAGCCTCTGGCCGATGGTGGCGGGAACCGCGGCCATTCCTTATACTCTAGGGGCCATCGCCCTCGGAGCGCTCTTTATTGGGGCTGCCGTTCGCTTCCACAACGAACCGAATCGAGCTTCGGCCCGGGGTCTCTTCTTCGCTTCCATTGCCTATCTCCCGCTCCTCTTGGGACTTCTCGTCGCCTTCTGGAAATAGCGGGCGCTGGATCCGCGGGTTTTGTTCGAGAGGTTATTCTCCGTCCGCCGGGCGGCTCGACTCGAAACTCAACCGCTGCGCAAGGTTCGAGCTCGTGGTCATCTCCGCCCCGTAGTTGCGGCGAAGATACTCCAAGCCCGACGTTTGCTCTTGCTCGGTGAACGCCCCCACGCAGTCGACCGGCACCAGGATTCGGTAGCCGCGAAAAAATGCACCGGCCGCGGAATGACGGATGCAAAGATGCGTGTGCAGGCCCGTGAGAATCACCGTGTCCACCCCCAGCGAGCGCAAGAGCGAGTCGAGCCCGGTTTCGAAGAAAGCACTGTAAGTTCGCTTTTCCAGAACGTAATCCCCGTTCTGGGGAGCCAGCTCCGCGACGATGCGAGCTCCTTCGCTCCCCTTCATCGCGTGCTCTCCCCAAACTCGCAGCTCGGGATCATGGGGCAGATGGGCGTCGCTGACGTAAATCACGGACCGCCGCGACCGCCGCGCTGCGGAGAGAAGCGATAGAAGCGGCTCGATCACGGCCGTCTCTCTCCCCGTGGCGAGTTTTCCGCGAAGGAAGTCGACCACCATGTCGACCACAATCACGGACTCCATATTTCCTCCGAAAACCGGAGAACCCATTTAGGCGCTGGCGGTCGCCTCGGCACGTCGCCGGTCGATTGCGCTCAAGATTTTCTTCCGCAGGCGCAGCTTCCCGGGGGTTACTTCGACGTACTCATCTGGTCCGATATATTCGATGGCCTGCTCCAAGCTCAGGCTCCGCGGAGGTTCCAGGATGATCCCCTTCCCCTCTCCTTGCGAGCGCATGTTCGTCAGATGCTTGGTCTTGCAGGGATTTACCAAAAGATCATCGGGCCGAGCGTTCTCTCCCACGATCATCCCTTCGTAGACCTCTTCTCCGGGACCGACAAAGAGGACACCTCGCTCCTGGAGATTTTCCAAGGCGAAGGAGCTGGTCGTCCCCTTTTCCATGGAGACCAAAACGCCGTTACCGCGAAGGACGATCTCCCCACGCTTCGGACCATATTCTCGAAAGAGATGGCTCGCGACGCCCTCTCCTCGAGTGAGATTCACCAGCTCCGTCTCGAAGCCTATCAGCCCCCGGGTCGGAATGACCGCTTCCACGAAAACCGTCTCCCGCAAGTGCCGAAGATTCTCGACCTCCGCTCCCCGTCGAGCCAATGACTCCAGCAGAGGGCCCAAATTCGCCTGCGGAAGATCGACATAGAGCGTTTCCAGCGGCTCCAGAATGCGCCCGGCCTCGTCTTTTCGGTAGATCACCTCGGGTCGAGAAACCATGAGCTCGAAGCCTTCCCGGCGCATCTGCTCGACGAGAACCGCAATTTGCATCTCTCCTCGGCCGCTCACCTCGAAGGAACCCGCCGTGCCACCGTCCTCCACCTGCAGTCCCACGTTGGTACGGATTTCGCGGAAGAGGCGATCTCGCAGATGCCGAGCGGTCAAAAATTTCCCTTCTCGGCCCGACAGCGGCGAGTTGTTGACCAACAAGCGCATGCGGACCGTGGGCGGATCGACTTCAATGCGAGGCAAGGGCTCCCGATCCTCTTGATCGCAGAAAGTATCCCCGATTTCGACCTCGGCGAGCCCGGCTACGGCAACGATGTCGCCCGCCACCGCTTCCCCCAATTCCTGGCGACGCAAGCCGTCATAGCCTAAAAGCTGCGTCACCCGCCCTCTTCGCGGGATCCCTTCCCTCGGAAGGCAGACGATCGGATCTCCTACCCGAATCCGTCCTCCATAAATCTTCCCGATCGCCAGCTGCCCGAGGTAGTCGCTGTAATCGAGGTTGGCGACCAAGAGCGAGAAATGGGCGCCGGCATCGACTTTCGGCGGGGGAATCTTCTCCAAGATCGTTTCGAACAACGGCTCCATCCCGAGCTTTGTCGCCTCTTCCACTCCTTTCCATTCGCGACAGGCGAAGCCCACCTTTGCTGAGGCATAAAGAGCTGGGAAGTCGAGTTGCTCGTCGGTCGCTTCCAGCTCCAAAAAGAGCTCGAACACCTGATCGAGGATCTCATTGGGTCGAGCATTTTCCCGGTCGACCTTGTTCAAGATGACGATCGGAGCGAGGCCGGCGGCCAATGCCTTCTTGAGAACAAACTTGGTCTGAGCTTGGGGTCCCTCCACCGCGTCGACGAGCAAGAGAACCCCGTCTACCATTCGAAGACTCCGCTCTACTTCCCCTCCAAAATCGGCATGACCAGGCGTATCGACCAAATTGATTTTGTAGTCCTTATAATGGAAGGAAGCATTCTTCGCCCGGATGGTAATTCCCTTCTCCTTTTCGAGATCCATCGAATCCATCACTCGCTCCGCAACCGTTTGGTTGCTGCGGAATGTGCCGGATTGGCGAAGGAGTTGGTCGACGAGAGTCGTCTTCCCGTGATCGACGTGCGCGATGATAGCAATATTTCGTATCTGAGCCATGAGCACAGGGAAGATAGCAGCGCCGCCCGTTTCGCACAAGTGCCCCGGGCAGGCGCCCGCCTACGGCCTCACCAGGATCCGGGTTCCTTCCGAAACCTTGAGCTGATGGGCCGCCGAGTTCTTGTTCATGGCCAGCTCGAGATAGTCCGAGCTATTGAAGAGCGCCCCCAATTTTCCAGAGGGGATGTCCGCATAGGTCCCGACGAGCGGCGCCCGAATCGTCTGTTCCCCGATGGAGATCCGCAAGAGGATCCCTTCCTGCAAACGGGAAGAGAGATCCCTCGGAATATTCGTAATCACGTTTCCGAAGTGATCGACATAAATCACCTGACCCTGGAAACTCTGGCCGAGAAGGCTCGCAGGCGTTAGGTTGAGTGACTCCACCTTCTCGATTCGAGATCCGAGCTGGTCCGGATCCATACCGGCCGCCAAGCGGGCGGCTTCGGGTCCAAAGATATCCCGCCCTTGAAAGGTACGCGAAGACTTTCCCGCTCGATAAAACGAAGGCTTATCGAGTTTCCAAGCCCGCCTCATCCCTTCCCGCTCGACGACGAGCGAGAGGATCCCGTTATCCGGGGCAAAGAAGAACTTTCCCGAGCGGGTCTCGAGTAGGATCGGCGCCCGCTCGGTTCCGACGCCCGGATCCACAACGGTGACAAAGATCGATCCCTTTGGAAACTCCCGCGTAGCCTCTTCGACCAAGTAGGCCCCCTGCCAAATCTGAAAGGGTTCGACCTGATGAAGCAGATCGACCACGCGGGCGCTCGGATGGACCGTATAGATAGCCCCCTTCACCGCCGCCACATAGGGATCGCGCAAGCCGAAATCGGTAAGCAGGCCGATCACGGGCTCGCTCTGCGGCTCCCTCCGCGAGCAACCGGCCAGAATCATGGCAACCCCAAAAACCAAAGCTAATTTACGGATTGTACGATCTCCCGCATTCCGCCCCGACTGGGCTCGATCGATAATACAGGTAGACGATTCCGCCGACTAGACTCCAGACGAGTCCGACCGCAAAGAGCAGCAGGGAGAAGGCTACCGCCTCCTCCCGACTCACTCCAAAGGAGCCGAGCAGATAGAGAAGCGCTCCTTCCCGAATCCCGAGACCCGAAATACTGACCGGCAGCGCGACCGCGACGTTTACGACGACCATCGTCGTCACCAGGAGCCAAAACGGCAGCTCC
Source organism: Methylacidimicrobium cyclopophantes (assembly GCF_902143385.2). Classification (GTDB taxonomy): domain Bacteria; phylum Verrucomicrobiota; class Verrucomicrobiia; order Methylacidiphilales; family Methylacidiphilaceae; genus Methylacidimicrobium; species Methylacidimicrobium cyclopophantes. The sequence goes on from NZ_CABFUZ020000097.1 coordinate 45,757, forward strand.
AGGCGCAGCGCTTGCATGAGCGCCCAGAGCAAGGCCGCGGAGCTCCCATGGGCCAGCACAGATAGGCCGACCGCGATCCAATTCGCCCGCGTGGCCTTCCGATAGAGTTGCACCGCGCTCAGAACCTCCTGCAACGCCTTTTCCAAGCGTGCCGCCGTCTTCCCAGAGCTGGGAAGCCGGAGACGTCCGCTCGCAAACCCGCGCAGCAGAACCGGGATCGCCACCAGCGTGGCAAGTGTCAAAAGGAAGAGGGAGAGAGCCGCATTCCGGAGGACCGCTCGCGCTGCGAGTTCCGGATAAAAGGCTGCCGCGAGCAGCGAGCCAAGCACGAGGAGAACGACCCCTTCGAGAAACCGATCGTAGAGGACCGAGAAGCCAGCCATCGCCCCCTTACCAGGAAAAACGCGTGTCGCGTAAAAGATCCGGACGAAATCACCGCTGGTCGAACCCGGTAGAATCGCGTTGAAAAACTTCCCGACGAACCCTAAGGCCATAGCCTGCCGAAAGGAAAGAGGAAGCTCTAATACGGCAAGCAGGATGCGCCAGCGGACCGACGTAATCGGCGTCGACAGCCCGGCAAAGAGAATCGCCAACCCCAGCCAGACCGGCCTCCCGGCGAGCGCTAGTTTGCCGATCTGCTTCCAATCTACCCGCGTCGCGATCCACGCAAGGAGGATCGATGAGACAGCCGCTCTCGCCGCCCATTTCCACGCGCCTCTCTGCCATGGGACACGCCGACCCTCGAACGTTCCCTCGCGCTCCATCCTCCTCCGCTCCTCGCATCCGATCTACCGCTCCGCGACCGGGTCCGCAACGTTCTCCCGGTCCTCGGTCGTCTCGATAGTCTTCGCAGGATCGAGGATGACACGCATCTGATGGAAATCCAAGGTAAGGCGATAGGATTGAAAGAAACCATTCCCTAGGATGCCGTCGATCGGAAATCCCTGCATGTGATCGATCGACGGGGGAAAATCATACATGGTGCCAATATCGGCCTTCTGATCGAGTCGCACGATGGGACCCACCCGCAGCTCTCGAAATTCGGTGTAAACCTTCGGGAAAAGCCCCGCACGCCGCAGGCTGATGATGTAGCCGCCGTGGGCAGGCAGATGGGCTCGATGGATGAGCCGTCGAGAAAGCGTAACGGGCCGTCCTGCGGCGACCGTATCCAACAGGAAGACCGTATCCGTTCCGTTTACCCGCCCTTGTATCACGATTTGTCCGCCCGGCGTCCAAAAGAACGGGAGAACGATCGGGCCCGAATCCGACCTTCTCTCTCCCTCTCCCTCACCCCGCGGCTCCTTTGCCGCTCCTCCATCCGCCTTCCGGAGAGAGAGCTTCTTTGCGGGATAATCAATCGTCGTCTCGAAATGGGAAAGGAAATCCGTCCCAAGCAGACCGTCGACCAAGCCCTTCCAATTCGGCAGGAGCACGGGGACGCGCCGGATCCTCATCGAATCCAAATTCAGGGTATCGACCCGCCCGAAACGATTTTTTACCGACCACTTGCCTGCGGCCCAGAACCAGAACTGGAGAAAGTTGCTCTGCTGCCGCTCGACCTTCGCCGCGCGCGCGACCGTATCGTTGACCGCGCTCATCCCGCCGCGCGTGTCGATGTAGAATTGGGCATCCTTCCCGTTGATGCGTACCGGAAACTTGAGGCGGGGAAACGCCGCGAGAAGGGGGAGCCGGACGGAGCTCGCTCCTTCGATTTCGTACGCCTTCGGCTCGAGAGTGGCCACGAGCTCGGCCAACGCATCGAGGCCGAGACCATCGAGCTCGGAAGCGGATTGGCTCAGCTCCCCGGAGCGATACCATGCGAGGCTGAGCAAGGCTTGCGTCTCCGGATCCGATGGATGGAGGCGGAGCGCTCGGCGGAAATGCGCTCGCGCTTCGGGAAGCCGATTCTCCATGAGCTCGAACCATCCCAGCTTTTTCCAGGGGAGCGCGCTGTTCGGCTCCTCGATCACCCATCGGCGCACCGCGCCGCCGGCGCCGAGAAGATCACCCTTCTGAAGAGACGATTCGAATGCCGCTCGGGACGGGGAGTCGGCGATCGCCGGCTCGGCCGGGGCAACCAGTGCCAACCCCATGGCAAGCAGCACCGTCCTTAGAAAAATCATCACTCCTTCTTACTTAGTCTCCCTCAGAAAAGCAGATGGAATTTGACGATGAGCGCGTTGGCGTACCTCGACTCGATTGTAGAGTGATTCAAGGCTATCTGGTAGCCGATTCCGAAGTAGTAGCGCAGGTCCTCCTTGATTGTGAACCGGCCGATCAAGAGTTCCGGTAGCACGAAGAGTCCCGGGGCGCCGGTGGGCAGAAAACGGCTAATCGTGGGCTGAGAGTTGAACTCGAGGCAGGGAGTGATGCGGCCGATCCGGTATTCGAACGCCGCGTTCCAGATGATGGGGGCCCCAAGCTTGCTATTGTCTCCATCCGCCCACTGGGAGCCAAGGTTCGCGATAAAGTTGAAGTTTCCCCAACCCTTTCCGAAAAGCAGGGTGGGAGTCCAAACCCAGTGGTTGGCCATATTGGGAATGACGGCTGTCGGAGTAAGCGCGGAAAGCTGGACCGAGAAGACGTAGTTCTTCTGGTTTTCCGGCGAGGCCATGATCCGGTGGCGCCATTGTAACACCTCGCCCGCCCAACCGGTGGAAGCTGGGACTCCAGGTTCGTCGATATAGTTGGGCAAAGAAAAGGTAAATTCATCGGTGGGGGTTACGATCAGACTTACACCCTTCCCCGCCCCATAATTGTACTCCTTGTTTCCATTGCCCTTGGTCTCGTCGTAGACGTCGTAGCGGATGCGCTGCTCCAAGCGCGAGGTTGTCGTTACCAAAGGAGTCATCCAGTTCGTCTGACGCTCCTTGGTCTCGGCGGTCATCCGGTGCCATCTTTCGTACCAGCCCGTACCCGGATTCTGGTCGTTCATGGTCTCCACTAGATCCTGCGCCGCGATTTCTTCGCCCGGGTAGAAGACCGAATCGGCTTGAGCACTCGGGGACAAGGCCCAAACGGCCCATCCGGTGATCCAGAAGACGCAAAAAGAGCGTGCGAATGCTGCCGTACGGCTCCGAAAGCGCGGCCCGGCACTCCGCCGAAGGGATGGGGGGAACCCTTCGTGCCTCATGGAGAAGGAAAGCTACGCATCCGGCGGGTGTGCAAAAACAGACTCCGGTAAGCAATCTCCGCGCCAACGTGAGAAGTTCTTGGTTTCAGTCAACCCTCGGGAAAGAGGCTCCTATCCCTGGATGAGGGAAATCGGCCGACTCGGCTTGGTCGATCCGTGCAATGGAAACACGGCGAACCGCCGGAACGGATGCATCGTCGATCCCGAGGTTTTGCACATTCCTTTCTCTCTATGGCATGAACCCGAGGAACGAAAAAAGGTTGTGGCGAAAGTTGTCGGGCGGCCGATCGCTTCCCTCAAAAAAGCGGAGAAAACTTCCTGATGAGCACGTTTGCAAATTGCGCCCGGGCGGTCGCCGCATCTTGAGCCATTAGGTATCCGAATCCGAAATAGAGGCTTTCAGAAATCCTGGAAATGGAAACGGCTGATCGTGACAAAAGGCGTCCAAACCTAGTGCTCGGCCACTCCGGGCAGGGTTCCCGGGATGAGCCGAATCAGCATGACCGACAAGGGGGAATTCTTTTGGTTTTCGGAAGAGACCGTGCTTTCTGGAAAACAACAATCCGGACCACCCTTCTCTTCCCGGATTTCCCCAGCAGCAGATCCTGGTCCGTTTTGCCCCGAGAATGGTTAGAAGAGAAGATGAAATTTTGCGATGAACGCGTTGGCGTACTGCTCTTCCAACGTCGTCTGGTCCAAGGCCATTTGGTATCCGAAACCGAAATAGAGGCTCCAGTGATCGCGGAAGTGGAATCGGCCGATCAAAACTTCCGGGGTGACAAAGAGCCCTGGCTGCCCAACAAAGAAGAAGTTGCTGAGAGTAGGATGGGAATTCACCTCGATCGTCGGGCAGATCACGCCGAAACGATATTGAAGGGCCACACCCCAAACAATCGGGCTGCCGAGTTGCCGATTGTCGGCGTCGGCCCAGGCGGTGCCCAGATTCACCATGAAGTCGAAATGGCCCCAACCTTTGCCGAAGGTAAGCATCGGCGTCCAGATCCAGTGCTCCGCGAAGTCAGGCAGCGTCCCGGTTGGAGAGAGCGCTTCGAGCATCACGGAAAAGACGTAATTCTTCTGGTCTTCCGGAGAAGCCATGATCCGGTTTTTGATCATGAAGCTCTCTCCTCGGAATCCATCGAGCCGACCCGCTCCCGGATAATAGAGATATTGGGGCAAGGAAAAAGCCGCCTCCATTGTCGGAGCGACGATGAAGTTGATGCCTTTTCCCGCCCCGAAATTGAACTTCTTATTTCCGTTCGGCAGAGTCTCATCATAGACGTCGTAGCGGATCCGCTGTTCCAGACGCGGGGTTTCCGTCACGATCGGCGTCAGCCAATGAGTCTGTTTCTCCCGCGTCTCGATCGTCATCCGGCGCCAGCGGCTAAGCCAATCTTTTCCGGGGCTCTGCTGGTTCATCGTTTCGACGAGGTCTTGGGCGGCGACCTCGACCCCCGGATAGAAAACGGGATCAGCCCGGACCGTGGACGATGCCGTCACAAAAAGGATTAGACAGAGGAAGGCGGAGCCAACTGGTCCGAAGCGATGCATGGGACGTTGGCCCTCTCTCCTCCCCGTGAGCATCCTTTTGAATTCCGGCGACCGTCCTTTTCCTCTCCCTTTTTGCCTTACCTTCCGCGCGGGCCAAAGCGGCAAAAAGCGCTACAGCGGCCCTTGGATAGAGCCAACTCCACTTCGCGTCCTTCCTCAAAAATCGATCTCCTCCTTTCCGGGGATCGGCAAAAGAGCATACCCGCTTTCCTCGGCCTTCCTGCCGAGGAGAGAAGACCACATCTGCCCGGCATGGATTCGAACCATGACTAAAGGCTCCAAAGACCTCTGTGCTACCGTTACACCACCGGGCAAAACTCTAGGCTCCCTGGCTACGGGAAAAGCCTTCGGTTCCATTAAACGTATACAGGAGCTCCATCTTTGTGAACTCAATTCCCGCGGCTTCCACGGAGCCAAGCAGGTCGACGATCGCCTGCTGCGAAACTGCGGCCAGCCGATCCTTGGCGAGAAATCGGCATTGGAAGGGTCCGGCGAGCAGTGTCTCTCCCAAGCCGAAAGGCCAGACGCTCATTCCGCGGTTGGCGATGGTTCCAAGCGCCAAAGCATCCGTTTCCGCCGCACGGAGTGC
>NZ_CABFUZ020000098.1 GCF_902143385.2 Methylacidimicrobium cyclopophantes
TCCTGAATCTGCCCGCTCTGGCTCGAATTGGCGGCTCCCTCCGACGAATCGGAACTGTCCGTGGCCGCGAACGTCGCCGAAAGAAGTCCGATCGACAGCAGCAGTGAGAGGAACCCGGCGCCCGCCGGAAGAAACGAGCAGCTTCTTCCGAACGAGGAGCCCGGGCCTCCCGGGAAACGGATGCGGGTCGCCATTTCTGCTTCCCCTGATATGCGGAGTAGCCTCGCGCAAGAACCAGAATGCTGTCAATGCTCTTCGGGACCGGGATTGACGTCCCCGAGTCCTTGGCAGAAGGTGGGAAAGAGCGTATGAGGGGTAGTACCCGCGCAGGCCTCTCCTGGAAGCTCCTCTGGATGCTTGCCTTCCTCGCTCAAGCGCCCGCAGGGCAGGCGGAGAAGCTTGTCTATGTGATCCCGGTGCATGGAGAAATCGAGCCGGCTCTTGTCTACTTCGTTCGGCGCGGGGTGAAGGAGGCCGTCGCCCATGGTGCCGCCGCACTTCTGCTCGATTTGGATACTCCGGGAGGACGGGCGGATGCCATGGAGGAGATGATCCACATCATCGATCATTTTCCGAATCAGAATGCGACCTACTCGTTTGTCGACTCAAAGGCGTTTTCGGCGGGTGCCTTCCTTGCAGCGGCTACCCGTCATATTTACATGGCTCCCGGCTCGGTCATCGGTGCCGCTACCCCGGTTCTCGCTTCTCCCGGAGGAACATCGGTCCAGAACCTTCCCGAAAGTTACGAGAAGAAGATTCTCTCGGCCTATCAAGCCCTGGTGCGCGCAACGGCGGAGCGTCACGGCCATAATCCAGCGGTATTCGATGCCATGGTGGATCGGGAGAGCGGTCTGGTGATCGACGGGGCCGTCCTTTTGCCGAAAGGGAAGGTGCTGACTTTGACCGATACCGAGGCGGCGCGGCGCTACGGGAATCCGCCGCAGCCGTTGCTTTCCGACGGAACCGTTGCGGATTTGCGGAGCTTGGTGCGCCAGATCGGAGGCGAAGGCGCGCGCTCGGAGGAGTTGCGCCCCACCGGTTTCGAGAAGATTGCCCGCGCCCTCATGGCTGCCGGCCCTCTGCTGCTGGGGCTTGGCCTTCTGCTGGGATACTTGGAGCTTAAGACCGGCGGTTCTTTCGGGCTTTTCGGCGGAGCGGCATTGATCTGTTTTCTGCTCTATTTCTTCGGCCACTATCTGGCGGGATTGAGTGGATGGGAGCCGCTCTTCCTCTTTCTCTGCGGAGTGGGTCTGGTTGCATTCGAAGTCTTCTTCGTCCCAGGTCTCCTTCTGCCCACGTTGGTGGGACTGATTCTTGCCCTCTTCGGATTGCTCTACGCGATGGTCGACCGATATCCCAAGGAAGCTCTCTGGATTGGAGTCGGACGACTCGCCCAACCGCTGCTTTCGTTCGCCCTGTCGGCCTTGGCCGCTTTCGCCGCGGGAGCGGTTGCCGCTCGCTTTCTTCCGGCACGGCGTTTGAGTCTCGGTCCCGAGGGAATTTCCGTGCAAAAACGGGTTCCTCCGGTAAAGCCCGGCGAGGAAGGGGTTGCGCTCACCGTCCTCCGCCCCTCGGGAACTGCGCGTTTTGGGGAAAAGCTCGTCGATGTCGTGACTTCCGGTGCCTTCGTTCCCGCAGGGAGCCGACTGCGGATCGTTTCGGTTGAGGGAGTGAGGGTCGTCGTCGAGGCATCGGACGAGGAAGCGTGACTGCGATTCTCTTTTTTCTTTTGGTGGGCTTGCTTCTCTTTGCCGGAGAGCTGCTCTTTCCTAGCACGATTTTGGGAGTGCTCGCCGGGTTCGCCTTTTTCGCGGGGGTTGTCGCCGCCTTTCTCCTCTTCGGTCAGGAAGCCGGCTTTTTTGCACTGGCGGCGAGCCTTTTGCTTTTCGGAGGACTGCTCTGGGCGTGGCTCCGTTTTTTGCCTAGGAGCCGCCTTGGGCATCGGATGGCCCTCGAGTTCAGCAACCCGCCCGGGAGAGCCGAACCGGATGTCGGTCTGATCGGCCGGCAAGGGGTTCTCCTTTCGCCTTGCCATCCCGTCGGGGTCGCCCTATTCGAGAAGAAGCGTACAGAGGTCATTGCGGAGAGCGGATTTCTGGAAGAGGGTACGAAGATTCGGGTGATCGGGAGTCGCGACGGTCGCTGGATCGTGGAGGCGGTAAACGAGAATTGCACATGATCTCCCTTTTCCTCCTGGGCCTTCTGGCGGTCATCGCGCTCATCGGAGCCTTTCTCTTGATCAATTTTCTCGGGATTTGGGTTCGGGCGTTTATTTCCGGCGCATGGGTGAGCCTATTCAACTTGGTCGCCATGCGGCTACGCGGGATCCCCCCCTCGCTCATCGTGAACACGCGCATCACCGCGGTTCGTTCCGGGATCGAGCTGAGCACGGCCCAGTTGGAATCCCATTACTTGGCGCGCGGGAATGTGGAACAGGTGGTGAGGGCCCTGATCGCGGCGGATCGAGCCGGGATTTCGCTCGACTTCAATCGGGCGTGCGCGATCGATCTGGCTACGATCGGAACGGGGAAGAGCGTCTTCGAGGCGGTGAGGACAAGCGTCAATCCCAAGGTGATCGATTGTCCGAATCCGGCGACCGGACAGGATACCATCGCCGGCGTGGCCAAGGACGGGATTGCCGTGAAAGCACGGGCACGAGTCACCGTTCGGACCAATCTGGAACGTTTTGTCGGGGGGGCTACGGAAGAGACGATCATCGCGCGCGTGGGAGAAGGAATCGTCACGACGATCGGGTCGGCGCTCAATTATAAGGAAGTTTTGGAGTATCCCGATCGGATCTCGAAGACGGTGCTTCAGAAAGGACTCGATTCGGGAACGGCTTTTGAAATTCTCTCGATCGATATCGCGGAAGTCGCCATCGGCGATAACATCGGAGCAAAGCTCCAGGCCGAGCAGGCGGAAGCGGACAAGCGGGTTGCTCAAGCCAAGGCGGAGGTTCGGCGTGCAGCGGCCGTGGCCTTGGAGCAAGAGATGCGCGCCAAGCTCGTAGAGGCCGAAGCGGAGGTACCGCTCGCAATCGCGGAGGCCTTTCGGAAGGGAAATCTCGGAGTCATGGATTACTACCGGCTGCGCAACATTCAATCCGATACGGCCATGCGATCGAGCATCGCGGGCGAATCATCGGGGCCGGCTCAGGGGAGCGGGGCTTCCTCTTAATCGCAAAGGGAAAGAATCCTCGGGAGGACGATGCCCGGCCGGTTTCCAGATGCAGTGATCGCTCCGATCCTGGGAGCAGGATTTTCTTTTTCGACGGAATGGGGTTCCCTCCTGGCGATCCTGATCCTGCTCGCCATTCAGACGGCCCTCGCCTACCGTCGTGGGAAAGTCGAGCCTCTCCCTCCGAGCGGGTCGGGAGGAGAGGAATCTCCCGCTCCGATTCGCGGGCCGCGACCGGAGCCATCGGGAGAAGGGACACTCCGGAGCATCGATCGGGAAAATGGGCGTCCCGCGCCCCCTTCGGAGGAGGGAGAGTCTCTTGTCGCCGGCAAATCACTCTTTTCGGAAGAAAGGCGTTGCCCAGTGGCAGCGGCAGTGTCCTTAGGCCCGCCTGGCCCAACGAGAGCCAAGAAGCCCTCCCGGGTTTTCCTGCGTCGGCTCCGGGACCCAATCGGAGCGCGCGAGGCGTTTCTCGGAGCCGAAATTCTCTGGAATCCTCCCGTTGCTCTGCGCGAGCCCGGGAATGCCGGCATATGAGAGAAGCAAAGCCTACGAGCCCCGAGGGTTTTTGCTCAGAGGGGGGTTTCATCTCCCCAGAGCCGCTTTTCCCGTATCCGTGAACAGCTTCCGACCGTTGCCAGCCCTCCTTCTTCTCCTGTTCCTATCGGGCTGGTCCGGTGTCCGGTCGAGCGCCGAGCCGGGGAAGGAAGGAAGAGTTCTTTACTACACCTGCACCATGCACCCGAGCGTGCGTTCTCCTACTCCCGGCAAGTGTCCGATCTGCAGCATGGATCTTGTACCGGTTCACGAGAAAATCTCTTCTTCGGAAAATCAGGCCAAGAATCCACCGCCGGGCATGGCGACCTCTTCGGAACGGGGCCTTCCGATCTCTCCCACGCCCCAAACGAATCCCTTTTTTGTGCCTTCCGAACGCCTCCAAGCAATCGGCGTCCGCACGGCTGTCGTCGAGCGGCGCCACCTCGTGCGGGAGTTGCATGCGCCCGCCATCTTAGCGGTCGACGAATCCAAGGAGATCGATATCAACGTGAAGGCGGGAGACGGGTACGTGATCAAGCTCTACGCCGATTATTTGTGGAAAGAGGTCCACAAGGGAGAAAAGCTGGCGACGATTCTGTCCGAGAACTGGGTACAAGCCCAAATGGATTATATCCGCGCCTACCGAGCCTGGCGGAGAAGCCTGCTGATTCAAAAGGCGAATCCAATCCTTCTCGACCAGCAATTCCAGCACATCCGGAATCGGATCCGCGTCTGGGACTTGACCGATGCGCAGATCCGGGAGCTCGAACGATATGCCTGGAGCATGTCGACCAACGATGTTCGGACCGGGAAGGGCATTCATGGGACCTTCGATCTGCTTTCTCCCATATCCGGCCATGTGCATGAGAAGAATGTGATCGAGGGAATGCGTTTCTCCGCGGGTCAAACGCTTTTTCGGCTTGTGAATCTTTCTCGCATCTGGGTACTCGCGCAATTCTCCGAGGATCAAGCGCCGTTCATCTCGGAAGGTCAGCTTTGCGAGGTGACTCTGCCGGCACTCCCCGCAGAACGGTTCCGGAGTCGCATCGACTTCGTTCAGCCTCATTTTACCGAAGCGGTGCGCCGGCTCCAGGCACGGATCATTTTGCCGAACCCGGGCCACAAGCTGCGGCCGGGAATGTATGCAGAGGTGGCGGCCCATCTCGACTACGGAACACAGCTGGCGGTGCGGAGTGACGCCGTGATTCCGACCGGGAGGCGATTTGTCGTGTTCGTCGATCACGGAGGGGGTCGTCTCGAGCCGCGCTTCGTTCGTCTCGGGGCGAAGCTCGACGACTATTACCAAGTAGTTTCCGGGCTTGACGAAGGGGAGCGGGTTGTGACCGGCGCCAACTTTCTCATCGATGCGGAGGCCCGTGTTCAGGGTGCTTTGCAGATTTGGTCGAGCGAGCAACCATCCGAGGGAGAGGAGCTTCCGCAGAAGCCCGCTCCTTCGGCTCCTCCTCCGGCGGGGACGCCGATGCCTCCGCCGGGCGGGCACCATCATCACCACGGCATGCCGGGAATGCCCGGGATGTAGCCATGCTGGAACGCCTCATCGAGTGGAGCGGCCGCAATCCATTTCTGGTGAGTGTCTTGGCCGCCTTCGGGATCGCCTGGGGAGTCGAGGCTCTCCGAAGTTCTCCTTTGGACGCAATTCCGGATCTTTCGGATGTGCAGGTGATCGTCTACACGGAATGGACGGGGCGAAGTCCGACACTCGTCGAAGATCAAATTACCTATCCGATTTCGACACTCTTCATTTCGGCACCGAAGGTAAAATTTGTCCGCGGAGAGTCCATTTTCGGCAAGTCTTTCGTATATGTAATCTTCGAAGACGGCACCGATATCTACTGGGCCCGATCCCGAGTCTTGGAGTACTTGAATGGAGTCCGCGGACGATTGCCGGAGGGAGTCAGTCCGACCTTGGGTCCGGATGCGACGGGCGTCGGCTGGGTCTTTGAGTATGCGCTCGTCGACGAGTCGGGACAACACGACTTGGCCGATCTCCGTTCTTTTCAGGACTGGACTTTGCGATATGCGCTGGCTTCCGTTCACGGCGTTTCGGAAGTAGCGAGCGTCGGCGGCTACGTCCGCCAATATCAAGTCAACCTCGATCCGGACAAGCTGGTGGCGTACGGCGTACGCTTCTCCGAGGTGGTCGATGCGGTTCGGAAGGGGAACCGCGACGTGGGGGGAAAGAGCTTCGAGGTTTCCACCATGGAGTATTACATCCGTGGACGGGGATACTTTCAATCCCTCGCCGACGTGGGAAACGTGGTCGTGCGAGCCGACCCGAAGGGCTTTCCCATCCTGGTCCGGCAGCTGGGAAGCTTAACGTTCGGAGGAGACCTTCGGCAGGGCCTCGCCGAGTTCAGTGGTAAGGGGGAAACGGTCGGAGGAATCGTGGTGATGCGCTACGGCGAAAACGCCCTGCGGGTGATCGACGGAATCAAGAAAAAGCTCAAGACCCTCGAGAGCTCCTTCCCCGCCGGTGTCCGTTTGATTCCCACCTATGACCGTTCCGAGCTCATCCATCGCTCGATTCGGACCCTTTGGGAGAAGCTGATCGAAGAGAGCATCGTGGTCAGCATAGTCTGCATTCTCTTCCTTTGGCATCTGCGCAGTGCGCTCGTCGTCATTCTTCTCCTTCCAGCGGCGATCGTCCTCTCTTTCATTCCCTTCGGCGGTCTCCACTTGACGGCGAACATCATGTCCCTCGGAGGAATCGCCATCGCGATCGGGGCCATGGTGGACGGAGCGGTCATCATGGTCGAGAACGCCCATAAGCAGCTGGAGGAGGCGCGGGAGAAGAGCGGCAAGGATCCGCGCGGGGAAGAGCGGCTCCAGGTATTGCTTTCCGCTGCCAAGATGGTCGGCCGGCCTCTCTTCTTCTCGCTCCTGGTGATCACCGTCTCTTTTGTTCCTGTCTTCGCGTTGGAGGCTCAGGAGGGGCGCCTCTTTCGTCCTCTCGCATTTACCAAGACCTTCGCGATGTTTTTCGCCGCCCTGCTTTCTGTGACCTTGGTGCCCGTATTGATGTTCTGGTTCATCCGCGGCCGAATCGTCCCGGAAAAGCGCAACCCTCTCAATCGGCTGCTCCTCGCCCTCTATGGCCCGGTTCTCGACTTTGTCCTCCGTCATCGAGTTGCGGTGCTTTTCCTTGCACTCGGAGTGCTCGCCTCGACTCTCTATCCGATCCGCCGCTTGGGAGCGGAGTTCATGCCCCCGCTCAACGAAGGTACCCTACTCTATATGCCCACCGCCGTACCCGGAGTGGCGATTGCAGAGGCCGGCCGAATCCTCCAGACGCAGGATCGGATCATTGCGCAGCTGCCGGAGGTAGCGACCGTCTTCGGTAAGGTAGGTCAAGCGGATACCTCGACCGATCCGGCCCCCCTTTCCATGACCGAGACGGTCGTCACCTTTCGGCCGGAGAGCCAATGGCGCAAAGGGATGACTTGGGAAAAGCTCGTAGCGGAATTGAATCGGCGGCTCCAGTTCCCGGGAGTAGCCAATATCTTTTGGATGCCGATCCAAACCCGCACGGAGATGCTGACGACGGGCTTCCGGTCGAACTTAGGCATCAAGATCTTTGGTTCCGATCTAAATGTGATTCGGGATTTGGGGGAGAAGATTGAGCGAGCTCTTTCCGGATTTCCTGACACGCGCAGCGTCTTTGCGGAGCGAGTGGAAGGGGGACGTTACCTCGATATTCAGATACGCCGCGAAGCGCTGGCTCGTTACGGATTTACGGTCGAAGATGTGAACCAGGCGATCGAAGGAGCGATCGGCGGGAATACCGTGACCGTTACGGTGGAAGGGCGGGAACGGTATCCCGTAAGTGTTCGTTACAATCGAGATTTTCGGGAGGATCCGCTTGCGCTCTCCCGGATCCTTTTGGGTGAGGCGCCGGCGGCTGTTTCCCCGGAAACCTCGCTCCAGGGCTCGCCAGCGCAAGCGATTTCCGGTGTCCAGGTTCCCTTGGGAGAGCTGGCGGACATCCATTTTGCCTTCGGCCCCCCCGAGGTTCGGAGCGAGAATGCGCAACTCGTCGGTTTTGTCTTTGTCGATAGCACAGCCAAGGATCTGGTCGGCTACGTGCGGAAGGCCGGCGCTCAGATCGCCCGGAATGTCGCTTTCCCTCCGGGATACTACGTCGAATGGGCGGGCTCCTACGAGTATTTCCTCCGGGCAAGGCAGCGTTTATTTCTGCTGATTCCTCTCACCTTGTGGATCATCGTGGTCTTGTTGCATCTCAACACGCGGTCCGTAAGTCGGACTCTCCTCGTGTTACTCGCCGTGCCCTTCTCCCTGGTTGGAGCCTTTTGGCTCCTCTATTGGCTCGGCTACAATCTCAGCGTGGCGGTGGCCGTCGGGCTGATCGCCCTTGCGGGCCTCGATGCAGAGACGGGCGTCGTCATGCTCCTCTACCTTGATCATGCGTATGAGGAGCGGAGCCGCGCAGGACGGATGCGGTCACGCGCCGATCTGCGCGCCGCAATTGAAGAAGGCGCCCTAGGCAGAATCCGGCCGAAAATGATGACGATCTGCGCCATTCTTTTCGGTCTTCTACCCATCCTCTGGAGCCGGGAAACCGGAGCGGACGTGATGAAACGGATTGCCGCGCCGATGGTTGGAGGGGTGGTGACATCCGGCATCCTCGAATTGCTCCTCTATCCCGTCCTCTACTCGCTTTGGCGCGGCCGCACTCTTCCGGCAAGCGAGGGGATCCTCAAAGCGAAAGACCGTCGCGATTCGACGGTGGAATAATCTCCTTTTCGAATCCCCGGGCGAAGAAATACCCGACCCGGTGCCCGCTTTCGCGAGATCGACGAGCGCAGCCTAGTATGTTCTCCTTGCAAGCGTGCATCGGGAATCGCGAAGGGTGCAAGAAGGTGGGGGAAGGCCGAGTGGGTTTCGGGAGCCGCAGCCGGAGACAGTGGGCGGCTTAGCCAACGTACCTATACTCTATAGGTGATCAGGACAAAGAGGTGACCAAATTTTATCTCCTTGGCTTTTGCATCGCTTTCCTCATCGGGTTGACCGGAGTGGGAGGTGGTACCTTGACGGTTCCAATTCTCCTCTTTTTCGGGATCGAGCCGACGATCGCCGTCGGCGTCGCTTTGGGCTTCTCGGCCTTGATCAAGATACCGAGCTCGCTCATTTATTTTCTGAAAGGGGATATCAACAAGCGCATTCTGCTGCTTCTCTCCTTCGGAGGGATTCCCGGGGTCGTGGCCGGCTCCTTTCTCCTCGCCCACGTTTCTCGAAAAGGTCACCTAGGCTCGATGATCCTACTCGCTATCGGCCTGACGGTGGTTCTCTCTTCGCTGCTCAACCTCTGGTTCACCTTTACGGAGCACCGCCTTGTTCTTCACCGCTATTTGCGCTGGCTCCCCGCTTTTTCCTTCTTGATCGGCTTAGAAGTCGGCTCTTTCTCCGCCGGCGGCGGAGCCTTGGGGAGTCTCCTTCTCCTAACCCTCACCAAGCTGACCCCCAGTGAAGTCGTAGGAACGGACATCGCCTTCGGCATGATCCTCTCCCTGATTGGCGGAGGGATCCATGTTCACCAGGGGATGAGCGATTCTCAACTCATTTTTGCGATGGTCGGCGGCGGGGTGTTGGGTGCGATCGGGGGCTCCTACGCCTGCACAGTCATCCCGAAGAAGCCCGCCCGGGTCTTTCTTTTGGTCTGGTTGATTCTCGTGGGCGCTCTGGTCGCCCTGCGCGCGATCCGCTGAGCCGCGGATTCGGTTCCACCGACCCGAGATGAGCCCGGCGGTCGACGACGCCTTCAGATGACCGCGGTCGGAACCAGGTACCAATAGAGCTTGTTGAAAGCCATCTTCTGGAGATGACGGAATTCATTCGGCTCATATACCGCCGGCGGGTGATCGTAATCGAAATCCAGAATAGTCGCCTTGCCGTAACCCGAGTCGATGAAGCAGGTGACGTGCCCATTATAGGTTGCTTTTCCGGGAGGAGATTCCTCGCGGCGGATCGCAGCCACAATCTGCTCCACGATCGCCGGTGCCTCGAAATGGGCGGTGCTCCCCGCTTTGCTGATGGGCAAGTTGGTCGTATCGCCCAGCGCCCAGACATTGGGGAGATCGTTGACACGAAGCGTGTTGCGATCGGTCTTCACCCATCCATCGTTGTCCGCCATCGGATGGCCACGTAAAAATGGTGCTCCTTTATGAGGCGGAGTCATCACCAGGATGTCGAAAGGAAGTTCGGTGCCTTCCAGACTCTTGACCAGTTTCTTTTCGGCGTCGACCGACTCTAAGTTGAAGAAAGTCTCGGCGCGGATGGAGCGCTGCTCAAAAAGTTCGCGAACGACCGGGACGACGCTCTGGATGTTGAATACGTCGTTTAAGGGGAAGGTATAGACGATCTCGGTCTTGGACCGGATCCCCTTGTGAGCGAGAAAGGCCTCCGCGAGAAGGGTAAACTCGAGCGGGGCCACGGGGCACTTATAGGGGATTCCCCCAACTCCCACGACGAGGCGTCCCCCTTCGAATTCGCTGAGCTTATGATAAAGCCGATAGGCCGCTTCCGGTGTATAAAAATGATCCGCTCCGGCGACGAATCCCTCCACTTCTTCGGGACACGGCACGGAGCCGGTGGCGATGACGAGGAAGTCGTAGGAAATCGTATCCCCCCTGGCGGTGTGCAGCGCCTGCTTGTCGGGAATCCATTCCGATACCGTGTCGATCCGGAGCTTGACTTGGGGATTGAGCAACTTGCGCTCGGAGCGCGCGATCTTTCTCGGATCCTCCTCGCCGAACGGGATGTAGAGCTGAGCGGGCTGATAGTAGTGAAGAGGAGAATCGCTGATGACTTCGATCGACGCATCTTGCGGTTGCAATGCGTGGGCGAGCCGGTTGGCTACAATCGTTCCCCCGGTTCCTCCGCCGAGGATCAGGATTTTTTTCATGACGCTCCTTTCGTTCCTGGAGAACCGACTTTCCGGAAGGGGTTGCCCTCTCTTGCCGACTAGTGATTCTTGCGGCAGAGGAAGCGAGTGGCTCCGGGGGCAACCTCCTCCGTTCCGACGAGTTCGTAATGCGCCTTGTTGATCCAAGCGGGGATGTCCTTTTTGCTCCCCTCGTCTCCGGAAATCACCGCGACCACGTCGCCGACATTGGCGGAACGCACCAAACGAATCATCTCCATGAGCGGTCCCGGACAGAAACTGCCCCGCGCATCACTTTCCTTGGCGATCTGAATCCCTTCCATAATTCCTCCTAGCGTGTCTTGGTTGGTCTGCTGGCAAATCGCATGGCTTCCCTAGAGAAAGATGATTTGCCCATCGGAAGCTTCTTCGATGAAATGGGCAACCCCTACGATCTCACTTACGATCGGTTCGAGATCCTCGAGCTTAATGGATAAAAGATCCATCGTGAGCCCGCAGGCTTTCACTTTCACATTTCCTATATCGATCGCTGTTTGCAGCGTCTCGAGCCAACTGGGCGCCTTTTTTGCTTCCATGGCTTGAAGGAACTGGGCTCCGTATTCCTCGAAGTCCTTGCTGACACGCCGGTTTTGCTTCCAATCCCCCTTCCGGAGCGCAAAGAGCCCGTAAAACGTTGCAAAAATCGTCACTTCCTTTTGCATGGCGGCCGCGCCGGAAGCAAGGACCGAGGCTGCCATCAATTTGTCCACGGTACCGGAGAAGAGGACGATCGACAATTTCTCACTCATAAGGGCCTTTCCTTGGGGATTTGATTGGAGACGATCTGCTTGACATTACAATGCTTCCAAGAGTTGCGATTGCCGTCAAGCAGAATGTTGGCGAGCTTTCGAGCGGGAAAAGGATCAGAGGAGCCCTTTTCGGGTTAAAGCCTTTCGTAAGCTCTTGCGAGCTCGATAGAGCCGCATTTCGACGATTTTCCGGGAGCAGCCGAGCACCTGCGCAATTTCTTCGTAGGAGAGCTCCTCGTATTCGAAAAGAACGAGCGTCTCCTTCAGCGGCCCCGGCAAGGAGAGTACCGCCGAGCGGACCTGCTCGCAGAGTTCTTCTCGTTCCAAGCGAGTTCCCGGATGGCTTTCGGAACCGAGATGCTCTTCCAGGCAGGCCGAGGAGTCCTCGTCAATCGGGTCTTCCAGAGAAATCGTCGGATGCCTTCGGCGCCACCGGGCCAAGTTGCGGCTCAGGTTGGTGGCGATCGTGAAGAGCCACGTCGAAAAGCGCCCTGTGGGTCGCACCTTGTGGCGGGCTTCGTAGACCCGGACGAAAGTTTCCTGTGCGAGATCGGCGGCCGACTCCTCGTTGCCGGTAAGCCGACAGAGAAAGGAAAAGAGCTTCTCTTGCCACCGCTCCATGAGCGTGCTCAGGGCTTGATCGCTCCCTTGGGCCAGCCGTGCCATGAGCTCCCAGTCGGGATCCGATGGGGTCATCGACCGGTCCTCTCTCCGGCTCCGGAGCTACCGGGTCGCATCGATGCCCAGAAGCTCATCGGAGACGAGGGTTAGGTAGCGTTGTCGCTGTGTGGCCGAGAGCTGCGCGCTGACCGCATAGACATGTCGGAGGAAGGCCTGCCGGCAATCGGAGAGCAGCTTGTCCCGCTCGGCCATGGCTGCCTGGATTTCGGGAGTAATGGATCGATTTTCCCGCAAGAGTTCTTGAAGCCTTGTGTCAGCCGTGAGGATCTTCCGGCACATCCCCTGGCAACTAGGACGATAGTCTTCTTGAAGCCGGGAGATCGCGGCGACCTGTTCGTCCGAAAGCCGGAGCTCGAGGCGCAGCCATTGGAGCCCCGCATCGGGGCGGCCGACGATGCGTTGGGAGGGCAGCAGCTCAAAAAAGAGCGTTGCTGCATAAACCGCGGCCGCGCTGAGACCGATCCACGAGGAGAACAGGAAGAATCGCTTCACGGCGTCCTTTGCGCAGCGGCCAAGGCTTGGGGATCCACCGTCTGGAAGTATTGCGCCTTGAGCTCCGTCCAACGCTTCTCCTCCCATCGTCGGGCTTGTCCTGTGGCAAGCAGAAAGGCGACTGCCGATGCAACGATGAGCATCGTCCACGCCCCCCGGTGGGGGCGAACGGGAGGAACGGCTTCGCGCGAGCGGAGCGCTAGGCGCTCCCAAACTTCGCGCTGGAAGCGCGCGGGAAGACGGCCTTTCTCACGCCAGCTCTGCAAGAGCTCGTCCAATGGATCGTGGCTCATTCCCATCCTTTGAATCAGGATAAACACCGAGCGGCGTTTTTTCCCGCGCAAAATCCAATCGAAACGGGCGTTCCTGCGCAGGAGCGATATCTCCTCCCTTTGCGATGTTTGGGTATACCAACCCCGCATTTCCCGCAGCTGCGGCCGGCCGGCAAAGTGATGCCCTGGGCCTTCTTCGGAAAAGCCTCGCTTGCACCCCTATGGGCCGCTCTGCTACCGTGACCTTGTCGGCAAGGAGGTTAGCTATGAACGAAGTGATCACGAGACAGAAGCTTCTCAACGATGTGCGCGAGGTCATCCACGATGCGGAGATTCTCGTGAAGGAATCAGCGGGAAATCTTGGGGAAAAGGCTCGCGACGTACAGGAGCGCTTGACGGCTCGCATCAGTTCTTTGCGCGAGTATTTGGGCGAGCGGGAAGACCAGTTTGCAGATCGCACGCGGGGGGGAGTGCAAGAGGTGGATCGAATCGTGCGCGATCACCCTTACCAAGCTGTTGGAGTGGGAGTGGTCTTCGGGATGTTGCTCGGAGCGCTTTTCAGTCGTCGATAGATGACGGAGGCGCAGAAGCGCGGTGGCATCGGCGGCTCGGGGCAGAGACTTCTCACCCTGCTGCTCCGATTGATTGCGGTCCGGTTGGAGCTCTTTTCCGTGGAGCTTCAAACGGAAATCGAGCAGCTGCTCCGTTTGCTTCTCTGGCTCGGGGTTGGAGTCTTTCTCGGTGCGCTGACGATCCTCTGGCTTGGCATTGCGCTCCTTTCTCTGACTTGGGATGATCCTCTCGCCCGCACGGTCACAATCGCAACGATGGGGCTGGTCTGCCTTGGGGCGACGATCTTCGCAGGGGTACGCATTGCAAAGTGGGTCAAGGCGTTGAGCACGCCGTTCGCGGAAACCATCCGCGAATTGGGGAAGGACATCGCATGGCTGCACGATCGCGCAAAGAAATGAGAGAGCAGAGAATGCGCGAGCTCGTGGCCGCTTGCGAGCAGCAGCGCGCCGAGCTGAGCGCCTCTCTTGAGGAGATGCGAACGCCGGTCCGTCTGTTGGAAATGGGCTGGCGCTTGGCTCAGGTGATTCGTCCCGGCTTGCAGCTCTTCTCCGAGGTCCGGGAGATCTGGACTCTCCAAGCCCCGAAGAAAGCTAGGGTCCCCCTCCTTTCGGCCTGGCGATTGCTCTCTTGGGCGGAGAGAGCGCGCCTCGCCTTGCTGCTCGGGCGCTGGGCCGGCAGTCTGCTCTCGGGGAGAGGTCGAAAAAAGGCTTGAACGGGGTGCCGAATTGGCACTTGCTTCGAACTAGGGTCTCGAGTAGAGGTCCATAAATGGAAGAATCGATGTAACAGCGGAAAGCGGATCGCCGATCGCCCGGCGTTCTTCCCCTCGATCCACGAGCCACTATTTAACTCTATGGTTTACCAACTGTTTCTCAAGGGCGGCCCGATCATGTGGCCGATCCTGCTCTTGTCGGTCGTAACCGTTGCGGTGCTCTTCGAGCGCTTTCTTTTTCTACTGACGGAGGGTCGCCGCAGAGATGTCAAGCTGGTCCGCAAAATCTTTGAGTTGGTAGAGCATGGCCGCCTAGCCCAGGCGCTCGCAGCGGGCGAAAAGTCGAAGGATTCGGTGGTCCGCGTGCTGGTGGAAGGCTTGCGCCACAAGGATGGCTCGGTCTCAGACGCGTTGCTCGAAGCGGCGAATGCCGAGCTCGACCGTTACAACAAAGGACTGGTCGTACTGGATACCGCCGTTACCCTGGGGCCGCTTCTCGGCTTGTTGGGCACCGTCACCGGGATGATGCGCGCCTTTAGCATCGTCGGCGGAGGAGAGCTCGCGGGAAAGCAGGCGGCGATCACTGGAGGCGTTGCGGAATCTTTGATTGCTGTGAGCTTCGGTCTGACCGTAGCCATCGTCGCGATCGTTCCTCTCAACTTCTTTAGCGCGCGCATGGAGAACATGCGTCGGCAGATGGAAGCCGCTTCCACGAAGCTCGAGATGCTCCTCCTCCGGTGGGCGGGTCGGTCACCGTCCGTCGACGTAGGGGATCTGGAAACGCCGCTGGCTAGGAATTCAGAAGGAAACTGAGGTTGACCCAGGAATCATGAGAGTCTCTTCTCCTCGCCGCCATCGGCCGCGGCTCGAGATCATCCCGTTTATCGATGTGATGTTCTTTCTCCTGGCAACATTCATGATGGTCTCCTTAGCAATGATCAAGAACGCGGGGGTTGCCGTGCAGCTTCCGAAGGCCCAAACGTCGGGAAGCGAGGAACGAAAAGAAAACGAAGTCACGCTGACCGTTACCGACAAGGGTGATGTCTACTTCGACCACGATAAAGTCTCCCCGAGCGAGCTCCCAGGAAGGCTCGCGGCTCTCAAGGCTGGTGCCGGTCCGGAGAAGGCGAAGGTCTTTCTCAACAGCGATCGAAAGGCCACCTTCGATAGCGTAGTGGGAGTGCTCGACGAAATCCGCAAGCAAGGAATCACGCGGATCGCAATCCAGACGGAGAAGACGGAGAAGGCTCCCTAGCCAGGCCTTTTACTCCTCCGACGGCGAAACCATCGGATCGGCCAATTCGTACTCGTAGCGCACGCACCGTGCGCACTCGCCGATCGGCTCCGTCACCCATTCCGGGTGTTGATGTTTGATCGTGTCGAGCACCTCTTCATGCGCTTCGGCGAGTGAGATCGGCCGGTGCGATCGGAGCGCCTGGCGGAGGAATTCCTTCGAAGGCGCCGGATGGAGAGAGCCATCCGCGTCGGGATAAACGCGACAGCCGAAGCCGTAGTCGATCCGACCCCATGCGGCCGGATCGATGTCCTTTCCATCGATTCGCACGGTGGGGGATCCAAAGACTCGGTGCCTTTGCGCCTCAACCACCGACTCGACCGAGATCAATCGAATTGCGTGTATCCCTCCTTCTTCCGCTAAAACTTCTTCGATGCGGCAAAGAGCCTCCCTCCAGTGGCCACACTCTTCAAAGTAGAAGAACTCGATTTCCATGGATGCGATCTCCCGTCTGGACTTCCATCCGGCCCTACCAAGCAAACGCGAAGCTTCTCTCCCAAACGAGAGAAGGGAACTCTTTCCGCCGACCGAAGGATTTTCCGCTTCCGATAGTAGCAATACGAGAAATGCTGCGCAAGCGGATTATCGAGCAGGAACGAACTTTGGGAAAGAACGATGCGATCGGTACGGAGAGTTCAGGGCTGCACGTGCTGAGAAAGATCCGGCGATGGTTGCGTCTTCTTTTGGAATCTCCTCTTGTGCAACATGTAATAAAACACGGGGACCGCGGGCTGCGAGAGGATCGTCGCTGCGATCTCGCCCGCCATGAGAGCAAGGGCCAACCCTTGGAAGATCGGATCGAATAGGATCACGGCACTCCCAATGATGACGGCGAGGGCGGTCAGCAAAATAGGACGGAGACGGACGGCACCGGCCGAGATCACCGCCTCCTCGAGGGGATCGCCTGCGGCGAGCCGCATCTCGATGAAATCGACCAGGATAATCGCATTGCGGACGACGATCCCGGCACCGGCCATCATCCCGATCATCGAGGTGGCGGTGAAAAACATGCCCAAGTACCAATGCGCCGGCAGAATCCCGATGAGCGAGAGAGGGATCGGCAGCATTACAGCCCAGGGAGTCACGAACGAGCGAAACCAGCCGACCACAAGAATGAAAATCAGCACGAGGACGAGGGCGAAGGCCTTCCCAAGATCCCGAAAGACCTCGAAGGTCACCTGCCACTCCCCGTCCCACTTGATCGCCCATGCATTCGGGCTCTCGGGAAGGTGGGTGTAGAGGATTTCCAGCGGCTTTCCTTCCGGGGAGCGAAGCTTTTCCAGCGATGGGGTGAAATCGAGGATGCCATAGACGGGACTGCCGACTTGCCCGCTGACATCGCCCAGGAGGTAGGTTACCGGCATCAAATTCTTATGGTAAATGGGGTGGTGCTGCCAGCCAAGACGCTCGGCGGTCAAGTCCTTGACGGGGATGAGTCTCGCGAATCGGGAGAGGAGACTCAGGTTGCGGACCGCTTGGTCCGTTCGACGCAATTCTTCCGGAAGCCGGACGAGGATCTGCACCCGTTCGGGCTCATCCGGCGCATGGGCAAGACCGGGACTCGTACCTTCGAGTGCGGTGACGATGTTTTGGGTCACTGCTTCGCCGGGCAGACCATTCAACGACGCTTTGACCAAGTCGACGTTGAGGACCTCCAGAGGGCGATTGCTTTCTTCGTAGGTGGCGATATCCGTGATCTCGGGAGATTGGCGCATCAGCTTTTCGATTTGCGCGGCGATTTCCCTCCGCCCAGAGGCGGACGGGCCGTAGATCTCCCAAACGAGCGTGGAAAGAACGGGCGGGCCCGGAGGAACCTCCGCAACCTGGACATACGCACCGGGAATTGCCTGGACAAGCCGGTTGATCTCGGGGCGGACGCTCTCCGCGATGTCATGACTCTGCCGCTTTCGTTCGGATTTGTCCGTGAGGTTCACCTGAAGGTCACCCTGGTAAGGGAATTCCCGGAGGAAGTAGTGGCGAATCAGACCGTTGAAGTTGTAGGGAGAGTGAGTTCCGGCTTGGATCTCCACGTTGGTGACCTCCGGAACGCGAAGGACGACTTCGGCGATCCGATCCAGCACGGAGCGCGTGGCTTGCAGGGGGGTTCCCTCCGGCATGTTGAGGATGACTTGGAACTCGTTCTTGTTGTCGAACGGGAGCATCTTGGCGCGAACCAGCTTCAGGGGAATCAAGGCCACGGCACCGGTCAAAAGAAAGAGTACGGAGAGGACGAAGGCGAGGCGCAGCCAGCGGTTGTAAATCAGGGGGGTCACGAAGGCCCGGTAGAGGCGCAGCAGAAATCCTTCGCCTCGTTCTCCCGCATGCTTGCTTCCTTTGAGAAGCCAGACCGAGGCCCAAGGAGTTGCCGAAAGCGAGACGAGCATGGAAACAATCATGGCGGTCGTCGCCCCGATGGGGATTGGTCGCATGTAAGGACCCATGAGGCCGCCCACCGTGGCCATTGGAAGGATGGCGGCGATCACCGCCAAAGTGGCCAAGATTAGAGGGCCGACGATTTCGAGCATGGCTTCGATCGTCACGGAAAGCAGGGAGCGGCCGGCGGCGGTAGGCAGATGGAGATGGCGGACGATGTTTTCCACCCCCACGATCGGGTCGTCGACGAGAATACCGATCGTGAAGATCAAGGCGAAGAGAGTGACCCGGTTGATCGTGAAATGGAAGAGATGAAAGGTGAGCAGCGTGATCGCCAGGGTCGTCGGGATCGCGATGGCGGTGATTGCGGCGGCTCGCCAGCCGAGAAAAAGCGCGATCAGGAAGCTGACGCCGAAAATCGCAATTCCCATGTGCTCGAGAAGCTCGTTGGATTTCTCGGCCGCAGTCTGCCCATAGTTGCGGGTGACGACATAGTGAACATCCGGAGGAAGCACCGAAGGGCGCAGGGCATCGACGTCTGCTAGGATCTTTTTGGCGAGAAAGGTGGCATTGGCTCCTTTTCTCTTGGCGATCGCGAGGGTAACGGCCTCGATCGGGGCTTTCGTTTGGGCGCTTGCAGCGCGGCCGAAGCGGAGTGTCAAGCTGCGCTCATCCTGGTCTGGCCCATCGACTACCTGCGCCACGTCCCGGAGATAGACCACCTTCCCCTGGCTGACGCTGACGACCAAGTTTTCGAGATCTTCCTTGCTGGTGATGAGTGCGTTGGGCTCGACGTCGACGAGCTTCGGTTCCGAATCGACATGACCGGCGGGGAGCCGCACGTTGTTTTGCCGGATGAGCCCCACCAAGTCCGCAGGAGTCACTAGGTGTGCCGCAAGCTTAGCCGGATCGAAGAAGACCTGGAACTGCCGCTTTCGACCACCGAGAATCGTCGTTTCCGAAATATCCGAGATGGGATTGATCTTGTCCCGCACCGTCGCCACGATCCGGCGCAGGCTGAGCGGATCCTTTGTCGGGCTGTAGAAGGTGAGAGCGAGAATCGGCACGTCATCGATCGATCGGGGCTTGATCAGCGGGAGGGATGCGCCGGGTGGAAGAAAGTCGAGGTGAGAGTAGACCTTCGTAAAGAGCTTGATGAGGCTCCTTTCCATATCCTCCCCCACGCGGAACCTCACGATGAAGACAGCTCCGTTGGGCGCGGCCGTCGAATAGACATATTCGACCCCTGGAATTTCCCAAAAGACCCGCTCCCCGTTATTCACGATGCGCTTTTCGACCTCTTCGGGACTCGCCCCGGGCATCGAGACGAAGATGTCGAAGAGAGGAACCACGATTTGGGGTTCTTCCTCGCGCGGCAGCTCGACCAATGCAAAGGCGCCGAGGAGCCAGGAGGCGAGAATCAGCAGGGGTGTCACCAAGGAAGAGGAGAAGAAGCGGATGAAGCCGCCGATCGCGCCGCCGTTTTGCTGGTCGCTCATGGGGCCCCCTCCCCGATTTCCTTGGCGATCTGCTGCACTTGGTAGTCGTCAAGTTCTCCCGACAAAAAATAGAGCTTCGCTCGAGACAACTCGAGCCGGGCAAGGCTGTCCCAATATCCGATTTCCGTTTGGAGCTGCATCTGGCGGACGCTCAGCAGGTCGACGATCGTCTTTCTTCCCTCCCGGTAGAGCTCGGCCATCATTTCGGTCGACTTCCGTGCATCGGCACTCGCCCGACCCAGGATCTCCGCATCCTGGAGAGCACCCTGATACTCGGCATACGCTTGCCCGAGCTTATTCTGGATGAGGTCGCGCAAGGAAGCTGCCTCATGCCGCAACTGCTCCTCTGCCGCCTGAGCCTGTTTGACCTTTGGATCCCGGGAGGGATCGAAAAGAGGGACGGTTCCCAAGACTCCGACCGTGTAGCTTCTGCCGCCCGTATTGAAGTTGTCGCTGTCGAGCATGCCGGATGCAAAACCGTTTACCGAGGGAAGCGCGGTCGCCCGCAGGCGGCCTACTTCGGAGTGCTGGGCGGCGATCGAGGATTGGAGCGCCAAAAGATCGCTTCGATAGAGAAAGGCTTCCTGCACCCACTGCTCGAGAGGTTTCACAGGGCCCTTGCGGATTGCGGGAAGCGAGCCGCTCACGGCTACGTCGGCATCCGCGGTTTCTCCCTGGAGTGTATTGACGGCGACCAGCGCCACCTTTCTCTTCGAGGTATAGCCGTTTTGGCTCTGCTCGATCGAGGCGCTCATCGAACGGCCCGCATAGAAATCTGCACCCAGGACGAGGCCTTGTTCCATCAAACGAACGGCTTGCTCCAGGTCTTGTGTGCTCGCTTGGACGTCGAGTCGCGCCAGAGCTACCTCTCGTTCCGCCAGGAGCAGTTGCAAATAGGCATCGATGGCAAGCAGGCTTGCTTCCATGCGGGTGAAGCGCTCCTCCTGCTCGCTCTGCCGGATGAGGTGCTTCGCGGTGCGAATCGAATCGATCGTTTGCATGGCGTCGAAAATCGGAACGAGCGCCATGAGGCCCATGTTCTGGTTGGAGACCGTGCCCGGATGGTTGAGCGTGTTGATGTTGAAGTCTCCCGCGGAAAAGTTGCGCTCGGTCAAATGCATCATGAACCCAAATACCGGATTATCGGAGGTGATCGAATCGGCCCAGCCGTAGACCCGAGGCAAAAAGCCGGAAGCCGCGAGCGCCTTTTGGGCAAGCATTTCCTGGAGTTTTGCGTGCTTCTTCTTGAGCTCCGGATAATGAGCCTGGACCCTTCTCCAAAATCGGATGAGGGGATGATCCGAGCCTTCGCCATTCCCCTCGCGCGGGGCGAATGCCTTGGCAACCTCGGCGTCTTGCGAAGGGCGGATTTGGCTGCGGAACTCCTTGGTCGGCCCGTTCGGACGGTCGAGTGAGGAAGAAGGATTTTCCGCGTCGGGCGCAGCGGCCGCCGAACCAGCCGGCGAGGCGAGCGCGAGGCGAG
>NZ_CABFUZ020000099.1 GCF_902143385.2 Methylacidimicrobium cyclopophantes
GGCGGTCGCCGCTTCCCCGACTGGATGCTGAGAGGCGCTCTCTTGAGGTTTCTCGTCGCTCGTCCGCGATTGTGATGTTTCCATGCTTTCTCTGGTCCGATCCGGTCAATGATTCGAGTGAATCGTTAAAATTCCAACCCCGCTTCTCGGGCCGCGTTCGCCAAAGCCTCTACCTTCCCATGGTAGAGAAAACCCCCACGGTCGAAGACGACCTTTTGCACTCCCTTTTGTCTCGCCTCTTCGGCCAGACGTGCGCCCACCTTCGACGCACCCGCGACGTTCGCCCGGAGACCCGCAAGGGCCTTTTGCCGCGTCGAAACGAAAGCCAGCGTCTTGCCCTCTCCATCGTCGATGACCTGCGCGTAAATATGTTGCCCGCTGAAGTGCACGGACAACCTTGGCCTCGCCCCGGAGCCGACTACCTTCCGGCGTGTCCGCAAGTGGCGCCGATCCCGCATCTCCCTTCGTCCCAGACGCATAGCTTCTTCTCCGTCCTTTTCTTCCTGCGCAAGCCTACTTGCTCTGCGCGGTCTTGCCCGCCTTTCGCCGAATCACCTCGCCTACATAGCGAACGCCTTTCCCCTTGTACGGCTCGGGCGGATAGAAACGGCGAATCTCGGCAGCTACCTGACCGACGAGGCATTTGTCAATTCCTTCGATCAACAACTTGGTGTTCTCGTTTACCGTGATGCGAATTCCCTCAGGAATCGAATAAAGGATCGGATGCGAAAAGCCCAAGTTTAGGGTGAGATTCTTCCCTTGGACCGCCGCACGGAATCCCACGCCATGAATCTCCAGCTCCTTTCGGAAGCCGGCATGGACACCAGTCAGCGCGTTGGCGAGCAGGGTCCGGTGGAGGCCATGGAGCGCACGGCTCTCCCGGCTTCCCCCACGGCTTTCGACGGTAAGGGCCCCCTCGGCGAAGGTTGCGGCCAAACCCTCCGGCAGCCGGTGCGATAGTTTCCCCTTGGGCCCTTCGACGGCAACCGCGTTGTCCTGGATGGCTACTTTGACTCCGGCAGGTACCGGGATCGGCTTTCTTCCGACTCGTGACATGATCGGGGCGTCTCCTTTCTTCCTCTACGTTCCTTCGGCTATTCGACCGAGAGCAGCAGTTCTCCCCCCACGTTGACGCGCTTGGCACGATGGCCGGCGAGAATCCCTTTCGGAGTGGAAAGAATGCAAAGACCAAGGCCTCCTAGAATCCGCGGCACTTCCTTCGCTCCCACATAGCGGCGACAGCCCGGGCGGCTAATGCGGCGGGCCTTTTGAAATGGGGAAACTTCCCGGAGAGTAAGGCGCAGCTGTCGAATTCCCTTCCGGACGGGAACGACCTCTACTTTTTCCAAATATCCTTCCTCCACCAGCACGCGCGCTACCGCCTCCTTGATTCGGGAATGAGGCAGGACGACTTCGGGCTTATGGGCGTTTCTGGCGTTTTGCAGCGCCGAGCAGAAGTCGGCTAAGGGATCTGTTTGCACGTCGATGAACCCCTTACCAGCTCGCCTTGGTCACGCCCGGGATTTCCCCCCAGGAGGCGAGTTCCCGAAACATGATTCGGCTGACTCCGAATTTGCGCAGATACGCTCTCCGCCGGCCCGAAAGCCGGCAGCGGTTGTACCGGCGGCTGCGGAATTTCGGTGTCCGCTTTTGCTTTGCTATCCATGCCTTTGTCGCCATCTTCTTCCCCTTTGTTACCCTTTTGCCGGAGCCGTCTCTCTCCGCGCTCCGATGAACGGAAGGCCGAGCCGGCTAAGCAGATCCCGCGCTTCCTCGGTGGAGCGAGCGGTTGTTACAATCGTAACATCAAAGCCGAAGGTCCTTTTGACACTTTCCATCTCGATTTCCGGGAAGACGGTGTGATCGCGAATCCCGAACGTGTAGTTGCCCTTTCCGTCGAAGCCCCGCGGCGAGAGACCGCGGAAGTCACGCACACGGGGAAGTGCCGCCCAAATCAAACGCTCGACGAACTCGTACATCCTCCTCCCGCGCAGGGTGACTTTGCAACCGATCTCCTGGCCCTGACGCAGCTTGAAGTTCGAGATGCTTTTCTTCGCCTTTGTCTTCACGGGGCGCTGGCCGGTAATCGTCGCCAGATCGTTGAGGGCCTCCTCGAGGGCCGTCTTGAGCTCCGGAGAAGAGCCGACGCAGCAATTGATGACGACTTTTTCGAGGCGCGGCACCTCATGGACATTGACGTAGCCCCTCGCCTCCCGCATCTGGGGAAGAATCTGTTCCCGGTATGTTTTTGCAAAAACCGATTGTTCGCTCATGCTTGCGAGCCCTCCTTCGTCTTCGAAGCTTTTGCGCTCCGGCGGCTCCGTTTCTGGTAATCCGCAAGGAGCATGACGTTGGAGATTGCGACCGGACCCTCGCGCTCTGAAAAGCCGCCTTGCGGATTCTCCTGGGTCGGTCGGGTGGCCTTCTTCACGAGATTGATTCCTTCGATCACGACGCGGTTCTCCTTCCGCAACACCCGAAGCACCTTGCCGGTCTTTCCCTTTTGCGTCCCGCTGACGATCGCCACCTCATCCCCCCGCTTAATGTGGAAGTGGGATTGGGGCGCGGCTTGTTTGCGATGACCGAATGGCTTCATACGACCTCCGGAGCAAGCGAAACGATCTTGATGAAGTTCTTGTCGCGCAGCTCTCGGGCCACGGGGCCGAAGACCCGCGTTCCCCGGGGATTCAAATCCTTGTCGACGATCACCACGGCGTTGGTATCGAATCGAAGATAGGAGCCATCGGGCCGGCGGATCGGCTGCTTGGTCCTCACGACGACCGCACGAACGACCTCGCTCTTCTTTACGGTTCCGTCCGGGGCCGCCTCTTTGACAGTCGCCGTAATGAGATCGCCGACGCGGGCGGTCAGGCTCTTGCGCCCAATGACTCCGATCATCGTCGCCCGGCGCGCGCCCGTATTATCCGCTACCTCTACCCAAGAACGGATCTGGATCATACCGCTGTTTCCTCGGAAGCCGACCGCAACACCGCCACCAGACGCCAGCACTTGAGGCGGCTTAACGGTCGAGTTTCTTGAATCTTTACCCAATCTCCCAGCTTGGCGACCCCCTCCTCGTCGTGTGCATAGAGCTTCTTGTGCTTCCGGACGATCTTCCGATAGAGAGGATGAGCCACTCGCTGCTCCACGTTGACGACGATGGTCTTCTGCATCTTGGCAGAGACGACCTGTCCCGTGCGCGTTCTCCCCTTGGACTGTACTGCCGGGGGTGCCTCCTGCTCCGGTTGGGCGACGGAATCGACGATTGGAGGCTCTGCGGGAGCTTGCGCGCTCGCTCTGCTCTTTTCCGGCGACGCGGTCTTTTTGTGCATTTCCGTCTTCACGCCTTCTCCTTCTTCTTGGTCTGAGGCTTGGCCGCCTCGGCTTTGAGTTCCGCTTCCCGAAGCAGCGTCTCCACTCGGGCTACGAGCTTCCGCAGCTCCGGCAACCGACTTGGCTTCTCCAACGAGCCGCTCGACTGCTGGAGGCGAAGCCGAAAGAGTTCCTCTCGAGCGTCCGTCCCTTTGGCAAGCAACTCTTCCTTCGAAAGCGCGCGCAGTTGAACGATCTTCATGCTCGCAAGGTCCTTTCACGGCTGATGAAGCGGGTGTAGACGGGGAGCTTGGCCGCTGCGAGCCGGAACGATTCCCGGGCGGTCTCCTCGGTTAAGCCGTCGAGTTCGAAGAGGATATTCCCCGGACGCACGACGGCGACCCAGAACTCGGGCTGTCCCTTCCCTTTCCCCATCCGAGTCTCCGGCGGGCGGGATGTTACCGACTTGTCGGGAAAAATCCGAATCCAGAGCTTCCCTTTTCGCTTTGCGTGACGGGTGATCGCCACTCGGGCCGCCTCGATCTGCGTATTGGTAATCCAGGCGCGTTCCAAGGTCTGCAGCCCGTAAACCCCAAAGGCGAGCGAGGTTCCGCGGCTCGCGTTCCCGGCCCGGCTTCCCCGCTGACACTTTCGATATTTTACACGTTTTGGTAAAAGAGCCATGGTGCGCCGCCGCTCCTAAAATCCAACTCCAGTTACTTCCTCTTTCCGGGAGAGCCAGACCTTTACTCCAATTTTTCCGGCAATGGTCTGGGCTTCCGCAAATCCGTAATCGATATCCGCTCGGAGAGTGTGGAGGGGGACCTTTCCTTCCCGATATCCCTCAACCCGGGCAATTTCCGATCCGCCCAGCCTTCCGGCACAGCGAACGCGAATGCCCAACGCGCCGGCTTCCCTAGCCATTTGCACCGCTTTCTTCATCGCTCGCCGGTGGGAAATACGGCGCTCGATCTGTAGCGCGATGTTCTCCGCGACGAGCTGTGCGTCGAGCTCAGGCCGCTTGACTTCCTTGACGTCGACGAGAACCTCCCGTTCCTTTTGAACGAGCCGTTGAATTTCCTCGCGCAACTTGTCGAGCTCCGCGGCTTTTCGACCGATGACCAAGCCTGGGCGTCCCGTATGGATGTTGATTCTCACCCGGTTGCCCGCCCGCTCGATGACGACCTTCGCTATGGCCGCGGTGGCTAGCTTTCGTTTGATCAGGCGGCGGATGTAAAAATCCTCGGCCAAATAGTCGGGGAAAGAGCGTTTATCGGCATACCAGATCGACCGCCACTGGCGATTGACCGGAAGCCGAAAGCAGAGTGGATTAACTTTTTGGCCCATATCCTTCCCTTATTTTTCTTCCTTTTGTTCCAAGACGATCCGGATATGGCTCGTCCGCTTGCGGATCGGGCCGGCGCTCCCTCTCGCCTTAGGCTGGAAACGCTTGATGGTCGCCGCCTCTCCAATGAGAGCTTCCTTCACGAAGAGATCCCCCCGGTGGAGGCTGTGGTTGTTCTCCGCGTTGGCCAAAGCCGAAGCCAAGGTGCGCCGGATATGGCGCGCCCCCTCCTTGGGATAGTGAGCCAGGACGGCAAGCGCCTGCTCGGCGGGCATCCCCTGAATGCTCCGGGCCACATCGCGCAGCTTGAAGGCAGACATTCGAACGAAACGGTTGATTGCCTTGACCTGCATAAAATGATCCTCGCTGGTTCTGCCAGATCCTTCCTACTTGGCCGTCGCCTTCTCGGTATGCGTGCCGTGCTTCTTGAAGACACGTGTCGGAGAAAATTCGCCGAGCCGATGCCCCACCATGTTCTCCGTAATATAGACCGCGTGAAAGGTCTTCCCGTTGTGGACCAGAAAGGTAATGCCCACGAAATCTGGGATGATCATCGACCGGCGCGACCAGGTCTTGATCGGCTTCTTCGAGGCGGATTTGAGAGTGGCGCTCACCTTCCGAAGAAGATGGTCTTCGACAAAAGGCCCCTTTTTTAAGCTACGACCCATGAAATCCCCCTATTTCTTCCGTTTGCGAATGCGCCGCTCGAGAATGAATCGATCGGACTGCTTGTTATGCCTCCGGGTCTTCTTCCCCTTGGCGAGCTTGCCCCAAGGAGACTTCAGTTGCTGTCTCCCCCCGCCCCCTTTGCTTTTGCCCTGGCCCCCGCCGTTCGGGTGGTCGACTGGATTCATCGCCACTCCTCGTACGTGAGGTCGCCATCCAAGCCAGCGGGTTCGTCCCGCTTTTCCAAGCGAGACGTTGAAATGGTCGGGATTGCTGACCTGACCGACGGTCGCATAGCAGATCGCCGCGATCCGCCGCACTTCCCCGGAGGGGAGCCGCACGACCGCATAGCCCTGATCGACCCCCATCAACCGCGCACTCGAACCCGCGGCACGCACGAGCTGGCCGCCCCTGCCCGGGGTCAGCTCGATATTGTAAATCGAAGTGGCGGCGGGAATCTTTTCCAGCGGGAGCGCGTTGCCAGGTTTCGGCGGGGCGTCGGGACCGCTCATCACCGTATCACCCACCTTGAGCTCGAGAGGAGCGATGATGTAGCTCTTTTCCCCGTCGGCGTAGCGAAGAAGCGCGATGCGACTCGTTCGGTTCGGATCGTATTCGATGCTCTCCACGGTGGCGCCGATCCCATGGCGCTGGCGACGGAAATCGATCAGCCGATAGCGCCTCTTATGACCGCCGCCGCGGTGGCGTGCCGTCACCCGTCCGTAGCCGTTTCGGCCTCCCTTCTTGCGGAGAGGGACTGTCAGCGAATGCTCCGGCTCGTCCTTGGTGATTTCCGAAAAGGAGTCGAGCTGCGTATACCGTAGCGTCGGTGTGAGAGGGCGAAATTCCTTCAAGGCCATGGCGATTCCTTTCCCTTATGCGGTCAAATCGAGCTTCTCTCCGGGGGCGAGCGTCACGATCGCCTTCTTCCGCGTCGGGCTTTTTCCGACTCTTCCCACGCGGCCTCGCCGGATCTTCCCAGGAGAGCGCAACGTGTTCACCGCAACGACCTTCTTCGAAAAAGCCCGCTCCACCGCCTTGCGGATCTCCTGTTTCGTCGCATCGCGAGGAACTTCAAAAAGATACTGGTTGCGGGTTTCTCCCAGGATGGTGGCCTTTTCGGTCATCCAGATGCGGCGCAAAATCGTCCGGTGATCCCTCATGATTGCTTTCCTCCCCGATCCAAACGCCGATCCAGGATCGGCAGAGCCGGTCGCTCCAGCACGACGCGATCCGGCCAAAGTAAGTCCTCGGCATTGACTTCCGTCGCGGATACGACGGCAATGAGGGGATGGTTTCGCGCCGCGAGCCAAACGGCTGACTCTCTCTTCTCGACGACGAGCAGGAGGGTTTCTTTTCGATCCCACGAATCTAAGCGTTTCAGGAGTTCCTTCGTTTTGGGTTGCGGCAGCTCGATCGTTTCCGTGAAAAAAACGGCTCCTTCAGCGATTCGACCGCTCAGCGCCTTGAGCAAGGCGAGTCGTTTTACCTTCTTCGGCAGCTTCTTCGAAAAATCCCTTGGCTGAGGCCCGAAGACGACTCCACCCCCTCGCCAAATGGGAGACGAAGCATATCCCGCCCGAGCCCTCCCCGTCCCTTTCTGAGCCCACGGTTTTTTTCCAGAGCCTCGAACCGTTCCCTTGGTCTTCGTTGCACGAGTGCCGCTCCGTCGATTTGCTCGATAGGCGACGATGGCATCGTGCA
The DNA here is from genome assembly GCF_902143385.2 of Methylacidimicrobium cyclopophantes. Lineage (GTDB taxonomy): Bacteria > Verrucomicrobiota > Verrucomicrobiia > Methylacidiphilales > Methylacidiphilaceae > Methylacidimicrobium > Methylacidimicrobium cyclopophantes. Next base: position 7,028 of record NZ_CABFUZ020000099.1, read on the forward strand.
GCGCTTGACTCCCCCGCCCGCTGGTAAGAAGAGGGGCCCTCAGTTCCTGTCGGACCTCTTCCACGGTCAAAACCTTCATCTTCGCTTCCTCGCTTTCGCGCCCCTACTTCTTGGACGATTTCCCCGCCGCCTGGCTCTTTGCCGCTTTCGCCTGCGGCTTCGCCGGAGGCTTCGGCTGGCCCTTGATCGCGGTCCTGACGACCACCAATCCTCCCCGAGCTCCGGGAATGCTGCCGCGGATGAGAAGCGCCCGATCTTCCTCCCGTACGGAAACGACGGCTAGATCCTGGACGGTCGTCCTCGCGCTGCCCAACTGCCCCGGCATCCCTTGGTTCCGGTAGATGCGGCCGGGCGTGGAGCGACAGCCGACAGCGCCGTTGCGACGGTGCATCTTCGAACCGTGCGCAGCCCCTTGTCCGGAGAAATTGTGCTTCTTCATCACCCCTTGAAAGCCTTTGCCCTTGCTGATCCCGATCACGTCGACGAGCTGCCCGGGCCGGAAGAGGTTCACCCCAACCTCCTGGCCGGGCCCCCATTCCTCCGTCGCATCCACCACGAACTCCCGCAGAAAGCGACGCGGGGCGATCCCCGCTTTCGCAAAGTGCCCTCGCAGAGGTTTGGTCAGACGCTTTTCCCGGACCGTCTCGAAGCCCATTTGGACGCTCTTCTTCCCCTCTCCGCACGCCTGCACCCGGACGACCACGTTCGGCTCGGCTCCGACCACGGTGACGGGAACGAGATTCCCATCCCCATCGTAGACCTGGGTCATCCCAAGCTTCCTTCCCAACAACCCTATGCTCATGCGCCGCTCTCCTTCCGCTTCCGCAAATGGCCTCGTCCTTAGATGCGAATCGTAATATCGACACCCGCCGGGAGGTTCAATTTTTTGAGCTCGTCGACAGTCTTGGCCGTCGGCTCCATGATTTCCACGAGCCGCTTGTGGGTACGAAGCTCGAACTGATCCATGCTCTTCTTATCGACGTGTGGCGAACGGTTCACCGTCAGGCGTTCAATCTTTGTCGGAAGAGGAATGGGACCCGCTACGGCGGAACCGGTCCGACGGGCTGTCTCCGAAATCTCCGAGGCGGCTCGATCCAAGAGCCGGTAATCAAACGACTTCAAACGAATCCGAATTTTGCTCGCTGCCATGGCGTCCCGTACTCCTACTTCCGCTTTTGCTCCACGATTTGAGCGACGATCTGCGCGGGCACTTGCTCGAAATGGGATGGCTCCATCGAATAGGCGGCTCTTCCCTTCGACATCGATCGGATGTCGTTTACGTACCCAAACATCTCCGCCAAGGGAACCTCGGCGCGGATGTTCGCGGTCTTCCCCTTGGTATCTACGTTGAGGATCTTTCCACGCCGGCGCGTCAAGTCGGCTAGGATATCGCCCTGGTATTCTTCCGGGGTCGATACCTCCACTTTCATGATCGGCTCGAGAAGAATCGGATTCGCCTTCTTGATCGCATCCTTCATGGCGAAGATCGCGGCCATCTTGAAAGCCAGCTCGTTCGAGTCGACCTCGTGATAGCTGCCATCGAGAATGTTCACCGCCAGGTCGATGACAGGACTGCCGTGAATGATGCCCGCGCAGAGCGCTTCCTGAACACCCTTGAAGCAGGCGGGGATATACTCTTTGGGGATATTCCCGCCGACGACCTTGCTAGCGATTTCGACTCCCTTGCCCCGTTCCAACGGCTGAATTTCGAGAATGACATGTCCGTACTGTCCTCGCCCGCCGCTCTGCTTGATGAGTTTTCCCTCGCCTTCCGCCGGACGGGTGATCGTCTCCCGGTAGGCGATTTGCGGAGCACCGGCGTTGGTGCCGACACCAAACTCCCGGCGGAGCCGATCGCCGATGATTTCCAGATGGAGCTCGCCCATTCCGGCGATGATCGTCTGCCCCGTCTCCTCATTCGTGCTTACTCGGAAAGTAGGGTCTTCCTCCATGAGCCGCTGCAGCGCTAGGCTCATCTTTTCTCGATCCGCTTTGGTCTTGGGCTCGACCGCCATCGAGATGACCGGCTCCGGAAAGGTAGGAGGCTCCAAGATCACTTCGAAATCCTCGGAGACGAGCGTGTCGCCCGTTGCAACATCCCGAATGCCCACCAGGGCTGCGATGTCTCCGGAATGGACCTCCTGAAGATCTTGTCGCTCGTCTGCCTGCACCTGGACGATCCGACTGATTCTCTCCCGTTTGCGCGTCCGGGGGTTGTAGACCGTCATCCCCTTCTGCAGCGTTCCGGAATAGACTCGGAAGAAGACCAGCTTGCCGACGAAGGGATCGGACCAGAGCTTAAACGCTAGCGAACAGAAGGGAGCGTTGTCATTCGGCTCGACGAGGATCTGTTCTCCAGTGACGGGGTGCTGGCCCTTCGCGGGCTCGATGTCGACCGGGCTCGGCAGGTAATCGATCACCGCATCGACGAGAAATTGGACGCCTTTGTTCCGGAAAGCCGACCCGGCGATGACAGGAACGAATTCGTTGGCGATGACGCTACGCCGGATGGCCCGCTTGATCTGCTCGTTCGTCGGCTCCTGTTCGGCCAGAAAGAGCTCGGCCATCTCCTCGTCCTTGTCGGCCAGGGCTTCGATGAGATCCCGGCGAGCCGCCTCCGCGGCTTCCCGATATTCTTCCGGAATCTCTTCCACAGCATAGGTCGAGCCGAGCCGGTCGCTATCCGAATAGAGAATCGCCTTCCGGTTGATGATATCGATCTGGCCGTGAAATTGATCCTCTTTCCCGAGCGGGAGGAGGATCGGCCACGCGTTGGCTCCCAGTTTTTCCCGGATCTCGTGGACCGCATTCTCGAAATTGGCTCCTACTCGGTCCATCTTGTTGATGAAGGCGATCCGCGGGACCCGATAGCGCGTTGCCTGCCGCCATACCGTCTCCGATTGGGGCTGAACGCCGGCGACTCCGCAGAAAACCGCGATCACTCCGTCGAGGACTCGAAGCGATCGCTCCACCTCGGCGGTGAAGTCGACATGGCCTGGAGTGTCAATGATGTTGATCCGAAATTTTTCTCCGTCGAACAACTTGGTGATTCCCGCCTCTTTTCGGACCGGCCAAAAGCAGGTGATGGCCGCCGAGGTGATCGTAATCCCCCGCTCCCGCTCCTGTTCCATCCAGTCGGTAACCGTAGTCCCCTCATGAACCTCCCCCATTTTGTGGATGGTCCCCGTATAGAAGAGGATTCGCTCGGTGAGAGTGGTCTTTCCCGCGTCGATATGAGCGGCGATGCCGATATTGCGGGTTCTCTCTAAGGTGTAGGGTCGATGGGGGGAATTCCGGGCCGCCGCGGGGCCTGGAGAGGTCGTTGTCGCCATAGGTAAAACTTCCTGTTCCGTTAATCGAACGCTCTTCGTCAGAGCCGCTGAAAGAATCGTCGGACTCTTCGCCCCTTCCCACGGGTTGCCGAGGAGCCGTCGCTCGCAGTTCTCGCGCTCTTCTTATTTACCGAATTTTTCTAATAGCGCAAATGCGCGAAGGCACGGTTGGCTTGTGCCATCTTATGAACCTCATCCCTCTTCCGGACCGCCGCGCCCTGACCCGCTGCCGCATCCCGCAACTCCTGCTGGAGCGCCACCTGCGTCGGAACCCCCTTGCGGGATCTGGCGGCTCGCAAGATCCAGCGGAGAGCAAGAGAGACTTGCCGCTCGGGCGAAACTTCGACAGGAACCTGGTAGGTAGCCCCGCCCACCCGCCTCGATTTGACTTCCAACCGAGGCTTCACGTTTTCGATCGCCTTTTGGAGCGTTTCCACGGGATTGCCGGCCTTGGGGTCGGTACCCTCGATGGCACCGTAGGCGATCTGCTCCGCAAGCGACTTTTTCCCGCGAGAAAGGATCACGCTGATCATCCGCTGCACGAGGACCGACCCGTACTTCGGATCCGGTGGCGTGCGTCGCTTTTCCGCTCTTCTTCTTCGCATACCCTTGATCCCTTTGCCGCTACTTCTTGGCGGCTCCTTCCTTCGGCCGCTTCACGCCGTATTTGCTCCGGGATACGTTTCGATTCTGCTTGTTGGTGTTGCTGGGACCGACCGCGCCGCCAGCATCCAGGATGCCGCGAACGATATGGTAGCGCACTCCCGGCAAATCCTTGACCCTTCCCCCGCGGAGGAGAACAATCGAATGCTCTTGGAGCGAATGTCCTTCGCCGGGGATGTAGGCGATCACTTCTTTCCCGTTCGTGAGTCGAACCTTCGCGACTTTGCGCAACGCGGAATTCGGTTTCTTCGGCGTCCGCGTCATCACCTGGATGCAAACCCCGCGACGCTGCGGGCAGGAATCCAGGGCGGGCGCCTTGGTTTTTCGCACCAACTCCTCTCGTCCTTTTCGGACCAACTGATTAATCGTCGGCATCGCTTATCTCGTTACCAAACCGAGTGAAAGGCTTCAACTATTGCGGATGGGGGGGAGTCTGACAAGTCCTTTTCACGGGCTTTCGGCGCTTTTTGTCCCGAGTTTGCACCAACCTCTTCGTCTCTCCTTCCGCAATGCCGGTTCTGGATCGGCAACCATTAAAGAGGTAGGCTCCTCCCATGGGCCATCCCGGAAGTCGATCCGCCGGGCACCCTGGTTTCGGCGGTACGGGCCGTCCACGCAAAGGCCAAGCGCGCTTTTCCCTCCCGATCCCACCGGAGGCTGCAGCTCCTTCCGACAAGCCGCTCTCCGCAGCCTTTCCCTCCCCGCCACCGGGCAGGAGCCCGCTCTGCGAATGGGAAATCGACACACCCCTGGGACGCATGGTGGCGCTGGCAGATTCCGCCGGCTTGCGACTGCTCCAATTCGCCGACTCGCCGAAGCTGCGCTCTCAGAAAGAGCATTGTCTGCGCCGGCTCGGTCCACCCATCGCAACGCGCTCCAACGAGCACCTTGAAAAGATCGAGAGGGAGCTCGCCGAATATTTTGCTCGAGAGCGATCCCGCTTTTCGGTTCCCATCGCACCCTTCGGCACTCCCTGGCAACTGGCCGTCTGGAGCCGGCTGCTCCAACATCGGGCGGATTCGACCCTTTTTTATGAAGAGCTCGCTCGAGAACTGGGTAGCCCCAAGGCGGTGCGCGCCGTCGGCAGCGCGGTCGGAGCAAATCCTCTCCTCATCGTTTGCCCCTGCCACCGCGTGATTCCGAAAAAGGGCGGCGTCGGAGGATATGCCGCTGCGCCTTGGAGGAAGGAGCGACTCCTCTCCCTGGAAGCGTCGACGAGAGAGAACGGGCCGGCGGCGGAAGAGCGGCCGCCGACTCACGGGACGATGACCTCTAACTCGGCCGGCGAAATCGAAAAGGAACAAGGAGTATGACCGTACAGCTCCCCGTCGACTTCCAAAGGAACAGGACGGTCGGATTCGACCGTCAATCTTTCCGCCTGAAAATAGAAGACGTCGGAGAACTGCGTATGGCGGCGGGCGAGCACTCCTTGCAAATAGCGGGCGACGGCGAAGGCGTTGAGTTCCGCGAAGAGGCAGCCGTCGAGGAGACCGTCGTCGAGCTTCGCATCGGGGAAGACGGGGAAGCGCCCGCCGTAATAGCGCCCGTTCCCGACGAGCAGGAATCGCCCCTGGTGCGTCTCCTCGCCGTTGATCGTCACATTCAGCAGGGGAGCCGCTCGCGCGAGAAGTCCGAAGGCGGCGAGCAGGTAGCTCAACGGACCGAAGGTCTTCCTTGTCCACCAGTGCGTGCGGGTCAGGATTTCCGCATCGAGGCCGACGCCCGCCAGCTGGACGAAGCGTTGCTCTCCCACTCGGGGGAGATCGACTTTCCTGGTCTTGCCTCTTTGGATCACCTCCCACGCGCGTTCGAGCCGGATGGGGATTCCCAACTCCATGGCGAAGACATTGATCGTCCCGAGCGGCAGGATTCCGAGGGTCGCCGACGTCCCGTTGAGACCGTTGACCACTTCGTTGACCGTTCCGTCCCCTCCCGCGGCTACCACGATACGGAACCCTTGCTCTATGGCCCGTTCCGTCTGAGCCTCCGCATCTCCAGGGTATTCCGTGACTCGGATCGTCGAGTCGCCGACCGTCGTCCGGAGCCGCTCGAAGAGCCGGCGGGCTTTCTCGCCGCGCGCGGCTGGATTAAAAATGATGCAGGCTCGATTCATTTGCTGGAAAATCTTTAGAAACTCTTGCCTAATTGCAAGCAGTGCGGCTGTTTCGACACATCGGCGAATTTGCGATCGGCCTCATCTTGGCCGCAATTGCCTTTTTTTTTCTCGCGGAGCAAGGTCTCAAGCAGTGGGTCTCCGGGCGCCGAGCCGCCGCTTACTTGGAATGGGCTCTCGGGGAGGCACTGGGTAGCCCTGTCCGGTTCTCGTCGGCGGAATGGAAACCGCCCGCGGAAATTACCCTGCGGGATCTCCAAGTCGACAATCCCGCGAGCCCGATGGCCCCGGCCCTTTTCGTCGCGAAAAAAGCTCGGTTCGAATACTCGCTGCCCAGTCTCTTAACGAAGGGATTTTACCTCCGACGCGCGAGGCTGGAGACGCCGACTTTTGCTTCCCAGGTGGATAAGGAAGGACGGCTCCTCCTGCCGTTGATCGACGAAGATCCCGCCAAGCCGGGATCTCCTTTGATCCTCGCCCGAGCTCGCCTCGTGCCGTGGCGCGTAGACTCTCTCGATATCGAGAATGGGCGCGCCGTTCTCCTCCTCCCGGACGGCTCTCCCCTTGTGGAAGCCGGCCAAATCTCCACCTGCGGTCCGCTCCAGGAAAAGTCGGGTTTGGTCTCCGGAAAGGGAACTCTTGCCGCCGGCTGGATGCGGATTCTCAACCGGTTTTCCTGCACGCAGCTTCTTGCGCAGTACAAGATCGATGCTTCCCGCTTGGTGCTTTCCAACATGCAAGCGCTCGCAAACGGCGGGCGCATCGATGCCGGTCTTTCTCAACTTCCTTCCGACGCGCCGGGGGGAAATTTCGCGCTGCGCCTCAAGGTCACCGATCTCGACCTCCACGACTTCCTCTCCCTCCTCCAAAACAATACCCAGGCTGCCAGAGGCCGACTCACTCTCGACCTCGAATCCCGCGGCCGACCACTTACTCCCAAGAGCTTTTCCGGACAAGGCTCCTTTTCCGTGAAGGATGGACGCATCGAGAACGTCTCGCTCTTCTCGGCCTTGGCGGGTATGTTTCGGGAAAGCAGCCTTGCTCGACCGGAATTTTCGGAATGCACTGGTCAGTTTCGGATTCAAGAGGGAGCCGTGACCTTTTCCAATCTCCTCTTTCAATCCGAGAACTTTTCTCTCTCGGGAGAAGGATCGGTCGCCTTCGACTCGTCCCTGCGGCTCGTCCTTCGCATACACCTCAAGGAGCCACTCTTCCACCGTCTTCCAGAGTTGCTCGCGCGTCAGCTTCGCCTTCTGCAAGACCGCTCGCAGGCGATCGTTCTCACGATGCGAGGAACGATTCAAAATCCGGAAGCGAACTTGTCGGGAAACTTGGCATTGCGGGCAAAGAAGCCGGAAACCATTTCGGCGCTTTTGTGGCCATGAGACGAGCGGCGGGGGATCGTCTTCTGCCGGAGTGCGGCCGCACGGACCAAACGGCATGGCTCTTCGGGTGATCTCCGGCGTGGCCGGCGGCCTTCGCCTGGAAGTACCTCGCGGGGTCGAGATTCGACCGGCCCTCGACCGAGTAAAGGGGGCGATCTTCTCCTCGCTGGGAGATTGGATCGTCGACAAACGCGTCCTCGACCTCTACGCCGGCACGGGCGCTCTGGGCATCGAATCTTTGAGTCGTGGAGCAAGGGAGGCGACCTTCGTCGACCTCGCCAGTCCCTGCTGTCGTGCGATTCGAAACAATCTCTTCAAAACGGGCCTTACCGGACGAGTGGTCGAAGCCGATGCTCTTCGCTTCCTCCAGAGAGACCGGCAGCGCTACGACCTGATCTTGGCCTCCCCTCCCTATGAAAAGCGAGAGCTCCTCCTCGACGACCATCCGCTCCTCTCCGCGGTTCTGCCGCACCTGGCGCCCGAGGGCTTTTTCCTCTGGGAATTTTTCCGCCGCAACCGGCTCGACCATCCCGTCTCCTGGAGAGTTCGCTGGCAACGAAGAGCGGGAGAGACCGTCGTGGTCCTCTTGGAGCCGGCGCCCGGCTCTTGGCCCTCCGGAACGGAACCTTCCTAGCCGACGCCGCGATGCTGCCAAAAAACGGCCTCGCTGGCATATAATCTGCTATCCAGAAATGCGAGGTGAAAGACCAACTCATGGAGCAGACCCGGAACGAAAAGGATCCCGTCGAAAAAGGCCTCCGGTCACCGGCACCGGCGAAGACGGTTCGAAAGAACGCCCTCGCTGCAAAGCGACCGGTACCCATTTGGCCGCGTCGGTTCGGTCGATATATCGAATAGGCCCAATCGACTCCTCGCGGCCTAGGCAACGTGCCGCTTCCGAGTAGAGCGCTCGTTCCCAGCCCTCCCGCTCTCTTTCGTTTCTCCCCACGCACCTCCTTGACAGCGAGCGCCTGGCTTCGATAGCTTGGCCGAGATGTCATATCAACATGGAGCAACGCCGCCCGAAGAAAGCGGATTGACCCTTCCGGTCTATTCCCGGCGAAGAGCCCTGCAAATCCTGGCCGGTGCGCTCGGAGCGGCACTTCCTCTGCCAGAGGCCGCTCGCGCCCAGGGCGACGGTGGCCGGTCCAATCTCGTCCTTCCCGACACGCATTGGAATGCTTCGGTTCCGGCCGGAGTCGTGCCCCAAAAGCTTCCGCTGCTGCGGCTCAGCGATCGACCGATCGTCCTGGAAACCCCTCGCCCCTTTTTCGACTCCCTTTTGACCCCCAACTCGGCCTTCTTCGTCCGCTACCACCTCGACGTGATTCCCAATGCGATCGATCTCTCCCGGTGGCGGCTCTCGATCCGGGGCCACGTCTCCCGTCCTTTGGAGTTCTCCTTTTCTCAGCTGCTTTCCGAATTCGAGTCGGTCTCGGTGGTCGCCGTCAATCAATGCACGGGCAACTCGCGCAGCCGCTTTTTCCCTCGCGTCCCCGGAACCCAGTGGGGCAACGGGGGCATGGGAAATGCCCGCTGGACCGGGGTGCGGCTCATGGATCTCCTGGAGCGGGCGGGACTCCGCCCAAAGACGATGGCTCTCCGCTTCCAGGGACTCGATTCGGGGCGCAGCGTGGAGGGAACGCCGGCCCATTCCTATGCCAAGTCGCTCAACGCGCACGATCCGATCCTCCGAGAGTGCGTCATCGCCTACCAGATGAACGGCGCGCCGCTGCCGATGCTCAACGGCTTTCCCGTCCGCCTGGTCGTGCCGGGTCGCTTCTCGACCTGTTGGATCAAGCACTTGAGCTGGATCGAAGCGCTTCCCGAGCCCGACCGGAGCCACTGGATGATGAACGCCTACCGGCTTCCCGACAACCCCCGTCACGCCACAACGCCGGAAGAGGTGGCCTCCGGAAAGCTTCGAACGGTCGCCGCGAGCGATCTGCCCATGCCGGTCCGCTCCTTTTTCGTCCAGCCGGATGGATCGTCCAAGCTGGTGGCTCGGCTCCCGATCGAGCTCAAGGGCATCGCATTCAGCGGATCGGGGGGAATCCGGCAGGTGGAGGTCTCCACCGATGGAGGCCGGAGCTGGAAGCTCGCCCGACTCGATTCCGACTTGGGTCCCTACTCCTTTCGCGGCTGGAGGCTTCCATGGACTCCGCAGCGGCCGGGACGGTACGAGCTTCGCTGCCGTGCGATGGACGGGAAAGGCAACGTCCAGCCGACGGAACCGATTTGGAACCCTGGAGGATACGCTTGGAATATGGTGGAAACACAGACCGTTTTCGTCGGGGAGGCCGCTTGAATCGACTCCTCTCCTGCATCGCCGCAGCAACCATGGTCTTCCTTGGCCTCGTCGCTGCACCCCGTCCCGCCTTCGGAAATGCGGACGGCCTGGCCGAAGCGGGAGTCTACGCCCTCGATTCTACCGGATTGATTTTACCGGTCTCTCCTTACCCGGGGAATTCGACTTCGACCTATTCCGTAGGGGCCTATCCGCTGGCACCCACCCCGTTGGCGCGAGGAAGCGGACAGGAGCTCGTCGAGAGCTACTGCTCGATCTGCCACAGCGTAACGCTCATCGGCGCCCAGCCTCGCTTTCCGCCGGAAGTCTGGAAGAAGGAGGTGGAGAAGATGATCCACCTCGGGGCTCCGATTCCTGCCGAGTTGGTCGCGCAGATCGTCGACTATCTGCAAAAGCACTACGGGCCGGATGGAACGCCCCCTTCCTCTGCAGGGGCAAAATCGAACCCCTGAGAAGCCGTTCGGCTCCCCGCAATCCTGGGAGAGCCGATGGTGCCCGTTCGCGGAGCACAAGCCGCGCGGACGGGCAGAGAATCAATAGCGGTAAAATTCCGGCTTATAGGGTCCGTCCACCGAGACACCCAGATATTCCGCTTGTTCTTGGGTCAAACGGGTGAGCTTCGCCCCGAGATGATTTAAGTGGAGCCGAGCAACCCGCTCGTCCAAAAGCTTTGGAAGCACGTAAAGCCGACCACGGGCATATCGGCCGCTCTCCCGCTCTCTCCAGAGCTCGACCTGCGCCAAGACCTGATTCGTGAAGCTGGCGCTCATGACGAAGCTGGGATGGCCCGTTGCGCAACCTAGGTTGACGAGCCGACCTTCGGCCAGGACGAAGAGCTTCTTGCCGTTCGGCCAAAGAAAGAGATCGACCTGCGGCTTGATCTCGATGCGGCGAAGGTTCGAATCCCCGTAAAGGGTCGCAACATCGATCTCACTGTCGAAATGGCCGATGTTGCAGACGATCGCTCCGCTTTTCATCCGATCCAAATGCTCCCGCCGAATCACGTGGATGCAACCGGTGGCGGTCACGAAGATGTCTCCGATCGGCGCAATCTCTTCGAGCACCGTCACCTCGTACCCCTCCATAGCCGCCTGCAGAGCGTTGATCGGATCGACTTCGGTTACGACCACGCGAGCGCCCATCCCGCGGGCGGAGCGGGCGCACCCTTTCCCTACGTCCCCGAATCCGCAGACGACCACCGTCTTTCCGGCAACCATGACATCCGTGGCCCGCTTGACGCCGTCGAGAAACGATTCACGGCACCCATAGAGGTTGTCGAACTTGCTCTTCGTACAAGAGTCGTTCACGTTGAAGGCCGCCGTCCCCAGCGTCCCCTTGGCGGCCCGCCGCGCGAGCCGG
>NZ_CABFUZ020000100.1 GCF_902143385.2 Methylacidimicrobium cyclopophantes
CCGCCGTGTCCGTCGCGGCGGGCAAGCTGTCTGCTGCGGCTCGCAAGAGTCGCCTTCCTGTACGATCCCTTCGAAACTCTACCAAGCGGGGGAAATCGAAGGCTTGCCGGGAGCGGCGCTTGCCGCTTCCCTCGGCTGCGGCAACCCATTCGCCCTGGCCCAACTCCAACCAGGCGAAACCGTGCTCGATCTGGGCTCGGGCGGCGGAATCGATGTTCTCCTCTCGGCTCGCCGGGTTGGACCGCTAGGCAAAGCCTACGGCCTGGATATGACCGACGAGATGGTCGCGCTCGCTCGGGAGAATCAGCAGAAGGCGAGCATCGCCAACGCCGAGTTTCTCAAAGGCCGAATCGAAAACATTCCGCTTCCGGACAATTCGATCGACGTGATCCTCTCCAACTGCGTCATCAATCTTTCCGGCGACAAGGATCAGGTGTTCGCAGAAACCTTCCGGGTCCTCAAGCCCGGTGGAAGGATCGCATTTTCGGACATCGTCTTGCGAGGCGAGCTTCCTTCGTCCCTTCGCAAAATCACGGACCTCTGGATGGGCTGCGTCGCAGGCGCCCTGGAGGAGTCGGAGTACCGCGCGAAGCTGACCGTTGCCGGGTTCGTCGCAATCGGCATCGAGCCGACGCGGATCTATACCGCCTCGGAGGCGGCCGAGTTCCTACGCACCCTCCGGACTGCCCGACTCGATCCGGAAAGCTTGGCACCGCTTTTGGAGGGGAAGTTCCTGAGCGCCTTTATCCGCGCACACAAGCCGGCTCGCTGAAGCTGGTGCAAATGGGCTATTCTTCCCCGCCGAGACCGTTAAGATTGCGCCTATAGATCGTCCCTCTCGAAGTCGGAGCTGCCTCGCTCTTGTTCTTTCCCGCAGGCGGCAATCCGGGTCCACGGTTCGTCGTCGGCCGGGACGGGAAGCGGAATCACTTCGGGGGACGCGAAGCGACCATGAGAGGGGAACGAGAAGGGGGAACTCCGCGGCAACGCCCCTTCGGAAGCAAGCTCCCGCTCCGTTGGATCCTCTTCCTACCGCTTTTGATGCATTCCTGCGTCCTCACCGCCGATCCGATCTTCTACCCCGGCGAGGAGATTGCGGCGCAAGATCTGGTGGAGACCATGAATGCTCAGGAGAGCGGAAAGGACTGGCTCGGGAAATGGCGCAGGATGACGATCGAAACCCGGGAAAGGCAGACGCATTATCTGACGCCGCTGGTCACGGAAACCCCGCGCTTGGAGCAGCGCATCCGATACGACGTATATGACGAAACACTCCCCAACGGGAAGAAAGAGTGGAACTTCGGGAACCAGAAAGGAGTAAACGTGATCGTGGCCCCAACCTTTGAAGTGGCCGCCGCGTTGCCCAACTACCTCTACTATCCGGGAGAAGGCCAAAAAGACGGATTCGGAGGCCAGGTCTTCATGGTGAAAAACCGGATCATGGCTTCCCCCGAAACCCAGAAGAACTACGTCTTCTCGGTGATGCTCATCGCCCTCACCCCGACCGGCACCTCCCTCGGACTCAATAATCACTGGGTTTGGACTCCTTTCGTCACCTTCGGGAAGGGATGGGGCCATTTTGACTTCATGGTCAACTTGGGAACTTCCTGGGCCGACGCCGATAACAAACAGTTGGGGAGCCCCATCATCTGGAATGTCGCCCTCCAATATCGCTTCGGGGTCATCTGCCCCACCATCGAGCTCAACTCCCACCCATCGCTGAGCAACTTTTATTTTTTTGGGGAACCGGGTCTCTTCGTCACGCCGGAGGTCCTGATCGGCCGCTTCCACTTCCGCGACTACTACAGCCTCTACTTCGGCTTCGGCTACCAGATGGCGTTGGATGCAGCGACGGTCCAGGCACTCTATTCCAACGCGCTCATCATGAAGTTCCATCTTCTCTTTTGACCCGGAACCGCCAATAGGGGTCAGGCATCATCCATTGACAGAGACCGAAGCGAGCCAGCCCAGGAGCGATTCGGGGAGAGTCGCGGTTTGCCGGTCGGAGCTTCGACGCAATTGCTGGCTCACGTTCGAGGCACTTCCCATGCCGAGTCGCTCCGCAAGCCAAGTTTGTGGCACCGCGGTCTGCTCCCAAATCACCCGGGCAATCGCTACCTTGCGCCCGTCCGATCCCGGGAGAGCGCGAATGCCATCCGAATCGAGGCCCGCCGCCTCAAGCCCCTGCTGCAGGAGCTTTTCCGCTCGCGCCAAATCGTGCGCTCTGCCTTCCCCTTTTCCGCGAGAACTTCGGCTAGGGGCTCCCATCCGGGTGGTATCTGCCAGCTTCCGCATCCGCTCCGCAAACTCTTGGCTTCCCCAATACCATCCCTTTTGAAGGTGGCTGCACCGCGCATCCATTCCCTCCGGTACGGGTACCGTGCCACACCTTGCGGGCTCCTCTTCTGACGCACGCCGATCCAGTCGCTCGATCCACTTCCGTCTTCCATCCTCGCTGTCGGGAAACCCGAAAGCGAGGAGCACCGATTCTGTCGCCAGCCATTGCGGCCTCTGCCCTGGCGGCAAAGCATGTCCGCCTGCGGCGCTGCTCCACGGATAGTCCAGTACACCCTGCCCGCATCGAGGACGAATCAATCCCGCTCGCACCGGATTAAGGTGAATGTAATCCAAGAGCGTCTGGTAGTAATAGCCATTCCCGCCTTCGATCAGCACCGCCTTGTATCGGTCTCCAAACAGTCGTCCCCACAACCGATGTCGCGTGTTGAACCGCCGGGTATAGGCGTTCTGCAACCAGCCCATTCCCGCGCTTAAGTTGGCTTCCGGGGTTTCGAGACAGATGTGGTAATGATTCGACATCAGCACCCACGCATGAATTCTCCACGCTGTCATCCCGCAAGCTTCGCTTACGGCCTTGAGAAAGAAGCGTCGGTCATCGTCGTCATGGAAAATATCCTCACGCCGATTCCCTCGCGCCATCACATGATAGAAAGCTCCCGGAAACTCGATGCGAATCCTTCGGGCCATGGTGCCGTTCCTCCGCCACCGTTCTCCTTCTGTCAATGGTTGCTGCCTGACCCCATTTTTTTCTGGCGCTCCAGGGCCTCGGCGGAAAGCAGGATCACCTCGATCTCCTCGGTGATCTCCTCCTGCCGCAATCGGTTGGCTAGCCCCGTCAGCTCGGCGACTCTCTTGTCCAATCGGTCGAGGGCGGTCTGCATATGCTCCATCCGCTTCCGGTTCTCGGCGGCAAGCGAGGAGTAGAGGGCCTCGTGCAACCCTGCAAGCAGGTAGGTTTCCGAGAGATCCTCTGAAAACTGTCTCGCAGGGATTTGCAAGAGCGGGGGAGAGGCCACGATCCTCCGCGGCAGTTGATCCGCACGGATCGGGACCGGCAAAAGCCTCCGCTCCTCGATCCGGTCCTGATCGGGCTCATGGAAAAGCACAGTGAGCCCGGTCGATCCCGTTCGCACCAGATCCCGGACCGTTCCCATGAGCCGTGGAAGGAAGTCGGCCACCTCCTCCCACACGCTCGGTCCCGAGAGAACCCGGGAAGTCTTGGGGAAGCCCGTCGTTCGGCTTTCCAATCGCCCTCCTACCACGACGAGCTCGTATGCGGTCTTTTCCGGAATGCTTTGGACCCTCTCCAACCAAAACCGCGCAAGCGAAGAGTTGAAATCCGCGCAAAATCCCCGCTCCGAGCCCAAAAGAAGGAAAATGGGATGCTCATCCCGGGTTGGTGGAAGCAACTCGGGATGGGCCCCGAAAAAACTCTTCGCCATCTCTTCTAGAGCAAGGATCAAATCGCGCTGCACGCCCGAGAATTTCGCGAGCTTCCGCACCTCGACCAGAGCCATGTTCTTCATGGCCTTCATGATCTCGCCGATCTCCTGCAAGGAATGGCGATAGTGGAGAATTTCGCGGCGTCGGCTCATGCGGCGACGGAAACGGCTTGTTGTCCTTGAGCCTGCGGTGCCGTAGCCGCAGCCAACGGCATCAACACCTCTTTCACCAGAGCCAGCCAGCGGTCCCGCGGCTCCTCCAAAGTAAGGCCCGAGCGGTCGATGCGGTCGAAGAGAGATTGTTGGGCGGCGCGCACTCGATCCACCGGAATGGGATCGAAGAGATTTTCGTTGAAAGCCACGAGCCAGCCAAGCTCCTGCTCCGGGCTGACCGGAGCGAGCTTGTCTTGCTTCAGCAGCTCCCGCAGCAATCTCCCTCGTTGGATCTTTCGTTCCAACGACGCCTCAAGCTTCGTCCCGAAACGGGTGAAGACCTCGAGCTCGAGAAATTGCAGGAAATCGAGCTTCATTCGTCCGGCCTCCCTCCGGAGCGCCGGATGTTGCGCCGCTCCCCCGATCCGGGAGACCGAGCGGGTGACGTCGATGGCGTAGAGCGTCCCGGCGGCGAAGAGACTTTGTTCGAAGAAGACCTGCCCGTCGGTGATAGAAATCAAGTTCGTCGGGATGTAGGAGGCAAGCTCTCCCTGCTGAGTTTCCACAATCGGGATCGCCGTCAGGCTCCCTCCCCCGTTGGCTGCAGAGAGCCGGGTCGAACGCTCCAAGAGCCTGCTGTGCAGATAGAAGATATCCCCGGGATAGGCCTCCCGCCCCGGCGGTCGGCGCAGCAGGAGCGAAAGCTCCCGGTAGGTTTGTGCATGCTGCGAGAGGTCATCGTAGATCACCAGAGTCTGCCTTCCCGAACGCATCCACTCCTCCGCCAAGGCGCATCCGGCAAAGGGAGCCAAATACTGGAGCCCGGGGAGCGCGGTCGCCTCCGCCACCACGATCGCCGTATAATCCAAGGCACCCCGCTCCCGAAGCGTTTCCACGACCTGCACGATGCTCGACCGCTTCTGCCCAATGAGCACGTAGACGCAAAGGACGTCCCTCCCCTTCTGGTTTACCACCATATCGAGGCAAAAGGTCGTCTTTCCCAGTCCGTTGTCCCCGATCACCAGCTCGCGCTGGCCCTTGCCGATCGGGATCATCGCATCGACGATCTTGTTTCCCGTATAGAGCGGCTGGTCGACATACTCCCGATCGATGATTGCAGGCGCCGGAGCCTCCAAAAGCCCTAGGCGATCCGTTGCGGGCGCGGGTTTTCCGTCTAGAGGATTCCCCACGGGATCGACCACCCTCCCGAGCAACGCATCCCCTACGGGGATGCTCAGCCGCTTCCCGGTTCTGTGAGCCAGCGTCCCCGCCGTGAGACCTTGAGTCTGCAACAGCAGCATGACCCCCACCGATTCGCGGCTGAGGCTGTAGACCAGCGCCTGGCTCCCGTCCTCCAGCTCGAGCAGATCGTCGATCGCAGCCGAGGAGAGCCCGTCGATCCAGGCGATTCCATCTCCAACCGAAGTAATTCGGCCGAATTCGGCCACCTCCGGGGAAAAGCGATACTGCTCGACCCAGTTCGCCTTCTGCTCCAGCGGGGAAAGTTCTTTCTTTTCCGGCATGATTCAGCCCTCTCCTTTCGAAGCGAAAAACAAGAGCTCGTCCTTCACGTTTGCCCGAGCCATCCACCCGCCGACGACCGCGCGGACGCCCGCTCCCAGCGAGGAATCGACGAGAAATTGACAAGGAAGCTCCCTCCCGCACACCTCCTGCAAGGCCTTCGCCAATCGGTCGCGACGCCCTTGCTCCAACGGGAAGGCCGTCCGAATCTCGATCTGCTCCACTCCCTCCCGGGCGATTGCGCCGCGGATCTCCTCGCGCTTTTCCGGAGGGAGCCGCTCGATTTCCTCCACCGTCCGGTCGACCAACTTCCCCTCGAGATCGGGGGTCACCAAGTCGTGAAGGAAGCGGCTGACGAACCGGGTGCCGATCCGCAGCGCCCGCGTCTCCGCCGCCTGCTCCAGAGCAGCGAGCCTATGGGCTTCCACCGCGCGCGCCCGCTCCCGTTCTTCCTGAATGAGCCGGTCGTTTTCCCTCTGCAGCCGACTCCGTTCCGCCTGCAGCTCCTCGAGGAGCTTAGCCCGAGCCTTCTCCTTTTCCGCCTCCCAAATGGCCATCCGGTTCTCGTAGGCCTTCCGGAGCTCTTCTCCCTCCTTCTTTACCCGCTCCGCCTCTTCCCACGCCCTGGCCGTCGCCGCCCTTCGCTCCGCCACCATCCGCAAAACGGGCCGAAAAAGAAGCCGGTGCAGGAGCCAGACCAGGACCAGGAAGTTGATGACCTGGAGGGAAAAGGTCGTCCAATCCAAGCTCACGGCGATCGCCTCTCGTTCGATTCCATGCCGGCCTACTTGTGGAGCAGATAGTCGAGCATCGGGCTGCGGAAGAGAACGATGAGGACAACGACCAGCACATAGATCGCCAGCGACTCGATCATCGCCAGCCCGATCAAGAGCCAGCGCATGATGGACTTCTCGGCCTCCGGCTGGCGGGCCAACGCCTCGAGCGCTTTGGCCACGGCCATTCCCATGGCGATCGCAGGCCCCAAGACCCCGAGGCCCATCGCCAAGACCGAGAAAGCGGTCACGATCGTAGTGAAGAAGCTCAATTCATTCATCTTCTCGTTCCTCCCGTTTGTTGTTCCCTGTCTGCCAGCGCCTGCATGCCGCCGGCGATATAGACTAAAGCCAGCATTCCGAAAATGTAGGCCTGCAAGAGAGCCTCGATGAGATGGAGAAAGAGAAAGGCCACGGGCACGAGAAAGCCCGCCAGCAGCAGCAGAATGCCGATCGCGACCTCCATTCCCGTCATGTTGCCGAAGAGACGGACGGCGAGGGTCAAGGTTCGGGTCAGCTCGCTCATCACGTGGAAGGGGAACATCCAGAACATCGGGGTAAAGTATTCCCGCAGATAGGCGACCCATCCTTCCGCCCGCACGCCGTAATAGGGCACGGCGAAAAAAACGATCGCGGCCAATGCCCCGGTCACCGAGAGATCTCCGGTCGGGGAATGGAGGCCGGGAATCAATCCGACCAAGTTGGCAAAGAGGATATAAATCCAAAGGGTTCCCACCAACGGGAGAACGCGCTCCGGCGCTTTCGGAATCGAATCCCGGACGGTCGAGTCAATCGACTGCACCGCGAGTTCCAGCACGACTTGCCAGCCGGCGGGGTCTCGGAGGCGGAGCCGACTCCTCGCCCAGGCCGCCGCCCCGGCCAGCGCAATCGTCAAGCCCGTCGCGGTGGCGGCCGATTCGCTCACGGCGAACGAGCCGATCCGAAGAATGGGCTGCGCGAGGAGTCCCGAGGCGCTCATAAATTTCGGCGAATGTGGTTGTAGACGCTCACGGCGCCCAGGATCACCCCGAGGAGGATCCCGGTGATCGTCCAATGGATGGCATAACCGGCGAGATGCTGATCGAGCCACCGTCCGGCGAAGGCTCCGATCACGACCGGCGTGATGAAGAGAAGGCCGATGGTTCCGAGCGAGAGCCACGAAGAAAGGACATCCTGCTTTTCCTTTTCCGCCCGCTTCATCTTCTCCACATCCTTACCGACTTGCTTGGCCAAACGCATTCCGTCTTCTTCCGGCGCGGATCTCCCTTTTTCCCGGCCCGCTTCGTTCTCTTCGTGATCCTCCACGAGCTCGACTCCCCCCTGTTTAGAGAACCCGCCTTGGCGCGGTCCGGCCCAGCTCCCAGAGCCGGCGGAGCATCTCCCGCTCGAGATTCCTCGCGATCGTGTGCATCTCGCGAAGATCCGCCTCTTCCCGCTTGATCTCCCCTTCCAGAGCCTGCGCAATCCGGTCCCGATCCCGATCGAGAAAGAAGTGCTGGGTGCAGATTGTCGCCGTGTTCTCGCGGAAGGAAAGAAGGCCGCTGGCCAACGCCAGATAGTTTATCCCGTCGTCCCCCGCAATGCGGAAACGGGCCAGCCCGAAGCGCAGGGAGGTGAGAAAGCGCTCATGTCCGGCCAGAATCCCAAAGCTTCCGGATGCATCCGCTCCGACGAAGGAAACGACGTCGTCTCGACGAATGACATGGGTGGGATCTCGTACGATCAAGGAAAAGACCCTCACGAACTCTTCTTTTCCTCCTTCATGGAGCCGCGCATGTAGCACTGTTCCTCGGTCAAACCGTCGAAATCTCCCCGGAGGAATGCCTCGCAATCGTCGAGCACCTCCTCGAGCGGCACCGACTGACCGGCAATCCCCGTATGGGTCGCCGTCGTAAAGAACGGCTGCGTCAGGTAACGCTGGAGTTTCCTGGCCCGTAAGACGATCTTCCGATCCTCCTCGGAGAGCTCCTCCATGCCCAGGAGGTTGATGATGTCTTCGAGCTCCTTGTAACGCGCAAGCACCTTGCGGACTTCGACGGCGACCCGGTAGTGGCGCTCGCCCAGGAAGGTGCGATCCATCATTCGACTCGTGGAAAGCAGGGGGTCGACCGCCGGATAGAAGCCCTTGGCGGCTTGCGTCCGGGAGAGGATGACGACCGTGTCGAGATGGCTCAGGATGGCCATGACGGCCGGATCGGTCATGTCGTCGGCCGGAACATAGACCGCCTGGACTGCGGTGATATTGCCCCGCTGCGTGGAGACGATCCGGTCCTCGAGCTCCGCGACCTCGGTTAAAAGCGTCGGCTGGTAGCCTACCATCGCCGGCATCCGGCCCAAAAGCCCGGAGACCTCGCTTCCCGCTTGGACGAAGCGGAAGAGGTTGTCCATGAGGAAAAGGACCTCTTTCTGCAGCGTATCCCGCAGATACTCGGCATAGGAAAGCGCGGTCAGCCCGACCCGATAGCGCACCCCTGGCGATTCGTTCATCTGGCCGAAGACCATGAGCGTCTGCTCCATGACTCCGGCTTCTTGCATCGAATGCCACAGCTCGTGTCCCTCCCGAATCCGCTCTCCGACTCCGGCAAAGACCGAAACGCCGTGGTAGATCGCCGCGATCGCATGCATGAACTCCATCATGAGAACGGTCTTCCCTACCCCGGCTCCGCCGAAGAGGCCCGTCTTGCCTCCCTTCACGAAGGGACAGAGAAGATCGATCACCTTGAGGCCCGTCCGGAGAATCTCCTTCGCGCCGATCATTTCCGAAAGCGGAGGCGGCTCCTGGACGACGTTCCTGTATTCGCTGGTCACAATCGGAGCCTTCCCGTCAAGCGGTTCTCCGAACACGTTCACCAAGCGGCCGAGACACTCCCGAGAGGTTGGAACGCGAAGGAAGCCCCCTCCGTCGTAGACGGGCATTCCCCGCCGCAGACCCGCGGTCGAATGGAGGGTAATCGAGCGGACATGATGTTCGTCGAGGTGCTGGTGCACCTCGAAGGTATAGGTCTCGTGATCGAGATGGCTCCGCAGGCACCAGTGGATCGGCGGGAGTCGCTCGCATTCGATGTCGACCACCGGTCCATGGACTTCCAGGATATGCCCTGCGACCGTTTGCGGAGGAGGGGAAGACGGTGCTGCGCTCGGGTTAGGCGGCATCTCGCTCCGGAGCCTATCACCGCCTCGAAGACGGGCGCAAGCCCGTGAAAACTTGCCCCTGGGCCGTATCCTCTGCTTGCCCTTCCCCGCCTGAGCCCTAATCTTCTCCAACCCCATGAATCTCGAATCGACGATTCTCCTCACCGACCTCTACGAGCTCACGATGCTCCAGGGATACTTCCATGCCGGGATGAACGAAACGGCGGTTTTCGAGTTTTTCGTTCGGAAGCTGCCCAAGAATCGAAACTTTCTCCTCGTCGCAGGCGTCGAGCAGGCTCTCGCCTTTCTCGAATCCGCCCACTTCGAGCCCGAGGAAATCGACTGGCTCGCCACTCAAGGTTTTCGTCGGGAGTCTCTCGAGAAGCTTCGGGATTTTCGCTTCCAGGGGGATGTCCACGCCATGCCCGAGGGAACGCTCTGTTTTCCGGAGGAGCCCATCCTCCGCATCACCGCGCCCATCCCCCAAGCCCAGCTCTTCGAGAGCCGGATCATGAACCTGCTCCACTTCCAGACGATGATCGCTTCCAAGGCCGCGCGGTCGGTTTTGGTCGCGCCCGGCAAGGAGCTAGTCGATTTCGGTCTCCGCCGGGCACATGGTGCCGAGGCGGGGCTCTACGCAGCCCGCGCCGCTTTCTTGGCCGGCTTCTCGGCGACCGCCACGGTTCTCGCGGGCAAGCTTTTCGAGATTCCACTCTCCGGAACGATGGCCCACTCCTTCATTCAGGCGCATGACTCCGAAGAGGAGGCCTTTCTCCGCTTTGCCGAAGCCAATCCCGATCGCGCCGTCTTCCTCGTCGACACCTACGACACCGAAGAGGCCGTCCGGAAGCTCGTCGCCTTGACTCCCCGGCTGGAGGAGAGAGGGATTCGGCCGCTGGCGGTCCGACTCGACAGCGGCGATCTCGGCGCCCATGCGCGCCGTGTCCGCCGGATCCTCGACGACGCCGGCTTGCGGCGGGTCGGCATCTTCGCCAGCGGCAACCTCACCGAAGAGCGGCTCCAGGAGCTCGTCGGAACCGGGGCTCCGATCGACGGTTTCGGAATCGGCACTTCCCTCGACACCTCCTCCGATGCGCCCTATCTCGACTGCGTCTACAAGCTCGAAGAGTATGCGGGAAGGCCGCGCCGAAAGCGCTCCGAAGGAAAAGCCACCTGGCCCGGGCGCAAGCAGGTCTTTCGGCGTTACGACGCGGACGGGAGAATCGTCTCCGATCTGGTGGCCCTGGAAGGAGAGGACCATCCGGGAGAGCCCCTCCTGGTCCCCGTCCTGCGGGACGGGAAGCGGCTTTCCCCTCCCGAGCCGCTGCGCGTCGCCCGGGATCGGGCCGCACGGGGGCTTGCCTCCCTTCCCAGCGATCTACGCGGCCTCTCCCCGGCCGCAGCCCCCTATCCGGTGCGCTTCTCGACCAAGCTCGAAGCCCTCCGTTCCGCCCTCGATCGCTCCTGAGCGGGACGCACGGCCGAAGCGATGGCTTTTCGAACGGCGGGGGGTTGGAACGGAAACTTCCCCTTGCCAAGCCTACGGGTTCAGGGCTTGGCTTTGGGTGATGCGTCGCCGCCCGCCTGCTTCGCAACCGGAGCTGCCCGAAGGAGAGAGGAAGGTTCTTCTCCACTCCTGCTGCGCTCCCTGCTCGGGTGCGGTCATGGAGAGGATTCTGGCTGCGGGCGCGAATCTGACCGTCTTCTTCTATAACCCCAACATCCATCCACGCCGGGAGTATGAGCTGCGCAAGCAAGAGAACATCGCGTTCGCCGAAAAGCTCTCGGTGCCCTTCATCGACGCCGATTACGACACCGATAACTGGTTTTCTCGGGTGCGCGGGCTCGAATGGGAGCCCGAGCGCGGTGTCCGCTGCAGCGTCTGCTTCGACCTCCGCTTCGAACGGACGGCCCTCTATGCGGTCGAGTACGGTTTCCGGGTCTTTACGAGCAGCCTCGGCATCTCCCGGTGGAAAGATTTCGAGCAGGTGACGGGCGCGGGAGTCCGCGCGGCCTCCCGCTACCCCGGGCTGCTCTACTGGACCTACAACTGGAGAAAGCTGGGGGGCTCGGAGAGAATGATCGCGATCTCCCGGGAGGAAGGTTTCTATCAGCAGGAGTATTGCGGCTGCCTCTATTCGCTCCGAGATGCCAACCGCTGGCGCACTTCCCGCGGCCGTCCCAAGATCGAGCTCGGAAAAAAATTCTATGGGAACGCGGCTTCGGAAACGAGCCCCTCCTCCCCTCTCCCCGAACCGGAGCCCGCCCCACATCGGGGCCCGTCTCCGACACCTCGGGCACGAACTTTGTAAAAAAGGCGGGCCAGCAATGCCTCCCTCCTCCGACGAAAAGCCCTTCCTCGACCATCTAGAAGATCTGCGCTGGATGCTCTTCAAGGCGTCGGGGGCCCTCGTATTGGCCGCCATCGTCGGCTTCGTCGAGACCAAGCCGATCCTCGAGCTCCTCCTGGCACCCCTCCGGAAAGCGGGGGAAGATCCGACGAAGATCCTGCGGGTCCTGGGAGTCGTCGACCCCTTCTCCGTCCAGATCCAGATCAGCCTTTTGACCGGGATCGTGCTCTCCCTCCCGGCGGTTCTCTATTTCGTCGGCGAGTTTCTTTTGCCCGCGCTGACCCCTGGGGAAAAACGGGCGGTCCTTCCCGTCTTTTCCGTCGGGGCCCTTCTCTTTCTTCTGGGCGGCTTCTTTTCCTACGCGGTGCTCTTGCCCCAAACCCTCCGCTTCTTCGTCCAGTACAGCCGCAGCCTCGGCGTGGAAAACCAATGGACCCTGCCCAACTACGTCGACTTCGTCATCCAGATGGTGGTCGGCTTCGGCCTCGCCTTCGAGCTCCCTTTGGTCGTCGTCCTCCTCACCTACTTCGGAATCCTGCGCGCGGAACTCCTGGGCCGCTATCGCCGGCACGCGATCGTCGCGATCATCGTCGCCGCCGCCTGCATCACGCCGACCTCCGATCCCTTTACCCTCTTCCTCCTGGCGGCTCCCATGTACCTCCTCTACGAACTCTCCGTCTGGATCGCGATCGGGATTGAGCGAAAGAAAAGCCCGCGGCTTTCTCCGCCCGCCCTCGAGCCCGGATTCAAAGAGGATAAGCCTGCGGTTTAACCGTTCTCTGCACTTCCGCTCGCTCTGCCCAACGACTCCGCGAGCTCCTTGCGCAGCCGGAGGGCGACGGGGCCGACCGGGAGAGCTCGGCCCAGCAAGCGATTGACGGGCATCACCCCAATCCAGCTATTGGTCAGGAAGATCTCGTCCGCATCCTCGAGATCGGAGAGGGGATACCGGCCTTCGACGACTTCGGCCCGGCTGAGGATCCAGCCCCGAATGACGCCAGCCCGGCAGCCCGCCTCCGTGGAGGGCGTATAGATCGATTTCCCTCGGACCCAGAAGAGATTGCTGCACGCCCCGGAGGCGAGCTCGCCCCTTTCGTTGCAGAGAAGCGCCTCGTCGGCGGCCACCGCCCTCCGCGCTTGCCAACGCGTCAAATAGCTGAGCGTTTTGAAGCGCGCGTCCCAGTTGTGGGAGCCGACGCGCTGCGGAGCCAACTCGAGCGAATAGGCGATCCGTTCCGGGGGCTTCTCCTTGACAAAGCTCTCCCACTGCTTCTCCAAGGTGGCCACCCAGCGCCAGCGGCCGGTTTCTCCGGGAGGCAAATGGGACGCCCGAGGCCGAAAATCGATTTTCCGGACGATTCCCAAGGCATCCGCCGCCTCTCCGAGTGCCCGCCAGTGCTCTTCTACGAATTGCGCCCGCCCCTTTTCGACTCGAAGGGTCTCGAAGACGCCGAAGCCGGGCAAAAACGCCGATCCACCCTTCGGCCCATCCTGGGATTCCCTGCTTTTCACGGAGCTGCCCGCGGCGAAGCCGAGAGGGCGGGCTCCCGTGCGGCCGGACTCGGCAGCCGATCGAGCTCGTCCAGGAGAAGGCTCGGGGTCAGCAGTTCAGGCAAGAGCTTCGGTTGTGCCTGCGGATCCGGTCCATAGAGTACGTAAGCCGGAACCCCGCTTCGGCCTAGGGCCGTCAACGCTTGGGTGATTGCCGGGTCGCGGTTCGTCCAATCGGCCACCATCCAAACCACCCCCCGATCGGCAAACCGCTTGCGGACCTCCGGATTGTCGAGGGCCACCCGCTCGTTGACCTTGCAGGTCAAACACCAGGCCGCTGTGAAATCGAGAAAGACCGGAACCCCCTTGGCCCTCAGCTCGTTCAACCGCTCGGCCGAATAGGGAATCCAAGGGACCTCCCGTCGCTGGCCGGCTGCATCCCGCACGAGGTATCCGACGGCTACCGCTACGGTGAGGACACTGAGCAGTCCCGCGACAAGCCGGACCGGCAGAATCCGGGTTGGGTTCGCATAGCGTCCGAAAAGCCAAGCTCCGAAGCCCACCGCGACAAGCACCAAGAGCAGCGAGCCGACCCCGTCGATCCCGCGCAGCTTGCCGTAGACCCAGAGAAGCCAGACCACGGCCCCCATCATGGGAAAGCCCAAAAGTTGCTTAAAATCCTCCATCCACCGCCCCGGCCGGGGCAGCAGCCGGAGCAGGGCGGGGAAGGTGCAGAGCAGAAAGACTGGTGCGGCGACCCCGAGCCCCAAGGAGGCGAAGACTAACAGGGAGATCCACATGGGCTGAGTGAGGGCAAAGCCGAGAGCCATCCCCATGAACGGGGCGGTGCAGGGGCTCGCCACCACGGTGGCCAAGACCCCACTGCCGAAGCTCCCCCAAAGACCTCGCGCCCGGTCTGCGACCTCCCCCATGCTTCCGAAGGAGGCTCCAAACTCGAAAACCCCGAAGAGACTCAGCGCGACCAGGAAGAAGAGGACGACGAGCGACCCCACGAAGGGTGCCGACTGGAGTTGAAAGCCCCAGCCCAGCTCCGCTCCGCGCGCCCGCAGCGCGAGAAGAAGCGCGGCCAGAGCCAAAAAGGACGAGACCACTCCGAGCAGAAACGCAAGCCCGTGCTGAAAAGAACTCCCCCCCTCCTCTTGACCCCGTTCGACCAGATGGAGAACCTTCAGGGAAAGAACCGGGAAGACGCACGGCATCAAATTTAAGATGAGGCCGCCCAGAAAGGCGAAGCCGAGAACCAGCCAGAGCTCCTTGGAGGCGGGAAGGGATCGGAGGGTGATCGGCACCGGCACCTGCTCTGCCTCCAGCGCCCAGGCGATCTTCCGAGTCCCCTTCCATTCGGTCGACTGGGCGAGGAGCACCCCATCGAGCTTCCTCGGAAGCGGCTTGGGCTTCGGTGGCCGCGGAATCTCCAGGACGATCCCGAACTGCCGCAGCCGGAAGGTCTGCGGCGCGCTGTCTACGATTAAACCCTCTTGGGCGGGCAGGAAGCGGGGCGCCTCCAGAACGGCCGCCTTCTTTTCCGAACTTTTCAGCTCCAGATGGAGCTTGTCGCGCTCGATCCACGCGGTCGCCTGCACCGTCTTCGGCGGGGGCTGGGGAAGAGCCGCCCGCGCCTGCTGAAAGCCGGCCCGCAGCGCGGGGTCGATCTTCCCGGGCGTCGCCGTCACGGGAAGGATGAGCAAGAGATTCTCGCTCGCCGGAATGCAGGTCTGCGCGCATTCCACCCAGCTCACCTTCGCCGAGAGAGCCACGGTTTGGCCGACCGGAAGCGATGCGGGGGGAGTGACGGATGCCAGGAGCCACGCTTCCCCTTCGTAGCCGTAGCTCGTCAAGGGCGGAACCGAAATCACCTCCGGAACGGGCCACTGGATCGGCCCCGCTTGAAAGCCTGCGGGAAGCTCCCAATCGATCCGCGTCGGGGAACCGGCGTTTCCAGGATTTCGCCAGTAGGTGTGCCAGCCTTTCTCCATGCGCAGGCGGACCGCCACCCAAACAGGAACGCCCGGGGAAAGCGCGTTGGTTTCCGAAAGCAGGGTTGCTTCGACATGCTTGCTGCGCGCCGGTAGAGATTCGGCCGCTTGCGAAGGAGAAAGAACGGCCGCGCCCAAAAGAAAGAGTCCCGCAACCACCGACGTGAGGAACCAACCGCCTCTCTTCATGGATCCAAGTCAAGATACCATAGGCGGAGGCCCGAAAACATGCCATCCTATTAGTCGATATCGTCGATTCCCATGAGCGTCGGTCGGCCTGAGCTCGAGAAAGCGGTGCGCGACTTTCCCCAGGCTCCGGGGGTCTACCTTTTTCGCGATCGCCTCGACCGCGTCATCTACGTCGGCAAGGCACGCAACCTCCACAAGCGTGTTGCCCAATATTTCCATCCATCCCGGGGCATGGCGGCCAATCGAAAAATTCGCGCGATGGTCGATGTGGCCCGGCGCATCGAATACCACACCGTCCGCTCGGAAGCTGAGGCGATCCTGCTCGAAGGCAAGCTTATCAAGGAGTATCGCCCCCGCTACAACGTGAGCTTTCGGGATGACAAGCGCTTCCTCCTCGTAAAGACGAACCTCCGGGAACCCTTCCCCCGCTTCCAAATCACCCGCTTGCGCAAGGACGACGGCTGCCGCTACTTCGGACCCTTCGCCTCCTCCGGCGCCCTGCGGACTACGATCAACTGGATGAAGAAGGTCTTCGGTTTGCGCTCCTGCTCCCCCGTGGTTCCCGGGGAGCGGGACTACAAGCATTGTCTCGATCGCACCATCAAGAACTGCTCCGCCCCCTGCTTGGGAACGGTATCGCAAGAGGACTACCGGCGTCGGGTGGAGGCCGCCTGCGACTTCCTCGAAGGAAAATCCCGGGAGATGGCCGAAGAGATCCGCAAGAAAATGGAAGAGGCGGCGGCCCGCTGGGATTTCGAGCGGGCGGCCGAATTGCGGAATCTCTGGGAAGACCTTCGGCAGACGACCAAGCCCGTCAAGCGCTTTCTCCGCTCCTACGAGCCGGCGATCGTCCCCGGCGAGGAGTTGCGCGAGCTCGCCGCGGCGCTGGGGCTCCCCGGCCCGCCGCGGATCCTGGAGTGCTTCGACATCTCGAATATTTCGACCCTCCACAAGGTTGCATCGATGGTCGTCTTCGAGCAGGGCAAACCGGCC
This sequence comes from Methylacidimicrobium cyclopophantes, assembly GCF_902143385.2. GTDB lineage: Bacteria > Verrucomicrobiota > Verrucomicrobiia > Methylacidiphilales > Methylacidiphilaceae > Methylacidimicrobium > Methylacidimicrobium cyclopophantes. The sequence goes on from NZ_CABFUZ020000100.1 coordinate 16,341, forward strand.
CGCGCCAGCTATCGCCGCTACCGGATCCGCACCGTAGCGGGCCAAGACGACTTCGCCAGCATCGCCGAAGCGGTACGTCGGCGCTATCGCCGCGTCTTGGACGAAGGAATCCGCCGGCCCGACCTGATCGTCGTCGACGGCGGAGCCGGCCAGCTCTCCGCGGCCCGCCGGGAGCTCTTCGCCCTCGGCCTCGGGGCGATCCCGGTCATCGGCCTCGCCAAGGAAAACGAGGAGATCTACCGGCCGGAAGATCCGATCCCACTGCGGCTTCCGAAGGAGTCGGGCTCCATCCGGCTCCTCCAACGGCTGCGCGACGAAGCCCACCGCTTCGCCAATGCCTATCACCAGCTTCTTCTCCGACAACGGGTCCGTGAGAGCCTCCTCGACGACTGCCCTGGAGTCAGTCGCGGTCGCAAGCGGCTCCTTCTCCAGGCATTCGGCTCGGTCGACCGCCTGCGGAAGGCCTCGGTCGAAGAGATTGCCGAGGTGAAAGGAATCGGCCGGAAGCTCGCCGAGTCGGTGAGCCGCTACCTCGGCGGCGACCGCGCCGCCGGTTGAGGGTCTCCGTACAAAAAAAGCGCCGTTCGCCGAAGGGACCGGCGCCGCCAGCAGGGAGAATTGCAAAGCTTTCTATTCGTTTAGCTTAATACTTTGTTATTGACTTCATGAAACTCCTACATTTAGGCTGTCGAACATACAAATTATGTTCGCTAAACTTACAGAACGGGCGGTCGGCTTCCGTTCGGCCATCGGCTGTTACCGCATCTTCTCCCTTGCGCTTCTTTTCGGATCGCTCGGCTCGATCGCGGAGGCGAAGGCTCGCCAAGAGCCTGCGACTACCCCCTTTCGCGCGAGGGGAACGGCGTCTTGGTATGACGAATCGCGCTTCACGTCCACCGGAGAACGCTATCGGCCTTCCGAGATGACCGCGGCTCATCCGAGTCTCCCCTTCGGCACGCTGGTATCGGTCTGCAATCTCCGGAACGGGAAGAGCGTCATCGTCCGTATCAACGATCGGGGTCCCTACAAAGGGGGCAGGATCATCGATCTTTCCCGCATCGCGGCGATCCGCCTCGGCTTCTTCTCTGACGGGTTGGCTCCCGTTGAGCTCCGGGTCGTCCCGGCTTCCCGGAAGCTCTTTGCTTCCTCCCGTACTCCCCCGAAGGCCGACGAGAGGCGGGGACCGGTCCCTTTCTGAGCCCGTCGCGGCTCTCAGCTCCGAAGGAGCCCAAACCGGCCGAGTCGGTTGTCGCTCGTTGCCTTTGCCTTCTTTCTCTTCCGGACCGCCCGATCCGCGCCGCCCCGGCGAGTTCCCCGCCGACTCCCGCGGAGGCGAAAAAATCCTTTTCCCTCGCAAAATTGGTTGAGTATGCTTAACCACTCATCGAATTGATCCAGCCATTCATCCATCGCTCCCCGAGCGGTCGGTGCAATCCGACCTAGGGATGTCCTCGTCGTCTAACCCATGAAGAACGTTCTTTTTGTTTGCACGGGCAATGTCTGTCGGAGCCCCATGGCGCAAGGCTTGTTCCAGGATCTAGTCCAGGGCCGGCATGACATTCGAGTCGACTCCGCCGGCATCGGGGCCGTCAGCGGAATCATGCCCAGCGAGCAGGCGATCGACGTCATGCAGGAGATCGGGATCGACATCTCCTCTATCCGGAGCAAGCCGCTCTCGGCTGACCTTGTGCGACGAGCCGATTTCATCTTCTGCATGAGCTATGCGCACCTCGACTCCATTCTCTTGCTCTATCCCTCGGCCTCCGAAAAAACTTATCTGCTCCTAGAGTTCGACTCCGAACTCCCTCTCTCCTCCCGCGAGATCCCCGATCCGATCGGCAGCCCCATAGAAATCTATCGCGTCTGCCGGGATCAGATGCGGCAGGCCATGCCCAAGATCCTCTCCTTCGTGCTCGAATCGGAGCGAGCGACCCAGCCGGAGGAGGGGGAGGGCCTGCGGATCGCTCTCGGCTCCGACCACTTCGGCCTCCCGCTGAAGCAAGCGGCCCGCGATTGGCTCAAAGGGAGCCAGCTTGCTTTCGAAGACTATGGGACCATGAACGAGCTCCCCGTCGACTACCCCGACTACGCCGAACGGGTCGGTCGTGCGATTCTCCAAGGGAAGTCCGCCTTGGGCCTCCTCTTTTGTCAGGACGGGATGGGCATGGAGATCGCCGCCAACCGGATCCCCGGAATTCGCGCGGTGCGCGTCGCCACCCCCGACGAGGCGGCTGCGGCTCGCGCCCGTTATTCGGCGAACATTCTCTGCTTGGGGTCCGGGATCGTCCATGCCACCGAGCTCCCGGCCATCCTTCACGCCTGGCTCGTCTCCCAACCGGGCTCCTTGGGGCACGACCGCCCGCTACGGAAGCTCGACCTGCTGGGAAAAATCTCGTCCCGTTCGTCTGCGTCCCAGCGGGCTTCCGCCCTCCCGACCGCCGACCCGGACATCGGCTCTCTGATCGAACGGGAAAGCCGAAGGCAGAGCGAAAATCTCGAATTGATCGCATCGGAGAACTTCGCGAGCCGCGCGGTGATGGAGGCCCAAGGAAGCTGCCTCACCAACAAGTACGCGGAGGGCTATCCCGGAAGAAGATGGTACGGCGGCTGCGAAAACATGGACGAGATCGAGCGGCTGGCGATCGATCGTGCAAAACAGCTCTTCGGCGCCGAGCATGTCAACGTCCAACCCCACTCGGGCAGTCAGGCGAACATGGCCGTCTACTTCGCCTGCCTGCAGCCTGGGGACAAGCTGGTGAGCATGGATTTGGCCCACGGGGGACACCTCACCCATGGCTTCAAGATGAATTTCTCGGGCCGCTTCTTTCAAGTAGCCCACTACGGCGTCCGTCCGGAGGACGAGCGGATCGATTACGACGGGCTCGCCAAAACGGTGGAGGCCCACCGTCCCCGGATGATCGTCGCGGGTGCCTCCTCCTATCCCGCCATCATCGACTTCGCGACGCTGCGGCAGATCGCGGACACGGTAGGAGCGTTTCTCTTCGTCGACATGGCCCACGTCGCGGGACTGGTGGCCGCGGGCCTGCATCCCTCTCCGGTGCCCTATGCCGACTTCGTGACGACGACCACGCACAAGACGCTCCGCGGACCGCGAGGCGGCATGATCCTTTGCCGCGCGGCCTACGCAAAGGAGATCGATGCGCAAATCTTCCCAGGGATTCAGGGTGGGCCCCTCATGCACGTGATCGCCGCCAAGGCGGTCTGTCTCAAGGAAGCCCTCCAGCCCGAGTTTCAACACTACCAGAGCCAGGTGATCCGCAATGCCCGCGCTCTGGCCGAAGGCTTGAAGCGTCACGGCTACCGTCTAGTCACGGGAACGACCGAAAACCATCTGCTCTTAGTCGACCTCCGCCCTCGGGGGATCTCCGGAAAGGAGGCCCAAGAGCTTCTTGACCGTGTGGGGATCACGGTCAACAAGAACGCGATCCCGTTCGATACCCTCCCTCCCTACCAAGCCGGCGGAATTCGCCTCGGGACTCCGGCGGTCACCACCCGCGGGATGCGCGAAAACGAGATGTTCGACATCGCGGAATGGATCCACCGAACCATCACCCATCGAAACGATTCCGCCGTGCTCGAGAAAATCCGGGAAGAGGTCTTGTCTTCCACCCTCGAATTTCCTCTGCCGGGTTAGCCGATCGAAACTTTTTGCTCCGGTCGATTGACAAGAGAAACGAGGGAAGGCTTAATCGGGAAACCAGTTCACAAAATCCTTATGGACTCCGCCAGAAAACCCCTGCTCTCGCGTCTCTTGTTCCTCTCCCTCGGGCTTTTGACATCCGCGGTCATCGCCGGCTGCAACCTCTCTTCCAAAAAGGAAGCGGGTCAGCCCCAGCCCCAGACCGAAACGAAAAAGGAATCGCCCGAAGGCCCGGATGCGGAGGCCGCACTGGAAGAAGGCGCTCCCCCCACTCCGGAGCCTCCCCCCTCCGGCACTTCCTCTCCTTCCTCCTCCTCTTCCTCTTCCGCCACGACCCCGCCCGCGGAGGGGAGCCAACCCGGCCCGAGTGCTTCTTCGTCCTCCGTCCAGCCTCCGGCAGGAGAGAGCGCACCGCCTTCGGCTGGCGAGCCGGCTCCCTCGAGCGAGAACCCCGGCCCCGGGACGACTCCCCCGAACCCAGCTCCGAGTAACCCATAAGAGCCTTCCCGCGGAAGGAAGCAACCGATTCCTTCGCTTCGTTGCCGAAGGCGACGAGAAGTAGGTTGCATCCGTTCTCCGACGGAATAAGATCAAATGCGCCAGGGGCGGCGGAGCTGCCGGCAGGGTAACCCCGCCAGGTCCGAAAGGAAGCACCGGTAACTTGACCGCTGTTGTCGCTGCTCCTGGTGCTCCTCCTATCGGAGCCTCAAGCCCATGGCTTACGAAGTCTTTGCCAGAAAGTACCGTCCGCGCACCTTTTCGCAGATCGTCGGCCAGCCGCATATCGTCCGAACGCTGGCGGGCGCGATCCGACAAGGACGGGTGGCACAAGCCTATCTCTTCGCCGGGCCGCGCGGCACCGGAAAGACCTCCACCGCCCGCATCCTGGCGAAGGCACTCGAGTGCTCCGGTGGTCCGACCGTCGATTTCGATCCTTCCGATCCAATCTGCGCGGAGATCGACGCGGGCCGCTGCCTTGACGTTCTGGAGATCGACGGAGCTTCCAACAACGGCGTGGATCAAGTGCGCGAGCTGCGCGAAAGCGCCCGCTTCGCTCCGGTGCAGTGTCGATTCAAAATCTATGTGATCGACGAAGTCCACATGCTCACGCAGGCCGCATTCAACGCCCTCCTCAAGACCCTGGAGGAGCCTCCGGCCCACGTGAAGTTCCTCTTCGCCACGACGGAGCCGCAAAAAGTGCCGGCCACCGTCCTTTCCCGATGCCAGCGGTTCGACTTTCGTCGGATTTCCGAGAGGGAAATTGCCGGCCATCTCGCTTCGCTCTGTGCAGCCGAGGGGCTGAGCGCGGATCCCAAGGCACTCGCCCTGCTGGCTCGAAATGCGGAGGGATCCCTCCGCGATGCGGAAGGCGCCCTCGACCAACTCGTCGGCTTCTACGGAGGCGAAATTTCGGAGAAGGTCGTTCTCGAGATGTTTGGCATGGCCGGAACGGCCCCGATCGCCGCCCTCGCCCGGCAGATCGCCGAAGGAGCGGCCGCCGATGCCCTTTGCCTCTTGCGCGAGCTGCTCGAATCCGGGAAGGAAGCCATGGTTCTTTCGCGGGAGCTCCTCCACCTCTTCCGCAATGTCGCCGTCTCCCAGGCCGCGCCCGCCCTCATCCGAGAAGAACTTCCGGAATCGGAACTGGCCGAGGTGGAAGCGCTCGCCAGATCCCTTTCGCCGGAAACGACTCTTTCCCTCCTGGAAGAGCTGACCCAGTGGGAGGGGCGATTGCGCGTCGCAGCCAATCGCAACCTCCTTTTCGAAGTCGGCATCCTCGAGCTGACCCACCACAAGGAGAAGGTCTCCCTCGAGCGTCTTCTCCGAGAGCTCTCCGCCTCCTCTCCGCAGCCAGCACCTCCCTCCTCCGCATCCCCCCCCTCTTACCAGAAGGAGCCGAGCGCCTCTTTCGGGGAAGCAGCAAATCCGCCCGTTCCTCCGATCACCACGGTTCCGCAGGAACCGCGACCCGCTCTCGTTCCTCCCGAGCCTGCCGCAATGAGCCCGGAAGAAGCTTGGCGGCTCGCGCTCGACCGCTTCGCGGAGCAGCGACCCTTGGAAGCCGACTCGATCCGGAAGAGCCGCTTCCTCCAAAGGCGGGGAGACCTCATGGAGGTCGCCCTCCCCAAGGATTTCCGGCAGAAGGCGGCCTACTTCACCGACCCTCGAAACCGGCCGATCTTGGAAGACTCGCTCCGAGAGTCCCTCGGGGAACCGGTGCGGGTCTCCTTTCTTCTCATCGATCCGCCGACGGAGCCGGAACGGAAGCAACGCCCCGAAAGCGCGGCAAAGAAAGCCCCCTCCCCCCAGGAGCAGATAACCGAAGAAGAGTTTCGGAACGACCCGCTCATCCAGGAGGCGCTGCGGGTCTTTGAAGCCCGCATCCTCTCGACAACCCCCCCGCAAGACCATCGCCAATGAATCTAAACAAAATGCTCAAGCAGGCCCGCCAGCTCCAGGAGCAGGCTCAAAAATTACAGGAAGATCTCGCCTCCCGGCGCTTCGAAGTCGAAGGGGCCGGAGGGAAGCTCCGGGCGGTGGCGAGCGGAGGGGGGCAGCTCCTCGATCTTTGGATCGCACCCGAGCTGGTCGCGCAAGGGGATGCCCAGATGCTCTCCGAGCTGATCCTCGCCACCGTTCGAGAGGCTCTCGATCGAGCTCGTCAAGCGAGTGAGGCAGAGATGAAAAAACTGGGATCGGGTTTCGGTTTGCCGGGCATGCCCTAGCGGCAAGAACACGGAGTCCTTTCATGGCGGATTATCCCCCGACCGTCCGCGAACTGCTTGCAGCGTTGCGCGAGCTTCCATCGATCGGCCCCCGCTCCGCGGAACGCCTCGTGCTCTTCCTGCTGGCGGAGACCGGTGGAACCAAGGAACGGCTCGCTCGAACCTTGCAAGCCGTCGGCTCTCGGGTTCGCGCCTGCTCGCGTTGCGGATTTTACGCCGAGGAGGAGCATTGCGAGCTCTGCCGAGACTCCACCCGCGATCCTCTCCTCTGGTGCATCGTCGCTTCTCCCGGCGACGTCCTTCGCATCGAGCGGGCTGCGGCGTTCCGCGGCCGCTACCATGTCCTCGGCCGAAGGCTTTCCCCCCTCGAAGGAATCGGACCGGAGCAGCTTCCGACCGGGCCGCTTCTCGCCCGTATCGAGCGGGAGCATCCCCGGGAGATCATCCTCGCCCTCGGCACCGATGCCGAAGGGGAAGCCACCGCTCTCTACTTGGGGCAGCTACTCAAAAAAACCGGAGCGCGAATTTCGAGCTTGGCGACGGGCCTGCCGGCCGGAGGCGGACTCGAATTTGCCGACAGCGTCACCCTGAGCTATGCGCTCGCAGGCCGGCGCGAGCTCTAGTCCGCATATCGAACATTTTTCCCTGCGGCTTGGAAGCGGGGCCGCCCCCTTCGCCGCAGTCGAGCTTTCGACGGCTCGGCCGGAAGCCGGGCGCTCTCCTCGCATCCAGGCCTTTGTTCCGCTTCGGCTACGGGCTTCGTCAAGACGATCCTCTCGCCATCAGTCCGCGGAGGCCGACTTCGATCTGCTCTCCGGTTCCGCAGAGGCGCGACCACTCTCGCCGTGAGTCTTCGGCAGCCGAGCGATCAGCACCGCACAAGCCGCCTCTTCGCTCACCCGGGCGGCGACGCTGCCCAAAGCCCTTCCCCAAGGTCCGACATAGGCGCTGTGGCCCAGGACGATCAAGTCGAACCCCTTCTCCTCGGCGAATCGGACGATCTCGAACGCGGGACTCCCCGTCTTTCGGGCGACGGCCGCCGGATGACCCCACCGCCGGCAGGCAGCCTTCACATCCTTGTCGATTTCGGCGAGGAAAGCCTCTTCCCTCTGTTGCTGCATCTCGATCTCCCGTCCGATATCGAAGAAAAAATAGGGTACCGGGGGAACGACCCAGAGAACCACGCAATCGCTCCCGAGCGTCTTGGCAAGAGCAAGCCCCTCGTCGAGGGCGGCCCGCCCCCCCTCGGAGCGGTCATAGGCCACCAGGATCCTTTTGTACATCCGATTCCTCCCCCAGAATCGTATCGCCACCAGCTTCCAAAAAAAAGGATTGTCCGCCGGGAAACGCTTTTTACACTTTTTTCATGGCCGCTACATCCTTGATGACCCCGCTGGGCACCCGCGCTCCCTCTTTTTCTTTGCCCGATCCCTCGGGGAAGCTGGTCTCCCTCTCCGATTTCGCCGGCGCCCCCGCGCTCCTGGTGATGTTTCTCTGCAACCATTGCCCCTATGTGAAGCATCTCCAGCACCATCTCGCGAAGCTGGTCGCCGAGTACCAGCGCCGAGGGCTTGCGGCGGTGGCCATCAACGCCAACGACCCCGTTCGGTATCCGGACGATTCTCCCGAGCGGATGGCCGAGGTAGCCAAGGAGGTGGGCTACACATTTCCTTACCTTTTTGACGAGACGCAGGCGGTCGCCAAGGCCTACCGGGCGGCCTGCACCCCCGATTTCTTCCTCTTCGACCGGGATCAGCGCCTCTTCTACCGAGGCCAGTACGACGCGAGCCGACCGGGGAACTCAATACCGGTCACGGGCGGGGACCTCCGAGCGGCGATCGAGGCCGTTCTCGCCGGGAAATCGGCTCCCGCCGTGCAACGCCCCAGCGTTGGCTGCAGCATCAAGTGGAAGATCGGGAACGAGCCGGATTATTAGTTCGCCGATTTCTCCAACCGACTCAACCACCCAAAAGAGAAACCGTCGTCGCGAGTCGTTTTTTGTTTGCAAAATATACTATCTCTATGGACTAATAGCAATATGTCCTCCGTTAGCCCGGTCGAAAAGATCAAGGAAAGTAGCCGACGACTTCGCGGTACCCTCGCCGAAGCCCTCCGAGACGCAAGCTCCGCCCGGTTTTCCGATACCGATGCGCAAATCCTGAAATTCCACGGAAGCTATCAACAGGATGACCGCGATCGTCGAGGAGAGCTTCGAAAAGCCGGCCTCGACAAAGACTGGATCTTCATGATCCGGACCAAGACCCCCGGAGGTCGGCTCAGCGCCGCCCAATACCTCACTCTCGATCGTCTTGCGGAAACGGTGGGCAACGGCACCCTACGCATCACCACACGGCAAGGAATCCAACTCCACGGCATCCGCAAAATCGACCTTCGCCGGGCCGTCGCGGAAATCCTCTCCTCGGGGATCTTGACTTGGGGGGCCTGCGGTGACGTCGTACGCAACACGGTGGCGACTCCGGTTCCGGTCGCCGATCCGGTCTACCGCGAGCTCCAAGAGCTCGCCGCCGATCTCAGCCAACTCTTTCTCTCCCGCAGCCGCGCCTATAGCGAGATCTGGATCGACGGCGAACCGCTCCCCATCGAGGAAACGAGTCAGGCCGAGGAAGAGCCAATCTACGGGGCGACCTATCTTCCTCGGAAGTTCAAGATCGGCATCGCCCTTCCCCCGAGAAACGATATCGATGTCTTCTCGAACGATCTGGGACTCGTGGCTCATGCAAACCGGCGGGAAGTCGAGGGCTATACCCTTCTCGTCGGAGGAAGCCACGGGATGACCCACGGCCTGCGCCAGACGCAGCCGCATCTGGCCCAACCCCTCTTTTACGTCCCGAAGGAGCGCGTCCGGGAGGCGGCGGTCGCGATCGTCACGACCCAACGGGATTACGGCAATCGCGAAGATCGGAAACGGTCGCGTCTCAAGTACCTTCTCCTCGATCGGGGAATCGATTGGCTCCGCGGAGAAGTCGCTTCCCGCCTCACCTTCTCTCCGGAGCCCCCCCGCCCC
>NZ_CABFUZ020000101.1 GCF_902143385.2 Methylacidimicrobium cyclopophantes
GCTCGCCCGTACCGGGCGCGTCCACGGATTCATCTTAAGCGGCTCTTGGGCCGACGTCCGCGACCCCCAGATCCTCGCTGAGCTCAATCGTGAGCAATAACCGTCTCTCTGCAGGGAACTCCGAAGACGAAACCCGGTGGTCGGGCGCGATCGAGTCGACCCTCCGCTACCTTGCAACGGAAAAAGATCACTCGGTAAACACACAGATCACGAATCGTCTTTTGCTCGAGTCGTTCGCGAAGTGGGCCATTGCAAACAACCTCCCCGACCCCGCCTCGCTGTCGATCGAGCAGGTCCACAGATACTTGGCAGAGGAGCGAGAGAGAGGGCTCGCTTCCGGTTCCCTCAAGGCCGCTATCATCGCAATGCGCCATCTTGTTTCCTTTCTGCGAAGAGAAGGCAGCATTTCAGTGGATCTTTCTCAAGATCTGGATATTCCAAAAGTAGGGCTGCGCATTCCTCGAGTACTATCTGAAGAGGATGTGAATCATCTTTTATCTATTAAATATCCATCTACGCCGGAAGGGATTCGCAATCGAGCAATCCTCGAGGCTCTGTACGGTGGCGGCCTGCGGGTCAGCGAACTGGTGGAACTGCGCTTGACCTCCCTTTTGCCGCAGGATCGAATGCTCCGCGTTTTCGGCAAGGGCCGAAAGGAGCGGATTGTGCCCCTAGGGGATGCTGCCATCCGCGCTCTGGAGGATTACCTTCGAGAGGGCCGTCCGCGATTGCTCGGTTCCAGGAGAAGCGATTTTCTTTTCCTCCGGAGAGGCGGTCGTCCTCTCACCCGCTTTTGTATCAATCAGATTCTTTTGAGTCTTGCCAGAAAGATCGGGCGTCGTTATGGACTTCATCCCCACCTGTTGCGGCATTCCTTTGCCACACATCTCCTCCATCGGGGCGCGGATCTTCGCTCATTGCAGCTTCTTCTCGGCCACGCCGACTTGGCGACTACGCAAATGTACACGCACGTCGCCATCGATCGGTTACAGGAGGTCCACCGTCGCTTCCACCCTCGTGGGCAATAACCTTCCAGGGATGCTCTTTCTTTTCACGTTTTGCCTAAGAAATGCGAATTGCTCTAGCGACAGCTCATGCGCCCGCACCGAAATAGTCGCGCCGATCTCCAGATCGACCCTTGCTTTTCCCCTCTCTTCAAGGTTGCATCCATCATCATAACACATTGTTTCCTATGTAGATAGTCTGGTTATTTTCCATTTTAAGTAGAAAGCGGAAAATGGACATTGCGACTTTCCAAAAGATCATTTGTCATGACTTCCGTAATGCCGATCTGTTGCGGGAGGCGCTCACCCATCCTTCCTATGCGGCGGAGAGGAGAAGCGCCGGGCCGAACTATCAGCGGTTGGAGTTTCTGGGTGATGCCGTCCTCCAACTTGCAATCACCGATTTGCTCCACGCCAGGTTTCCTCTTCACAGAGAGGGCCTGCTGACGAAGATGCGTTCTTTTCTGGTCAATCGCTCCACCTTGGCCGGCATTGCGAAAGAGCTGGGCGTGGGAGAGCTTCTCCTCTTGGGGAAAGGGGAAGAAAAGAGCGGCGGACGGGCAAAGGAATCCAACTTAGCGGATTCCTTGGAAGCGGTGATTGGGGCGGTTTACCGCGACAGTGGGTGGCGCAAGTCAAAGGTGGTCGTCCGGAAATTGTTCGCTCATGCGATTGGCGATCTCGCCTCCTCTCCGGGGGCCTTGTTGGAAAACCCGAAAGGGAGGCTGCAGGAACTATTGCAAAAACAAGGAGGCGACCCCCCTCGGTATCGGTGTGTAAGCCAGTCGGGCGCGGCTCATCGGAAATGGTACAACGTGGTTGTGGAATGGGGAGACAAACGTCTTGGCGAAGGTTCCGGTAGCAGCAAAAAGGAAGCGGAGCTCACCGCGGCAAGCGACGCACTCTCTCGCATAGCTCCCGATAGGCTGCCCGGATCCCCTTGCGCTTCCCTTCGTACGCACCAATGAACTCTTCGACAGTGGGGAAGCCCAAGCGCTGCCCGAGCTTCTTCCACGCCGTCGGATCCTCCGGCAGAACCTCTTGTTGTTGATTTCTTTCTCGTCGGAGCACCGCTTCTACCCGACGCAGGAAACGATAGCCGTCTTCCAAAACTCCGGCGAGATCCGGTTCCCTCGTGCGCAGATCGGCTAAGACGTTCCAAAAGTTCGGTTCCCGTTTCCCCGTTCTCATTGACCAGAGGGTCAACCCAAATTCGATGTCAAGAATCCCTCCAGCTCCGGTTTTGAACCGCTGGAAAGGAGCCAAAGCGGCATGGCGCTCCTGCTCGATCCTTTCTCGCATCGAGATGATCTCGTCCAGCGGACAAGCCCTACTTCGCTCTCTCCAGAGCCGGTCAACCATCGCGATAAATCTTTCCCCGGTTTTCCCTTCCCCGGCCACAAAGCGTGCCCTGGTCAAGGCTTGGATCTCCCAAAATTGGGCTTTGTCCCGGTAATAGACTTCGTATACCTCCACCGGTAGAGCAAGGGGCCCCTCACCGTGGGGGCGGAGGCGGTAATCCATGGGGAAAAGGATGCCGGCAGGGAGAGGTTCCCCGAGAAATCGATGGATGGCCAACGCCGATTGCTCTTGGGAACCAACGCAGAGACAATCGAGGTCAGAGCCGTAGGCCAACTCACCTCCCCCAAACCGGCCTAGCCCGATGTAGGCGAGATCTCCAGATGGAATCGTTTGGCAAGCAAACTCCAAGCAGGCTTCGGCAAGGGCCGTGTATTCCCGTTGGATTTCGAGAAGATCCGCTAGCCCTAATATGTCCCGAAGGAGGATGCGGAGAAGTTCCCCGCGACGATAGAGTCGGGCGCCAACTGCGGCTTCTCCCCGCACGCAACCCAGCCCCTCGAGATACTCCTCCTTTCCCTTTCGACACCCTAAGGAACGACTCTGGGTGATCTCCTCAAACAGCTCGGGCTGAGCAAAAAGAATCTCACTGAAGAAGGAACTGGCATCGAAAAGCCTGACCAGAAGTTCCAACGCCTTGGGATTAGCCGCTAGGGTCTCAAAGAGGTACGACCTAGCACCGTAGCGGGCGACGAAAGATACGAACCGCCGAAGAACAACGTCGGGTTCGACCGCCAGGTGCAAGGCTTTTCCCAAAAAAGGAGTTAAACGACGATAGGCTCGCGTTGCTCGCGGGGCACTCAACAGAGAATCCCTCTGCTGGAGCGCTTCCAGATTGCGCACAGCCTCTTCCGGGGAGGCGAAAAGTTCGAGAGGAATAGATACCGAAGGCGATTCTTTTTTTGTGAAATATTGTTGAAATAATTCATGAACGTACGAACGGTGCGATCGCAACTTCGATTCAAATTCCGAAGTCGAAAATCCAAGCGATTCCGCTATCCGGGATCGAGCCGCTGCTTCCGTGGGGAGCAAGTGTGTCTGCAATTCTTCTACCATCTGCAGTCGATGTTCGAGATTCCGCAGGAACCCGTATGCGTCGATCAACGCATCGACCTGATCTTGCGGCAGCAGCCCGACCGTTGAGAGCGCTCGCAATGCTCCACAGGTGGATCGAACCTGAATCACGGGCTGCCGAGCGCCATAAAAAAGCTGCAAGGCTTGGGCTAGGAACTCGATCTCTCGAATCCCCCCTGGGCCAAGTTTTACATCCCGCTCCTTTCGATCCGCCGACAAGATTTCTTCGTCGATTCTCGACTTCATCGCGGCGATTTCCTCGAACACCTCCTCCGAAAGATGGCGCGGGAAGCAAAATTGATGGCGCAACACCTCAAATTCGTATCCCAGGCCGGCATCCCCAGCGACAAACCGTGCCTTGATGAGAGCCATTCTCTCCCAAGTTTCCCCCGAGGAGGCGTAATATCGCTCACATTCGGAAAACGACGGCACGAGAGCACCCGCATTGCCGTCGGGACGCAGCCGCAAATCCACCCGGTAGAGTGAGCCGACGCCTTTCGAATCGGCCAAACCTGCCACGACCTGTCGCGCAATCATCGGACGAAGCGACCCGGCGAATGGATTCTCGTCGTCCGCAGCAAGAAAAACGATGTCGATGTCCGAACTGTAGTTGAGCTCCCCGCCGCCGAGTTTTCCCAGCGCCAAGATGGCAAGAGGCGTCTGATTTACGCGCGATTCTTCGCAAACGACTTGAAGGACTTGCCCGACGCAAAAATCGGCGAGACGAGAGAGCGCCCCCGTGGTTTTCTCCCACGACCAAAGGCCTGCAAAATCGAGAAGGCCGATTCGTATTTGCTCCCGTTGCTTGAGCAGACGGAGCGCATTGAGCTTTTTCTCCCCATCCGCATGGACTCCCCAAAGCTCTCGCCAATCCATGCTCCAGCGGCCGGGACCGCGAGTTGCACATTCCGGTGACGCCACAACAGCGGTGAGCCAATCGACCCAATCCGGATGAGCGACCAATCGACCGCGGGAGACGAGCGAAAACTTCTGAAACGCGGCCAACGCTGCCTCGAAAGTCGCAAAACGGCCAAATTTCTCCATTGATTCCATTCCTGATCTATCGCGACCAAGCCGACTCTCCCCATCCGTTCTTCCAGCCGGCCGGACAGGAACTCTCCCAGCCAGACCGCCGCTCTCTACGCTTCCTCAAAGGCAGTCTCTTCGAACGGTTCTGTGAAATTTTCGCAATAACGAAACAACTCTTACGTAGTGAGTGAATCCCTCATTCCAACGAATAATGGAGCGAAATAGGTAAAAATCATGTCGGCTCCCGCCCGCTTGATCGAGAGAAGTGCTTCCCGGTAAGTCGCTTCCAAGTCCAACCATCCGTTTTGCGCTGCGGCTACGATTTGTGCATACTCGCCGCTGACTTGATAAGCCGCGACAGGCAACAGAGTGCGGTCCCGAACTTTGGAAATCACGTCCAAATAGGGACCCGCGGGCTTCACCATCAAAATATCCGCTCCTTCGGCTTCGTCTAATTGGGCTTCCAAAAGGCCTTCCCGCAGATTTGCCGGATTCAGCTGGTAGCTCCTCTTGTCCAAATACCCCTTCGCTCGGCGGCTCCCGACGGCGTCGCGAAAGGGTCCATAAAAGGCAGAAGCGAACTTTACCGCATACGAAAGCACCCCGACTCGCTCCAGATCGGCCTCGTCGAGGCTCGCCCGAATCGCTCCGACCCTCCCGTCCATCATGTCGGAAGGGGCCACAAAATCGACTCCCGCTCGACCGAGAACTCGGGCCATGTTGCAAAGCAAGCCCACGGTAACATCGTTTTCGATTTCCTCGGTCTCCGAATTCCAAATGCCATCATGTCCATGCGTGGTATAGGGATCCAACGCGACGTCGGCGATCACGAGCAGGGAAGGAGCTCTCTCCTTGATCTCCCGAATTACTCGGGGAATCAGCCCATCGGAATCTAGCGCTGCAGATCCCGTTGCATCTTTGTTGCTCTCGGGGATGCACGGGAAAAGAGCGATCGCGGGAACTCCGCGCTCATGGAGATCCAGAGCGAACCGAAGAGCGTCCTGCGGTTGATAACGAAAAACCCCGGGCATCGATGGAATCTCTTCGCGCGCACCGTCCTCCTTGCAAAAGACGGGTGCAATCAGATCGCGCACCGTAACGGCGTGCTCCTCGATCAGCCTGCGGACTCCTTCCGATGCTCGGAGCCTTCGAGGACGACGCCGCAAGAGAAGCTTTTTGGACGAATGTGCCATGCTCCCACGCTACGTCGTTCCCTTTTCTCTTTCCAAGGGCTTTTCCACAAAGATGACAATCTCCCTGGGAAAGCCTCCCGTCTCAATCGAACGACGGGAACCTCGCCCTGACCATAGCTCCCGAAACGTCCTATCCTTGTCCCCGCAATCCAGGAGCTCCGTGCATGCACATCCAAAAATCCCATGCCCGTCGAAATCGAGGCCCCACACGATCTTGGCCTTGCTTTTCAACGATTTTTTGCCTCCCTAAGCTAAGGCTCGCGACTGGATCGACTATGCCCCGTTTATACCACGTTCAACATCCGATTCTTCTCGATAGGATTACCCGGCTTCGCGACCGAAGCACGGATCAACGTCTTTTTATTCATTTTCTAGAAGAAGCTGCGTTTATCCTTGCGGTGGAAGCAACTCGCGACCTTGCATTGCGGCCGATTCCCGTGATTACTCCGTTGGAGGAAGCCGAGGGCGCCGTTCTTGCAGAACCCGTGGCGCTGGTACCGATTCTTCGCGCCGGCCTCGGAATGCTTCGACCCTTCCGTACCCTTCTTCCCCATGCCACTGTTTCATTCGTTGGGGCTTTCCGCAACGAAGAGACGCTTCAGCCGTCGGTCTATCTGGATCGCATTACGGGTATCACGCCGGAGACCTGCGTTCTTCTTTTGGATCCCATGCTGGCGACCGGCGGCACCGCAAGGGCTGTCTTTACCCTGCTCCGCGAGCGGGGAGCCACTCGCCTCCGGCTCGCCTGCTGCGTGGCTTCTCCCGAAGGAATCCGCAGCGTACAAGAAGCCCACCCGGATGTTGTCATCTACACCGGCGCCGTCGATCGAGGGCTCGATCAGCAGGGCTTCATTTTACCGGGCTTAGGAGACGCGGGCGATCGTCAATTCGGCAGCCGCGCCGATCTTTCCTGAGCGCACGCACCTCCACCTCCCATCTACAGGAAAGGAGTGGAGCCGTCGCCTGTTGGTGTTTGCGCTATAGGTGTTTGCGCTATACTTAATCCAGTATATATACATTCTTATTACTTGTTCCATACATCTTATATCCATTATGTAACCACTGTATGACCAGAGCTCCGTCCGAAGGGTCTTTGTCGCGCCCCGTTTCCACCGCCGCCCCGTTCGCCGCTTCCCCCCTCAAAAAAAAGAGCTTTGCCTTACCGCCACAAGCTCCATAACGTTGCCGGAATGGAGACCTTGGAGAGTCTTCGAGCCCTTTATGACCAACCCCTGTTGAGCTTACTGACCAAAGCGCGCACGGTTCACGTGGCGCATCACCCCGAGAATGGAATTCAACGATGCGAACTGGTGAATATCAAAGAAGGGGGTTGCAGTGAAGATTGCCGCTATTGCGCTCAGAGTGCTCGCTACGCGACGGGACTGACGACCCATCCTCTTCTTGACGCCGGCGCGCTACACCATGCGGCAATGGACGCGCGCCGCCATGGAGCGACCCGCCTTTGTCTCGGCGCCGCCTGGCGCGGCCTCAAAGAAGCAGATGATCGACTGGAGGCTGTTTGCCGTCTCGTCGAAGGCATCCGCGATCAGGGACTGGAGATTTGCGTGACCCTGGGACTCCTTGGCCCAAAAGCGGCGCGGCGTCTTCGAGAAGCGGGGGTTCGGATCTACAACCATAACCTCAACACCGGTCCAAACTTTTATGGACGAATCGCAACGACCCACAGCTTCGCCGATAGGGTCGCAACCTTGCATGCGGCACAGGATGCGGGTCTTCGATTATGCAGCGGCGGCATTCTCGGGATGGGGGAAAGCATCGAGGATCGCCTGGAGATGCTCCTTGCGCTTCACCAACTCGATCCCGCGCCCGAAAGCATCCCATTTAACCTCCTCGTTCCCATCCCAGGCACCCCGCTCCAGTCGAAAACACCGGTCGATTCGTTCGACCTCGTGCGCCTCATCGCCGTAACGCGCATTCTTTTGCCTCATTCCCGAATTCGGCTGGCCGCCGGACGCCGTGGGTTGTCCCGGGAAACCCAGGTACTCTGCTTTTTTGCCGGCGCAAACTCTCTTTTCATCGGAGAGCAGCTTCTCACCACCCCCAATCAATCGCTCGATGCCGACCGAGCGCTCTTTAAGACTTTGGGAGTCGAGGCTTTCTGCCCCGAAGCAGGGCAAGGTTCCTGAGAACGATCCTCTCTCCGAGAACGTGCGGAGTCGCACACGGGAAAGACGCGCACGGAAAAGAGTGACCACCTCTCTTTCGAATCGGCCGGGATTGGCGGCTTGCAAACTTTCCGGAGCTTAAGCGGCGGGGAACTTCCTCGACAACCATGCCATAATCTTGTCAGTCTATAGCGTATGAAGACATATTCCCATCCGGAAGCTCTGGTTGAGACCGCATGGCTCACGGATCATCTGCAGGACCCTGGGATTCGCATCGTTGAAAGCAACGAGGACGTCCTCCTTTACGATACCGGCCATATCCCCGGAGCCGTGCATATCGACTGGCGGGCGGATCTCAACGACCCGGTGATTCGGGACTACATTGCACCGGAGAAATTTGCGGCACTTTGCCGCAAGAACGGCATCGACGAGACGACGACCTGCATCTTCTACGGAGACAAGTCGAATTGGTGGGCTTGCTATGCTCTCTGGGCTTTCCGTCTTTATGGCCATGAGCGAGTGAAAATTCTCAATGGCGGCAGAGACAAATGGATCCGGGAAGGGAGACCGCTCGTTCGCGAGAAGCCTTCCTATCCTGAAACGACTTACCCTGTGCCGACCGCACGCCATGACAAAGAGATCCGGGCCTTTTATGAGGAAGTGCGAGCCTTTTTGACGACAGGTGGGCCCTTGATTGATGTCCGGAGCCCGGGGGAGTTCACGGGGGAGCTCCTCCATATGCCGGAATATCCTCAAGAGGGAGCTTTGCGAGGGGGCCACATCCCCGGCGCCAAAAGCGTGCCATGGAAAGCGGCGGTTCGAGAAGACGGGACTTTCCGGTCGGCAGAGGAGCTCTCCCGAATTTATGAGGAGAGTTGCGGGCTTTCTTCGGATAGGGAAAGCATCGTCTACTGCCGAATCGGCGAGCGCTCCAGCCACACATGGTTTGTCCTCACGTATTTGCTAGGGCACAAGAAAGTGAGGAACTATGATGGGTCGTGGACCGAATGGGGCAACAAAGTAGGAGCTCCAATCCAACGGCCGTAGACTGGCATTGACGCGCGGGGGAATTGGGATTTGATTCATCTCCGATGCAAAACGTCGACCCAACCTTACCTCTACGCCTTCAAGAGATCGTGGATCTCTTTCAAAATCTTCCCGAGGAGGAGAAGCGTGAGCTGCTGATCGCCTACAGCGATCGGTCGAGCGAATGTGCCCCGAAGGAAGGAGAAACCTATACCCTTTCCGATGTGCGGAAGGACCAAGAGTGCACCGACTCGGTCGGCGTTTTCTTAAAAGCCGACTCCGAAAATCGACTGCTTTTCCGGATGTCGCTTGGTGCCCATGTGCAGACCTTGACGAAGGCGATGGCCTCCATCCTTTGTCAAGGCTTGGCGGGTTCGACAGCGGAAGAAGTAATGGCCGTCCCCAGTAGCTTCGTACCAAAAATCGTAGGCACGGAATTGGTGCGTCAACGCAGTCAGACCGTTTATTACATCCTTGCACGAATGAAGAGCGCCTGCCGCCAGCTCGTCGCGGAACGACGGCGGGCGGAATGCGTCGGCTCGACTTCATGAGCCTCCACGAGAAAGAGGCCGAGGTAACGTTTCGCTCGCTCGGCTTGGGTAAGGCTCCCTTACGGCTGGATGACGAGCGACGTCATCAGGAGAAGGCGGTCGCTCTCGGAGGAGAGACAGCCGAGTTTCCTCGGATACTCATCGGGCGAAGCCGATACGAGAAGATCCTGGACGAGCTCATCACCTCGCGATTGCGCTGCTTTACGAGGGAGGCTTCCGTTTTCCCGGAAGAGTTTCTGGCGCGATACTTCCGGGAACGGTACCGATCCACCGCCTATGACGCGATCCTGCAGCGGCAACATTCTCTTTCGGAAACGGAATCATCCCCGATGTCAGCGCTTCAACGGGCCCAACTCTATCGACGCAGCCTCGTAGAGCGGCTCCTCTCCCATGTCGAGCGGCGGAGAATCAACAGCCGCGCTTGGCTCGACCGCACTTGGCAAGAACTAGTCGGCCCACAGATCGCCGCAGAGTCGCAACTCGTTCGCGTCGATCGAACCGCAGGGCGCGCGATCCTGCGATCGGTCAATGCTTCCCTCGCTTTTTCCCTGCGCCGCCGCCAGGATCTACCCACCAAGCTTTCCGAGACGCTGGGCATCCCGATCCGCGAGCTCCGGGTGATCGCCTGAACGATCGTTTCGGGCGCAATCATCCCCTTGTTCTAGATGCGGTAGCCATAACCTGAACCATTCCGCTCCCGATTTCCGCGGGAGAGCGGATGACGGAGATTCCCGCCGATTCCAAGGCTTCGATTTTTGCCTGGACGGTACCTGCGATGCCGCTCACGATCGCTCCCGCATGTCCCATCCGCCTCCCGACGGGCGCAGTCGCTCCCGCCAGGAAAGCAGCTGCCGGTTTCCGAGATGAGATCTTCCAAAATGCGGCGGCTTCCTGCTCTTCGCATCCTCCGATCTCGCCGATAATCAAGATTCCTTCCGTTGCTGGATCTTTATCGAACATCTCGACGACATCACGTAGTCCCAGACCATGGATCGGATCGCCGCCGATACCGATGCAGCTGCTCTGCCCGATGCCTAATTGGGAGAGTTGCCAAACCGCCTCGTAGGTGAGAGTCCCGCTTCGAGAAACGATTCCAACTGGGCCCGGTCGATGAATATAGGCCGGCATGATCCCGAGCTTCGATTGCCCCGGGGTAATCACCCCCGGGCAATTTGGTCCAATCAGAAGCGTGCTCGTCCGTTCCAACCATCGCCGAACCCGAATCATGTCCAGGATCGGTATCCCTTCGGTGATGCAGATAATCAGATCGATCTCCGCAGCTGCCGCCTCCAGGATGGCGTCCGCGGCAAGAGGAGCCGGCACAAAGACCAAGCTTGCGGTGCATCCAGTCGCCTCTTTCGCTTCAATCACGGAATCAAAGATGGGCACGGCTTCATCAAAGCTTTGTCCTCCTTTTCCCGGAGTCACCCCCGCCACGATGTTCGTGCCGTAGTCGAGACAGGCGCGCGCATGGAAGGATCCGGCTCTCCCGGTAATTCCCTGCACGACGACCCGAGTGGAACGATCCACGAGAATCGACATCTATCTCGGCTCCTTAGCCGCGGCCACGGCCATTTGAGCCGCGTCTGCCAAATCGTCCGCGGTCCGAATAGACATACCCGACCGCCGCAAGATGGCTCTGCCCTCCTCGAGGTTCGTACCCTGTAGCCGGACGACAATCGGGACTTTGGGCATTACCTGGGAGACCGCGTCGACAATGCCTCGCGCAATCACGTCGCATCGCAGGATGCCGCCAAAAATATGGACGAAGATCGCTCGCACCCTGGGGTCTTTCATCAGGATGCCGAAGCCTTTGGTTACCTGATCTTGATCCGCTCCTCCGCCGACGTCGAGAAAGTTGGCTGGCGTTCCTCCGTAGCGGTGCAAGATATCCATCGTCGCCATGGCAAGCCCGGCTCCATTGACCATGCAGCCGATATCGCCCGAGAGACCCACGTAATTGAGGCCGGCTTTTGTGGCCTCCGCCTCGCGTCCATCTTCAATCACCTCGGTTCGATAGCGCGCAATTTCCGGATGGCGAAAGAGACCATTCTCATCGAAACTCACTTTTGCGTCGATCACGGCGAGTTTCCCATCCTCGACCACCGCGAGCGGATTGATCTCGGCCAAGCTGGCATCACAGTCGCAAAAGAAATGATAGAGCCTCGCGATCGCGTCGGCGGCTTGAAGAAGCAAGGGGCCGCGCAAGCCCATGCGGAGGCCAAGCTCTCGTGCTTGATAGGGCCATAGGCCCATTTGGGGATCGACCCGGATGCGATGGATTGCTTCCGGATCCTCCCGAGCTACCTCCTCGATGTCTACCCCCCCCCGGGCGCTGCCCATCACCACGGGGCACCGACACTCTCGATCGATAAGAATCGCCAGGTAAAGCTCACGAAGGATCCGAGGCGCCTTCGCAACCAGCACCCGATCCACCCGCCGTCCTTCCGGGCCTGTCTGCCTCGTAACCAACACGCCTCCGAGCATCGCCCGCGCGACTTCTTCCACCTGATTTGCATCGGAGCAGAGCCGGACTCCCCCGACGAATCCGTTGAGAAAGCGCCCCTTTCCTCTCCCCCCGGCCAGGATTTGAGATTTCACGACGAAGGGACCATCGGTCAGTACGACGGCAACCTGCCGTGCCTCCTCCGGGGTCGTCGCTACGTCGCCGGCGGGAATCGGCATGCCATATCGAGCGAGGAGACTTCTGGCTTGGTACTCGAAGACATTCATGAGGAAGCGTCTAACTCCCTACCACGCTCCCGGGCCCCCATTGCTCTGCCGGCCTCCTCCATCCGTGTGGCCGGCACCAGAATCGCATCGCGCATTCCGTGAACGAGCTTCTTGTCTGCAGGACAAATGGTTGCCAAGGCGCCGCGGAGCTCCGCTTTCCCATCGATCAGGAAATAATAGGGAGAGATGCGGGCGCGGCCGAGCATCGTCTCCTCTTCCCCATTCGAGGTAAAAAAGCGGTGCTCGACAATCGCAGCCTTGGAAAAACGCTGTAAAATCCATGGATGAGATGTGAACTCCTCCAGAGCATGTGTGAGCCTTTCTTGCCACTCCGTTTGCGCCAAGTCGGAACCGACAAAGACCCCTCGCGAACCCCAAGCCAAGGGAGAAAAGCCGGAAATCTTCAATACAAGATCCCTTTCGGATTGACTGAATTGACCGACTTCCTTCCAGTCATTCACCTCCAATCCGGGATAGACTGCTTGCGGCGGAAGTGGGGCGGGATCGAGAATCCAACTCTGCGGAATGATTTCTCGCAAGAGACGGAATCCCTTCTCAGTGAGCTGGCGCCTCCAAAAATCGCGGAACGGCCGGAGCCAAAAGAGGGCGAGCCAGAGCTTTTCCTCCAAATAAGGCTTCAGCGGCGGCGTCATCCGGTGTCGGTCCGCGTCGAAGCTCTCTCGAAGAGAAACGAGCTTCTCCCAATCAAAGCACTCGAAAAAGCGGTAGATGGGCCGGTCGCCGCAACGATAGTCTTCCGCCCATCGCATCCGCTCGGAGCCGACTAGGTACTCCATCTCAGGCCAATAAGAAGCTGCCTCTTCGGAAACGACGACATCGCCTTCCGGGAAAATATGGACAAATCCTTGCTTCATCCCGTCGACTCCTCCGACGAGAGCTGAATCCCAATGGGCAAATCGCTCCTGCAACCAAGCGGTGACTCCGATGCCGCCCGGCACGCTGTCCAATTCGCAGAGAGCAAAACCCGACTCCGTCCAAAGGAGATCAGGCCGAATGACGCACGGGAGTTGGTTGGCCAAAGCCGCGCTTCGGGAGAGAGAGACCAGATCCCCAGGTTTGCCCCGATCGAGGAGATCGGCAATCCAGGCTGGCGCCTTCCCTTGGACACTCCATCGGTAGAGGAGATTGCAGCCTTGGATGAAGTGATGCAGAACCGGACCCAATCGGTCTAACAGAGCCAGGTGTCGCTCTCCCAAAGGGAACGCGACGTCGCTGATGCGCCATTCCTTCGCGGCGAGGAGCCCCGAATTCGGCATCCCGCTCCGGAGCAGCAATAAATGATCGTACGCGTTCAAACCCGAATTGGTTCCTGAATTGCCCGACTCGGGCTTCTTTTTCGACAAGCGGCCCTCTATCCGGCCCTTTCGGCAATCGCGTCCGAGCCCACCCTATGCGTGCGGGGGAAGCAATTCGGCGTGGAGCTTTGCAAGACGCTTCTCAAGCCAGCTCGTCTCATAGCTTGGCGGATATCTTCTCGTCAACCCCTTCTCCATCGCCCGGATGCCGCAGCCCTTCTCGGAGGTCGCTCGACGGAGACCGAACGAATCAGCCGCTGGATCTTCGTTTTCTCTCAATGGCTCTGGTCTGTTTGAAAGCCGCATCTTGAGGAATCGGGGAGCGTCCCCTTCGGCTCTTTCCAAAGGGACCAAGTGCTTGCACCTCTCCTCCCGCGCCGCGTATATCGGTTACGTATGGAAGAACTCATCATCATCGGGTCCGGCTGCGCCGGCTGGACC